>NZ_CAITNG010000040.1 GCF_903893715.1 uncultured Mucilaginibacter sp.
GCAAATCTCGTAGTCGATGGTGTGCATATACTGAAAAACGATAGGGTTAAACAGTGCCGACCAGCGGGAGGCCTGGTTTGTTGATGGGTCGGATAAGAGGATTGACATTTTATGATGAGTTATTGGTTATTAGGTTATTAAGTTATTGGCGGGTATTATAAGTGTTGGTTTTAGTCATCCATTGCGTTAAATAATTGATTGGTTGCATTTTGCAGGTATTGGTCGCTTATGCCGTCGAAAACCTGGTCGAGGGCATCGAGGTTGAGCGGTACGCTTAGTACGCCCGAATTACCGACAGCCCTGAATAGTTTGGTGCCGTTTTTATGGATGGTTTTAGCTACTGCATAAGGGTTAATGTCAAGGCCTTTATCTTCCAGCCATTCTTGAATGATTTGAACGAGGTTTGGATTGCCTGCAACCGCGTTGGTGCTGGTTGGGCCACGGCCGTGTTCCATAAAATAGATGCTGCTATCCGCCTGTAGCTCATAGCCATTATCGGTTGGAACCACCTCAAGAGAGGCCAATGTTTTACCACTTGCCGACAGACCCTTTTGTGTTGCAGCATCGATAATTTGGTTTTTTATATCCGTAAAGTAGGAGAGAAGACCAGCCTTCGGGTCATTGGTCATTAAGTCATTTGCCATGGTCGTCAATTATTGGTTTTGAAACTATTGAACTAATGCACATTCGGCAGCGTAGCCTTTTTTATCCCGTAATGTAATCATAGTGAGTACACCGCAGACTGCCGAATCAAACTTGTAGAAGAGATGCTTGAACTGTATTTTGGTTATATGGTCGTATTGCCGGGTTTGGTTTATTCGGGCTACGTATGCTATTGCCATATCTTTCATTTGTTCGGCAATGGCTTCTTGCTGGTCGGTTGTGCTGTCGATATCCGCCTGTTGACAGAAAAACAGGAAAAGCGGCCATGTTTTACGGGCAACACCCGTTGCTGCCGATAGTTCGGCACCCGAGTTGACAATGGTTTGCACATGCAGCATGGGGAAAGCAGCATCATCTGCCTGTAGGTTAGCTTCATAATCCGTGCCGTAAAAAAAGGAAGCAATCGCTGTTTGTTGCGATGCCAGGGTTGCTAAAAATTCTTTCATTTTTTTGGTTCATTAGTTCAATGGTTCATTAGTTCATTTGTTTTGGCTTAGTCGTTAGCGGGTATTCGCAGTTTCGACGTAGCGTTTTTGGTAGTCCATCCTTTCCCGGTTCATCAGCAATTTGATGATGGTGCGTTCGTAAGATTGGTTTAACACCAAATCCCATTTGGTAATATCGAAACCCGCTAAGGTATCGATGGTGAGCAGCCAGCCGAATTGGTTCAGCTTTTCGGCTTTGGCGCGTATTTCAGCCGGATCCGGCGGCCTGTTCAATAAGGTGGCCTGCTCTTCTATAAGTTTGGATACCGCCGAAAAAAAAAATTTGCTATCGGGATGGCATCTGTTATGGGTATGGTATGTACTTTCTCCATATATCCTTCATCTTCAACACCTTCATCACTGTATAAAACGCCATCGCCCATATAGGGCAAATAAAAATAATGCGCCAATAATTGTGGAATAATAGGCATGGGGTCGAAATCGACCTTCTTTTCGGCACATTGTTTCAGTTCTTCGTTTATCAGGTTGTGCACGGCAATAAAGGCACCTACAGGTTCCAGTTTCAGGTTGCGCGGCACTTTAACTACCTTGCCATCCATTACAGTTTGTTTGGGCAGTTTGGCATCATCAAAACCTGTGGCCAGTTTTTGGGCGATATTGCCCAACAAGGCCTGGCATTTTGCCAGATCGGTCCGGCTTTTAAAGTTTTGAATGGTTTGCCTTTGCAGACCTGTAAGGGCGCATATTTCGCCGATCATATCCTTCGCTTGGCGCAAAGCATAGAATTGCTTTAGATTGATTTCGGACAGTTCGGTTGGGAAACTATAATGGTTTCCATTAAGTTTAATTGGAAGCATATTCAATTGGTACTAAATGATGAACTAATGCAAATAGTCGAGAAAATACTGTAACCCGCATGTATATTACAAACATCACAAAAGTAATAAAAATAATTTGATTCTGCAAATTTTGTTGCTAATTTGTCAACAACCGTTTTTTTCCCGATGGTATTTTATCCGCATCCTTATCGGCGAAATGGAACGTGGCTTTGCCGGTAATTTTATCTTCTTTAGTAAGGCAAAGTTCGGTTGCAGCCCACACTAAAGCATCTATCCGGTTTGGCGACTTGCTACCCTTTTTTGAATCCCAACTTGTCATTTCAATTTCGAGCGCTAAAAATTGCCCGATATGGTGTGCTTTGCCCTGCTCATAAAGGGCGGCTACCGGCTCGGCCCGGGTAAATTTGTCGCGTGTGGCGCGTACGCCTTTGTAACTTATGGTTGTTTCCTTTCGTCCACGTAAAACGGTCTCGATGAGGTCGCCACCGTTATTTGTTTCACCAATTAACCGGTCGGCTTGGTATTGTTCGTATAATACAATGGCCTGTGCAGTCCATTCGTTTGAACTATACTTGCCGCTTTTATCTTCAAGTACATATAAATGATTATCAAAGCCTATACCGGCAACAATTATCCCCGTTTCGTCGGATGTATCTTTACTGGTTACGGCAGGGTCAACAGCCACCACAATGCGTTTCAAGCTCACCGGTAAGGTGCCATCGGGCAGGCGTTGCAATCGTAAGCCGTTTATCAGGTCATCGGTCCACAAAGCGCCGTCGGTATCATCAGCAAATTCGCCATCCCTAAAGCGTAAACGCTTGCGTAAAGGCAAGGAATCCAGCGTATCCAAGTAGTCGCTGCTGATATTGGCCAGGTTTTGATCGGGGTTCATTCTTAACATGGAATAGCGGTTTTGGTTAAGTGTGGTGTTGGTTTCAGGCTCGGTATAGCCTACAAATATTTTATACAACCAATGCTTTTTGCTTGGCGGGTTGGCATCAATAAACAACAATGGCCGGGCATTTTCCATCTGTTGTGCCAAACGTGTTTTAATGGTAGTATATGTGTTATATGATATTTGGCTGGCCTCGTTTAAAAATACGGTCAAAAATTCCATGCCCAGTATTTTTTCAGTGCGGTCCTTTTCGTCAAGCCCCGCCAGCCATATTTGCGAACCATTTCCAAATTCGATATAATAGTCGGTATTACGCCAGGTTACGGATGCGTCCGGATAACAAAGTTTGAGCACTTTGCGCAACGTATCGCGCCAAACGGAGTTTTTAACATGGTTAAACCTAAAACGTGCTATCAAATGGCGCGAACCCGCATTTGCCAGGGCCATTTGTATTTGCTGATAGATAATGATAAATGTTTTGCCCGACCGGCTGCCACCAACCAGAAAAAATTCTTTCGCCAAGGTTTTAAATCGCTCTATTGCGGTATTTTGGACTAAGGTCAATTCGAACAGAGCGCTTTTATTGCTTACTGGGATGGGTGTTTTTTTGCGCATCACTTTATTTGAAAAATGAGTTGATAGCGACTATTTGGTTGAACCAATTAGCTGTGCTTGTTTTATTACAAAAATTTCTATAGTAATTTGATGATGTAAAGGTACGATTTTTTTAGATCGAAAAAAAGAGAAAAAGATTTTCAAAACAAAGTTTATTGTAGCAAAATATTTTGCGGCTTCCATTATCATTTATAAAGCGTTATCCCTTAAATTTATTCACTTAGGATACTTACAGAATTATGCGCGGAGTAAGAGATATAAGGGGATTTTATGATTGCATGGCATGGTTGTTGCTATGTTTTATTACTTTTACAATTTGATAGAACCTTTATTACATGAGCAAAGCGTTAAGGATAAAAATTATTGATTATTTGCGTAGGCATGATGCTACGGTTAAATATATTGATATAAAGGCTCATGTTCTGCACGATAAGGATTCGGTTGAACAACGCGACGAATTTAAAGCCACCCTCGATTATCTTTCGAACAATAAATATATAGCCATAAACGGATCGTATGAGTTTTTACATTGGACGATGGCTCAGGGGCTGTACAACCTTGGTAACAAGGTTATAGCTGCCAAACTAACACCCAAAGGACAAAATTATCAGCCGGAAAAAGGCGAGGATGAAATGGAAGCGGCAGTACAGCCTGTTTTGGCGGTTATCAAAAAATCGAACGAAGCAAAATACGAGCGCGCATATGGTGCTGAGGCCGAAGAGGTGACTGCTGAGGAGAGTTACGAAGCAGATAAGACAGTTGAACCTAAATATTACCAACCTGACGAGGTTAGCTTGCCCTGGTATACCGAGACGAAGCCGGAAGTGACTGAGGAGCCAAAACTACCTTGGTATGAAGATGTAAATCCTCCGGAGCCTGTTGAAGAGCCTAAATTACCTTGGTACGAAGACGTAAAACCGACGGAGCCGGTTGAGGAACCAAAACTACCCTGGTATGAAGATGTAAAGCATGATGACCCTGTTGCAGAACCTAAGCTGCCATGGTATGAAGACGTAAACCCTGCAGAGCCGCAACCCATACCTGAGCCGTTTGAAGAAAAAACAGAGCCGAAAATATATAAGTTTCCGCCCATTGATTACAAGCCTGAAAACATAACCAGGCACCCAGCACCGATGGTGATTGAAATATTGAACGAAAACCTATCGCAAAGTTTAGATGCCATATCGAACCTCAAAATAAAAAAGCCTGCAAGGCTAACCGGTGATTTTGAAAGGGATGTGAATATAATACTGAAATTTGTATTGGTTGTCGTGTTGTTCTTGTTTTTTGCATGTATTGTTTGGCTTTATATGGGATAGCGATGGCACATGAAGACGATATCGCATTTTTGGCCGGGCAACTTTTGCCCCGGTTTATCCCCAAAAACGCTGCAGCAACTACCCTTAGTTTTCAGTTTACTATTGCCCCGAGTACTACATACCGGGTTAATTTTGAAAAAAATGGAACTGACAAAAAAGGCGACTGGAAATTACTGAGCTACGAAGAAGTTGCTGATTAGTTATTATAGTTAATGCATCAGTTCGAATAACGTAGTAAGGAATAAGTGTACGTCGTCAAACTAAAGTGAACCAAGGCTTGTGTAGTGTTTCGGGTTTAAAGTAAAGGTAAGTTTTTTATTTTGGGGGTGCAAGTGATCTGTGATTTTATTTTTTCATAGGCAAGTTTTCTGTTTTTAA
>NZ_CAITNG010000041.1 GCF_903893715.1 uncultured Mucilaginibacter sp.
AATGTTCACGTCAATGGCACCCTTGGTCATCGAGTTGCGCAAAACATTTTGGAAAATGAGCTTACGGTCATCAGCAGGATAATCCATCATCAAATCGTACCCTTGTTTCAATTGGCTTGAGTCGGGCAATAGTTCAAAATAGCGACAAATATCGCTGCCGGGTTCAAAAGGTTGTGCTTTCAATGCTTCAAACTGCTCGTCAACCAGCCGTTTTACCAGGTTAAGGTAGGCGCATATCCGCTTTACGCGATGTTCGGTGCCGCTTTTTGGAATGGGCACGTAGGTTTCATTGTTTTGTTCGGTGTGTAATTTGCGCATCCGTTCAACCAACTCATCGTCAACTATCGACATAACCGAAGCGATGCCGTAACGCGCTACTTTTAAAGGGGTATCAACCGAATACCCTAAGCCTAATACAGGTATATGAAATTTATGGGCCATATAATTACAAATGATAAATGCCAAAGCTAGGTATCTTGCAGGCCTTAAAACCTGACGGGCGTCACATTTTCAAGGTATGTTCATCATAGTATCCTTTAATCGCCGGTTAGCGACTTTATTTTTTTGCGTTTTTGCTTTGTTTGACGGGGGTCATATTATTTGCTGACCATCATCATTAGCCATGCCGCCACCCATGCCCAACTTTACAGCGCTAAAACTTTACAACAATGCAAACACAAACACTACAAGAAGAATTATTGCTCGAGAGCGAGTTACAAGATCTTTACAAGCAAAGCCGGCACTGGCTAAGCGACATCCAATTTGTTGAAGACGAGATCAGGTTTTTTAAAGACATCTCAAACACCTATCTGGTACCTTATATCGACAGGGAATTGCTCGATAAAGTAAAAAACTTCACCAAAGCCGTTTTTGGCCAGGAGTCCAACATAATGGATTTAAAAAGAAGTATCCCCGAATTTTTAAAATTCGTTGCACCCTATGTAACCGACACCGAAAAAAAGATGGGCATCGTTTTACTGGAAACTTTTAACGACCTGCAAAGCCGCGTAACCGATTTGCTCGACACCGTAAGAGAAGAGAAAAAACAATTATTTTTGATTTTGGAAGATGCCATGCAGGTTTAACTTGGTAAAATACAAATAGCATCAAATTGGGTTTATCGAAAATATGGCACGATATTTTAGATAAACCCAATTTTAGCTTACATGCTTTTTGCGTATTATTAATTTTACAGCTTCGTACCAAATTACAAAAACGAAGCCAATCACAACACTTATAAACAGTTGTTGTGCATTCAATGCTTCAAACAGAAAGAAGCGCGCTAATGGCTTTATATACAATAACATGCCCGTAATAACCAATGTAATACTGATCATTAAAAGCACGAGGTTGTTTTTGTATTGTATGGTAGTAAGCACTGAATAATAAAACGACCTGTTAATTAGTGTCAAAAATATATTGGCCGCGATTAACACGGTAAAGACCATAGCTCTTGTAAGTGCCTCGTCATACCCCTCATGTACAGCGTATTGATAGGCTATCAAACTTCCTGCAGTTATTGCCAAGCCCTGTACAACACTTACAGTCAGCTCCTTCCAATTGAAAAAAGTGGTCGTAAAAAGCCTTGGTTTTTGCAGCATGGTGTTTTGCTCCATTGGCTCATTCTCATAAATAATAGAGCAAGTGGGGCCCATCACAAGTTCTAAGAAAATAATATGGACAGGCGAAAAAATGTTAGGGTATATCCACCCCAAGGCCAAGGGAATAAACACCGTCAGGATAATCGGGATGTGTATGGATATAACATACCGGATAGCCTTTTTTAGATTGTCGTATATCCTTCTCCCCATTGCAACAGCATCCACCATTTTCGATAAGTCGTCCTCTAATAATATAAGCGATGCGGCCTGCTTGGCTATTTCGCTCCCCTTTTGGCCCATTGCTATACCAATATGTGCCGCTTTAAGTGCCGGCCCGTCGTTTACCCCGTCCCCCGTCATAGCAACTATTTCATCATTGGCCTTCAGTGCATTTATTATTTTCAGTTTGGCATCAGGGAACATCCTGGTAAATACATTAGTATGCATCACCTTTTTTTTCAACGCCGCATCGCTCAGATTCATCAGTTCTGCGCCGGAAATGGATTGATCACTTCCCTCGAAATTTATTTGTTTCGCAATGGCAGCAGTGGTGAGAGCGCTGTCGCCTGTAATAATTTTAACCTCAATCCCAGCTTTATAAAAGCCTTGCAACACCGATTGAATGTTGGCCTTTGGCGGATCATAAAATGCGATGATGCCTTTAAAGTTAAATTTAAATTCCTGCTGAGTTGATGGGAAAGCCATTCCTTTAAATATTGTTTCACCTACACCCAGTATGCGATAACCATTGGTTGCCAGGGTATTAATCGTTGCCTCTACCTGTCGTTTTTGTTGCGAAGTCAGGTCCGATACGCTCATTAAGGCTTCCGGTGCGCCTTTAGCGGCGATAATGCGGTCTCCTTCTTTGTTTTCAAACAAGTGGGTCATCATGGGCGGTTTCCCGCTTAAAGGGTATTCATGCACCATTTTATATAGCGGGCGCTCGTCGTTTACAGTTAAGTCGGCGTAAACCGTGTGCAGCGCTACCTCCATCGGGTCGAAGGGGATAGGTTCGCTTGCCCACATAGCCAGCCTGATGAGTTCCTTTTCGTCATCCCTTAATGCACCATCCGCATCCGATATTTTGTCATCGGCAAGCACGTACAATTTTACCAGGCTCATTTTATTTTCAGTTAGCGTGCCTGTCTTATCGGTACAGATTACAGTAGCACTGCCCAAAGTTTCAACTGTTTTCATTTGTTTTACAACGACTCCCATTTTCATTAAACGCCATGCTCCAAGGGCCATAAATGTGGTAAAGGCAACAGGTATCTCTTCGGGCAGGATGCTCATGGCTAGCGTAAGCGCTTTTAAAAGGCTATCTAAGATATGGTGCGAATGCGTATAATTTATTATCCAAACAACAATGAAAACTACAGCGCCCGCGATCACCATTTTTTTTACAAAATTGTTGATTTGTTGTTCTAAGGGTGTTTTCTCTTCTACAATGCTTTCGAGGCTTTTGCCTATTTTGCCCAATTTTGTTTGGTTGCCGATTGCTGTAACGGTGGCTATAGCTAGTCCGCTTGCTACCGATGTGCCCATAAATATTAAGTTGTTATTCTGCCTTTTGTCTTTATAAACCGATAACGACTCTCCCGTGAGTATCGACTCATTCACCGAAAAATCGTTCGAGTGTACTATCGTTCCGTCTGCGGCAATCGAACAGCCCTCTTCAACCATCAAACTATCTCCAATCACCAGGTCTTCGGTTTTTATGCTTTGGGTTTTCCCGTCGCGGATAACTGTACAATTTGGCTTTGTAAAATCTTTCAGTTTTTCTAAAGCATTTCGGCTTTTTGAGTCCTGATGTAATGAGATGGCCGCGACAAGTACAATTGCCGACGAAAGGAATATGCCATCACCCGTTTTTCCGCTTACAAAATATATGAACGATGCTACTAATAGCAGGATTACCATAGGTTCTTTCGCTAAACCCTTTATGGCATCAACCAAACCGTAATTTTTTTTGTACGATAGACTGTTGCTACCATATTGCGTGCGGGCAGCAAGCACCTGACTGTCAGTTAAACCTTTAATATTAAAATTGTTATTGGGCATGGCTTTGTTTATTGCAAATCGCCACCTATAATAAGAGAGATCTTCTTACAGGCAAAAATGAATAAGTTACCCACGACGACTATGTAAAAAAATTAGAAGTATCGCGGTGAGCAAAGCTATATCATTAGTAATTGGAAAAAATGATGCATGTCATTTTTTATATTGTTCAGTGTCAAACATGGGAAGTATAGCATCAGCTATTTTTGGAAAAAAGAAAACAAGGGTTTATTTAGCAAACCATAATAAAAATTAGGATCATGACCGATATTAACTACATACCCGCCGAAGAGGCATTGAAAATTGTAAAACCCGGCGATAGGGTGTATATACATGGTGGCGCCGCCACACCGGTTTGGCTGGTAGAGGCTTTGCAAAACAGGCACCACGAATTGTACGATGTGGAACTGGTTAGCATTACTACCTTGGGCAAAGTTAACTTCGACAGGCCCGAGCACCGCAAATCGTTTTTTGTGAACTCGTTGTTTGTATCGAAGGCCACAAGGTCGGTAGCCAATAGCGACGATGGCGACTATGTACCCATATTTTTAAGCCAGATACCGCTGCTTTTCCGCAGGGGAATTTTGCCTTTGGATGTGGCGCTTATACAAGTTTCGCCACCCGATGCACACGGTTTTTGCTCATTGGGTACATCGGTGGATATTGCACGTGCAGCTGTAGATACCGCAAAATACGTTATTGCGCAGGTTAACCCCCTGATGCCGCGTACACATGGACAGGGCTTTGTGCATATGTCAAAAATAAATGCGATGGTATGGCATAAAGACGAACTGCCGGAAGTGAACTATGGCAACGACGTGACCCCGGTGATTGAAAAAATTGGCTACAATGTAGCATCCTTGGTTGAAGATGGCGCTACCCTGCAATTGGGTATTGGCAGCATACCCGACCAGGTGCTTAAAAACCTAACAAACCATAAAAACCTCGGGCTGCATAGCGAAATGTTTTCTGATGGCGTTATTCCGCTCATCGAAAGCGGCGTTATTGACAACAGCCTCAAAAAGATAAATGTTGGCCGTTCGGTAACGGCTTTCCTGACCGGGACCCGCAAATTGTACGATTTTGTAAACGATAACCCCGGCGTCAGGGTAATGGAAATCAACTATGTAAACGATACGGCCATCATCCGTAAAAACCCTAAAGTTGCGGCCATCAACAGCGCCATCGAAATCGACCTGACCGGCCAGGTATGTTCCGACTCTATCGGTACCTATCAATTCTCGGGCATTGGTGGCCAAATGGATTTTATACACGGTGCGTCATTGTCCGAAGGTGGCAAGCCCATCATCGCCCTTCCATCGCAAACCAATAAAGGCATTAGCCGCATTGTTCCTTTTTTAAAGGAAGGGGCAGGTGTGGTAACCACGCGCGGGCACGTGCATTGGGTGGTTACAGAGTATGGTATAGTAAACTTGTTTGGCAAAAGCTTAAAACAAAGGGCAAAGGCATTGATCAATCTTGCGCATCCGGATCATCGCGAAACGCTTGAACGTGCATTTTATAACCGATTTGAAAAAGTATAAAAAAATGTAGAACATGAAAACCATCTTAGTAATGACCGACTTTTCGGTTAGGGCAGAGCATGCCGCTCATTATGCGTTAAAACTTGCGCAAAAAGTGAAAGCTAATTTATTATTGTGCAACGTTTTTTTGGGTACGGTGCACGAGCCGGCAACTGCTACGCCGATCAGCTCGTACCCCGATGATTACAGGACCTACGAAGAGGGCGCTATTGCCGAGATGGCTGAACTTGCGGCGCGGTTGAACCGCCAGCTCAACGTGGATGTTGCTGAAGGTGCCTTTAGGCCTGCAATAAGATATTGCTGCAAAGGTGGCCCCATGATTGACGCCATTAACGATATAGCTTTGACCAACCATGTATTGATGGCTGTGATAGGTACGCATCACGAGGGTGGTTTAACTTCGGTGTTGCTCGGCAATCATACCAGTCAGGTAATTGATGGTGCAAATTGCCCTGTTTTGGTGGTGCCCTATCAAACATTTTTTAAAGACATCAAGAAAATGGCCTTTGCCACTGATCTGGGCCAAACCGGAGTGGAAGTATTGCATTGCCTGGCGGGTCTGGCCAAACACTTTGATGCCGAAATTTTGATAACCCACGTTGCCGAAGAAAATGGCACAGACTATGATAATCAACATTTGGTGAAACATTTTTTTAACCGGGTTGCTGCCAAAACAAATTATCCCGAAGTATATTATCAGGCCATAAAAAGCAACAGCGTTACCAACGGCCTCGATTGGCTGACCGAACATACTGATGTGGATATGTTGGTACTTATTCATCACAAACGTAATTTTATCCAAAAAATATTCGAGCGCAGCGTTACACAAAAAATGGCGGCCAATTTGCTTAAACCTATGCTGGTCTTCCCGTCGATGGAGATACTGGAGGCGCTCCCTGTTTTTTGACCACCCGACGGGTAACTTACAAAAAACGCCCGCAGTTATGAATACAACTGCGGGCGTAACTAACAACTCACACAATCAGGTTTTAAATATCGGGTAATA
>NZ_CAITNG010000042.1 GCF_903893715.1 uncultured Mucilaginibacter sp.
CATAAAGTAAGACTTTTTACGCTCTTCTTTTTCAATCCTTGTTCCTTGCTCCTTCGTCCTTACTCTAATCCAAGGGGGGAGAAAGTAAGAAATATTATAAAGCAAAATCAGCGGCATCATCCTAATCAAATTAATCTGCGGTCCGATACAATATAAGAAAAATAGTCCATATCTGCAAATTCAAGACAGAAAGTCTTCCCTTCCGGGGGAGACCCGATAGCTATCGGGTTAGAGGGGGCTGAATCCCACCCTATCCCCCACACCCAAATCCCCGACCTCAGCCGGGTGCACCGCCAAAGCATCGGCTACCAAAGCCGATTTAATATCACCCGAACTGTTAAACGCTATCGACAAAATACCCTCGCTCGATAGCCGCGCCGGGAAGAACTCATCCAGATTTACTTTTTTGGCTTTCGCCGATAACAATGGCAATTGCGATAAGGTCGGTTTCGGCAGGCCGAAGCAAGCCATCAAATAAGTTTCGATAAAAAGCTTGAACGTAACATGGCAGCTAAAGGGGTTTCCCGGCAAGGCAAACACCAAACCACCATTGGGCATCTGCCCGCACCAAATGGGTTTACCCGGTCTGATAGCCACCTTATGGAACAGTTTTTTAACTCCTATACCCTCCAAAACTTCGGGCAAATAGTCAGCATCCCCGGCTGATACTCCACCACAAGTGATGACCATATCGCAATCAAGGGCCGCAGTTAAATGCGTTTTCAGCATTTCCTTATCATCAGGTATATGTTTGTAAATGGTGGGTTTTATCAGCCATTTTTTGAGCAGACTTTTTAGCAGGTATTGGTTGCCATTGCGTATCTGGCTTGCCGCAACCGGCCTACCCGGCTCAACCACCTCATCGCCTGTAGTAAACAGAGCTACTTTGGGCAACTTCTCCACCTTCAATTTCATATGACCTAAGGAAGCCAGCAAACTGATGGCCGACGGGTTGCACAGCATCCCTTTTTGCAAAACCACATCACCATGATGCATATCCTCTCCCTTTCGGGCGATGTTTTGAAAAGGTTTTAATGTCCCGATGTTAAACGACACTATTCCATTTACCTCCACCGCGTCCTCACGCCTCACCACCGCACTGGCCGATACTGGCACTGGTGCCCCCGTCATAATTTTATAGCAATTTTCCGCCGAGAGTTCGGCTTCTGCAACCTGTCCCGCATAGATTACCTGCTGAACTTTAAAGCGCCGCACCCCGTCCTCCCAGTCCCATGGATTAATGGCATAACCATCCATGGTAGCCCGGTTAAATGGCGGGTAATCCCTATCTGCAGGCACACTCTCGGCCAACACCCTGCCATCCGCATCTTCCAAAGCAATTTCCTCCCCGCCAAATGATCTGGCATGCGAGGTGATGATTTCTTGAGCTTCGGTGTAGGTTAGCATGGTGCATTATTAAATACCAAGACTTTTTATAATGCTTAAAATCAATTCTTTCCTGACGGTAGCCTCTTCAGACTTGTCAAAAATAGTTATCAAAAAAATATCGGTAGAATCTTTTGTTTCTGTAACAAGATAAGTAACCACTCTAAAGCCACCACTTTTACCTTTCCCCTTGCTTGGGTCTGCAAGCCTTATCTTATAAATATTTGCACCGTAACTTTCGCCAAGATGAGGGTTTTTTATCAGTTGCTGCTCCAAGTCAAACAGACTGCTTTCAAGTGTGGCAAATTTTTTCTTAAGTCTTTTGGCCCTACCTGCAAAAAAGGGGGTGTAAATTACACGGTTAGCCATGTAAAGCTTCGGATAACGACATACCTTTTATCTTGCCGGCCCTGATATCCGCAACATCTTTTAACCCTGCTTCTATTTGTTTTAACAAAGCGGCCTCTTTTTCCCTAGCAGTTTTAGCTTTTCTTTTTTTGATTTGAACTATTTCGCCGCCTAATTCCTTAACAATTGCCGAAAGTTTAACCTTCGCATTATCCGGTATGTTAATCGTTAACGTAGTCATACACAAAAATAATCATTAAAACCCGAAATCAAAACACCTCTCCCATCTTCCTTCTTCCATCTTCCATGCGCGAAGCGCTAATGTCCTTCCCCCAACATCATCTTCCTCGCATGAAAAACCGCCGGCAATATCGCCTCTAACGATTCCCTTGCCCCCGCAGTACTCCCCGGTAAAGTAACAATTAATGTATTGCCTATCGTCCCTGCCAAACTCCTGCTCATCATAGCTACCGGCGTACGTTGCTGACCGTAAACCCGCATCGCTTCGGCTATGCCATCCGCTTTGCGTTCTAATATCTCTTCCACGGCTGCAACCGTATTGTCCCGCGGACCAAGCCCCGTGCCGCCCGTGGTAAATATAAACTGCACATCATCGGCCACCCAGGCTTTTACCTGCTGTTGTATTTGTTCCTTATCATCGGGCAATACCAGGTAATCCACCACATCGGCATTTACCGTTTTCAGCATTTCTGCGATAAGTTTTCCGCTTTTGTCCTCCCGAGTCCCTGCCGCTGTCGAATCGGAACATACCAGCACCGCGCAAACCGGTTGCGAGGCAAAAAACCTTTCCCGGTCGCTTTTACCGCCACGTTTTTCGAGTAGTTTGATATGCCCTATCTCCAGTTGCTTATCCACCGGTTTTAACATATCGTAAATCTCCAAAGCCGCTACGGATACCGCGGTCAATATCTCCATTTCTATTCCCGTACGGCCTATAGATTTGGCATCGCCCATAATTACTATTCCGCATTTAGTAAAAACCGCATCATCAAAATAGTCAGTATGTTTCGCCTTATCCAAAAACTCGAAACTCATATCCATCCCGTCAATCTGTACCGGGTGGCAATGCGGCAACAATTGTGGCGTAAGCTTGGCGCCGATAAAACCTGCCGCGCGGGCAACATCAAACAAATTACCTTTGGGCAGTTCGTCGTTTTTGATGAGACCGATGGTAGCGGGCGAGCAATACAATACGCCGATGGCCTTGGCCGTCCGCAGGGTAATTTGTTTATGGGTAATATCGCGCATAATCTTTAGTCGAACACCGTTTCTTTTGTAGCTAACACTTCTATCGGGTCGCCAACATGCACGGTTCCTTTACCCTTGTGCAGCAGGTTTTGCCCAAAATATATCTTATTGTTTTTAGCCCGGTAAGTGGCTAAGGTACGGGTTGGTTCCTTACTTTGTATAGCCGTATCCTGGTCAATGGTAATGATATTGCAGCGTGCGCACAACTTAACGCCAAAAAAATCAATACCGCTAATGCGGATATGTGCCATGCTATCCTCTAAATGCGCTTCGCTGCCGCTGAAAACGATATTCGGCCTAAACCGGTTCAAGGGCAATTCAACCTCCAACTTGCTATTCAAATACCCCAATGTCGACTCACCCAATATCAAAAATGGATAAGCATCCGAAAATGAAGTAACTTCATCATCCATCCGGTATTTCTCTTCAACAAACCGCTGCGAATCATCCGGCATATACACCAATCGACAGGTGGTGCCGAGTGTTTCGCTAAACCAATCATCGGCTTCGTTGCTCACATATTGCCCGGGGCAGGTATCGTCCCAAATGGTAAACATACCCGTTTTACCGGTCGTCGGGATAAAAGGAATATCAATTCCCTTGTCGTGCTGCTGCAAGTGATACACAGCGATACCAGCTTCAGTAATCGCAGTTTTTATAAGCGCCATCTGGCTGTATTCGCGTTGCGATAAGAAGCGATTGTTGGCATCCACTAACATCCAGCGCCTGTCGTGCTCAAAGCCACGGTCGGTTACCTTAGCACTTACAACCTCAATACCCGCTAACGATTTAATGGGATAAATAAACAATCTGCTCACCTGCAACATGCCCTAAAGGTACAAGCTATTTAAAAATTAAATACCTAATGAAAAAAATTAAAGGTTGAAATTTTTGTTTTTATAGTAATAGATAAATTATTATCTTGCAACCCCTTTTTAGTTTAAAACCTTATTGATTGTTTTGAAATGGCGCAATATGTACTTTTCATTGTAGCAATAGCTGTAGTCGCTTTTGTTATAATATTTTATATCTACCACTTGTCGCAAATCAGGCCCTGAGTTTTTGGCCCTATAATGAAGCCTCACTACGCAGTTAGCAACCTGTAGGCTTTGATGCCGCCCTTCAGGCTAACCGCCTTACTAAACCCTGCTTTTCTCAAATATTGCACTGCCGATGCACTTCGCGTCCCTTGTTCACAATAAATTATCAGCTTATCTTGCTTTGATAATGCGGGTGCCGCAATTGTACTTATCAACCCCAATGGCAAATGCAAGCCGCCAATATTAAACTCGTCCCGCTCCCATTCTTCACGCACATCTATCAATTGGTAAGCGTCCTTATCCAGCTTTAAAAAATCTTCAATGCTGATGTCAACAGCAGCCCGTTCAACTTCAAACCTTGCCTTGCTTCCCTCCCTGCTTTCGGGCTTTGCGCGATAAGTAACACTTCGTGTCGCCGAAGTCAACGCATCGAAAGTCAACAGTTTATTGGCAAGCACCGCAGTCGCACCCACCACTATTTTGACCACCTCATTCGCCATCATCGTACCGATAATCTGGGTCGCCACATTATACGCCCCAACATCGGCGCACGACGGTACATAAGTCTCCGCACCCGGCTCAGCAAATAAACAACGCAGCGTTGCCGAACCCTCATAATTAAAAACTGTGACATGCCCTTCCGTTTGGTATATCGCCCCGTAAACCAGCGGCTTATCCAAATAAACACAAGCATCGTTTATCAAATACCGTACGGCGAAATTATCCGTACCATCAACAATGATATCGTATTGCTCAATTAAGGTTAAAATATTACTTTCATCAACCAACATTTCATGCTGATTGATAATGATATATGGATTGGTATCCCATAAACGACCGGCAGCAACAGCTACCTTAACTTTACCAATATCGTCCATACCAAATAAAATTTGGCGGTGCAGGTTGCTCACCGAAACGGTATCAAAATCAGCAATACCAATAGTCCCAATGCCGCTTGTCGCGAGCGTTAACAGACAAGGGCAGCCCAAGCCTCCGGCCCCTATTACCAATACTTTGGCCTTGCCCAATTTATCCTGGCCTTGAGGGCCTATCAAATCAAGTTTGCTGTGGCTTTGATAGTATTTTTCCTTTTCGTTTGTCATACACCGTTACAAACCTATATAAAACGACTACTATTTTTACCTTTTTAGTGTAAATTAAGTTTTTGATTTAGCACATTTGGCTTACAATACAACGTACATGAACAACCCTCCTGTTATACCCCAACTTTGCGTAATGGGCGCCGGCCCCGGCGACCCTGAACTCATCACCATGAAAGGGTATAAAATTTTGCAAAAAGCCAACGCGATACTTTATGATAACCTCGCCAACAAAGAACTGTTGGATATAGCGCCCGATAACTGCGAAAAGATATATGTAGGCAAACAACCTTACGGCGAGTACACTTCGCAAGAGGATATTCTCGCCCTTATCAAAGAAAAAGCCTTTAGTAAAGGCCTCGTGGTACGCCTCAAGGGCGGCGACCCTTTCATCTTTGGCCGCGGTTATGAGGAAATGCTTTTCGCCCGCGAGCAGGGCATCGAAAGTTTCTTTATCCCCGGCATTACGAGCATGCAGGCCAGCGGTTTCGAAAATATCCCCCTCACCCATCGTGCAGTAAGCGAGAGCGTTTGGATGGTTACCGGAACAAAAAAAGATGGCCGCCTTTCGGCTGATCTTAAACTCGCCATGCAAAGTAATGCCACGGTAGTCATCTATATGGGTATGAAAAAACTGGAAGAGATCGTCGCTACTTATATCGAAGCCGGCAACGGCGATACACCTGCCGCTATCATCCAGCATGCTTCACTGCCACATCAAAAATCAGTCCGAGGTTTGGTGAAAGATCTGCCCCGTCTGGTAGCCGAACATCATTTAACCCACCCCGCCATCATCATCATCGGCTGGGTTGCCGACGAAAACCTAAGTTATTGACCATGCCCCTAAACTTCGACCAAACCATCGATTATATTTTAGAAGATGAGCGCGTTCTACTGCGCCCATTGCAACAAAACGATCTCGACAATCTGCTGCCCTTTGCCCTCAACGAACCCGACCTGTGGAAATTCTCCATGCGCAGCGGCGCCGGCAAGGAAGGCATGGAACAATATATAGCCCAGGCCCTTGCTGCAAAGCAAACCGGCACAGAGTACCCTTTTATTGTGCTCGATAAGCTCACCAACACCTATGCGGGTTGTACACGATTCTACGACATCCAACCTGCCCACCTGAACCTGCAATTAGGCTACACCTGGTACGGTAAAGCATTCCAGGGCACCGGCTTAAACAAGCACTGTAAGTTTCTGTTGTTGCAGTTCGTTTTCGAAAAACTGGGTGCAAACCGGCTTGAGTTCAGGGCCGATAACAATAACGTCCGCAGTATAGCCGCCATGAAAAGCATTGGCTGCTCGGTAGAAGGCGTTTTAAGGCAACTCTCCCTAAAAGCCGATGGTACCTGGCGCGATTCCATTATCCTTAGTATTTTAAAGGACGAATGGTTTAACGGCGCAAAACAAAGCCTGAAAGCTAAGTTGTAAATCAGCTTTCCATTTCATTATCTTTAGCTAAAACTAACCATAATGAAAAAACCAGCTGCAACAGGCAAAACCAAACCGAATTATGGCATCGATGCCCCTGGTGTCATCCGCAACCTGTTTTTGGCAGGACTTGCCCTGCTAGCCATAGTCATATTCTTTCCGCACGTAAAGATTGCCAATGTAGACGTCGACACTACTGGCCTCGTTTGGTCGGGTGGCGGTTGCTGCTTTGGTGGTTTTCTCATGCTGGCTTACTCGCTCTACGGCAAATACAAACACCGCGACCGCATGCTCAACATGGTATCATGGACAGGCAACGAACAGGTATTGGACATCGGCACCGGCAAAGGCCTCTTGATGATCGGCGCCGCAAAAAGGCTAACCACCGGCAAAGCCACCGGCATTGATATCTGGAACGCTGAAGACCTTTCGGGAAATAATGTGGAAAGCGCCCTGCAAAACGCCGCCATCGAAGGTGTTGCCGATAAGGTAGAAATCCTGAACGAAAACGTAATGGACATGAGCTTCGCCGATAACTTTTTTGATGTCATCGTTACCAATATGGTTATCCACAACATCTACAACAAACCAGGCCGCAAAAAAGCCTGTGAAGAAATTGTCCGTGTACTAAAGCCCGGCGGCACAGCCCTCGTTGCCGATTTCAGGCATATGCGCGAGTACGAAAACAATTTTAAAGAAATAGAAGGCGTTAAAACCAAGCTGCTCCCGGCAAATTACCTCACTACTTTCCCGGCGGTAAGCATACTCATCGTTACCAAATAATGATATTTGTCATGTCCTGAACATTTCTCTTTAAATACTTGCTTTGCCTCAACAAAAGCATGTAATTTCGGATTATCAAATCAATAAAATCTACCGACATGAAATACAATTATTTTGGCAACACCGGCGTAGTCGTGTCCGAACTATGCTTTGGCACCATGACCTTTGGCGGCACCGGCGGCATCTGGGGCAACATTGGCAAAACCCAGCAGGACGAAGTAAACCAATTGATAAAAGTGGTGGTCGATTCGGGCATCAACTTTATCGATACGGCAAATGTTTATTCCTACGGCGAGTCCGAAAAACTGTTGGGGCAATCCATCAAAACCCTGGGACTTAACCGGTACGACCTGGTGATAGCCAGCAAGGTACGTGGCCGCATGGGTGAGGGCAAAAACAATGTCGGCCTTTCGCGCTATCATATTTTCCAATCTGTCGACGAAAGCCTGCAGCGTTTACAGCTAAGCCACCTCGATATTTTGTACGTACACGGTGTCGACCCGAAAACACCAATTGAAGAAACCATGCGCGCCTTGAACGATATTGTACTAACCGGCAAGGTACGCTACATAGCCGTTTGCAACTGGCCCGCATGGATGGTAATGAAAGCACAAGGCATTGCCGCGCTGAATGGCTGGAACAGGTTTGAAGGCATGCAATATTACTACTCGTTGGCTGGCCGCGATATTGAACGCGAAGTATTACCTATGGCTGTCGACCAGAAATTAGCCGTTATGCCCTGGAGCCCGCTGGCAGGTGGTTTCCTATCGGGGAAATTTACCCGCGACTCGCAAGCATCGGGCAACAACCGCCGCGACACCTTCGATTTTCCGCCGGTAAACAAAGAAAAGGCCTATGATATCATCGATGTTTTGATTGAGGTCAGCAAAACACATAATGTATCGGTAGCGCAGATCGCATTAGCTTGGATACGGCATCAGCAACCCATCACCAGCACCATCATAGGCGCCAAAAATGCAGATCAGTTGCACGATAATATCAAATCAACAGAGATTGCCCTGTCTGCCGATGAACTGGCAAAAATTGAAGAAATAAGCGCACTGCCAAAAGAATACCCCGGCTGGATGGTCGAAAGGCAAGGTGCCGACAGGGAATTAAAGTAATTTTAGTTGCCGGTTACGGGTTGTAAGTTATGTGTTTTTAACACGTAACCATTAACTAACAACTCGCACCTTATATTTCCTTCAAACTCTTCACCGCATACGCTATTTGCTCAGGCGTTACATCCAGGTGCAGTACAAAGCGTATGCGGTTACGGGCTGTTGGTATCGCCCTGATGCCTTTTTCTTCCAGCTTTTTTGCCACAATATCCGCCGGTTCAACGGTATCAAACAGCACAATATTAGTTTCTGCGGGTACCACGCCGCTCACCCAGGGTAGTTTGGCCAGTTCGCTTGCCAACAAAGCCGCATTGGCATGGTCAATTTTCAAACGCTCCACATGGTTGTCCAACGCGTAAATACAGGCCGCCGCTAAAAAACCGGCCTGGCGCATACCACCTCCAAAAACTTTGCGCACACGCCTCGCATATTTTATGGTAGTCGTGTCGGCCAAAAAAACGGAGCCTACCGGTGCACCTAAACCTTTCGATAAACAAACCGATATCCCGTCAAAATATTGTCCGTAGTCTATGGCTTTATCGCCGGTGTAGGCGAGGGCGTTAAAAATACGCGCGCCGTCGAGGTGCAGTTTCAAATTATGTTCTTTACACAGTTTGGCTATGGGTGCGATCTGCTCCAATGTATAGCAACTGCCCCCACCCTTGTTCACGGTATTCTCCAACACCACCAAACTGGTATGCGGAAAGTGCACATTCTCCGAGTTGATTTCCGGTGCTATCATTTCGGCAGTAATAATGCCCCTTTCGCCGTTCAGTAATCGTGTCGATACCCCCGAGTTAAACGCAATACCACCACCTTCGTAACGGTAAACATGCGCGGTTTGGTCGGCTATAAGTTCATCGAGTGGGTTGGTAAAGCATTTAATGGCTATCTGGTTGCTCATCGTTCCCGATGGGCAAAACAGGCCGGCTTCCATACCAAACATGCCGGCCAGTTTACTTTCCAGCTCATTAATGGCCGGGTCTTCGCCAAAAACATCATCGCCAACTTCGGCGTCCATCATGGCCTGCAGCATACCGGGTGTAGGCTTGGTAACAGTATCGCTCCGCAAATCAACAATCATAGTATTTCTATTTTTTTTATATTTAAACCGTAAAGTTAACAACCTAAACCAAAAACTGCCTGTTATGCACCCTGTTAAAGAAATTATTACATTAGGACAGCTTGAACTACATTTTTTACTCGATGGCGATGATACCGAAAACCGGATGGTGATGTTCGAAATGATCATCCAGCCTGGCGCTAAAGTGCCCGTTCCGCATTACCATGTCGAGGTCGACGAAGCGCTTTATGGCCTCGAAGGAAACCTTTGATCCATCGTCAACGGACAGCATTTAACAACAGGCCCCGGAGAAAAGTTATTCATACCGCGTGGTCAGGTACATTACCACGAAAACTTAAGTGATAATCCCACAAAAACACTTTGCATTTTAACGCCCGCTTCCATAGGACTTGCCAACTTCAGGGAAATAAAAGCGCAAATGAAACCCGGCACCCCGCCCGACCCGGCCATCCTATCCGAAATTATGCAGCGTCATGGTTTAGTACCCGCGGTTCCCAAATGACACAATAAATTGCTGTTTTTAATGTTAATTGAACATATTTGCTCATCGTAACATGAAGACTATATTTCTTTCCCTATTCGTACTGCTGTTTGCCATTAATGCGAACGCTCAATTCCCCGGCAGCAAATTTTTACCTGCTTACTATTATGATATCAACGGACAAAAAGTGGAAGGCCTCATCCGCAGCGGCACCGGCAAAGACCCTGTAAAAGGTGAAGGATTCATCACCTATAAAGAAGATGAAAAAGCCGAAAAACAAAACCTTAGTGCCAGCATGATACATGGTTTTGTAATTGGCACCGATAGTTTTACTGTTGCCCACGCCCCAAAAGAAGGCCCCTGGAGCCGTAACGAACTCGATTTTGTATTGGTAATGGTTAACTCGCCCTTAAAGCTGTACGCGGTTAACGCCGATGGCGGCGGTGGTGGCGGCGGCCTTCGTCCGGGTATATCCACCGGTTTTGGTATAGGTGGTGGCATGGGCGGTTTTGGCGGACTCGGTTTATCTCTGGGTACAGGCGCTTTGCGCGGAGGAGGTGGAGGTGGCATTACCTATTACTATGGCTCGGATACAAGCGCCATGACCGAGTTGACCAAGAAAAACTTTATCGACATCATGAGCGAGGTAATGGCCGACCAGCCCGATGCCGTCGTCAAAATAAAAAGCAAAGAATACAAGATCGGCGATATGGAAAAACTGGTGGCATACTATAACAGTTTACGCACCGATCAAGCCAAATAATCTGTATATTGGTATTGTAATTCAAACCCTTACAATACCAATATGAAAACCTGCATCACCCTTTTTTTAACGCTTTTCAGTTTCGTTGCATCGGCGCAAAGCATTCAACAAGTAACAGAAAGTCATTTCGCTGCACTTAACAAACATGATGTTAATCTGCTTGCCGCCGATTACGCGCCCGGTGCCCAATTCTATTCCGTAAGTTGGGAAGGCTTAAAAGTTGGCCCTGCCGAAGTTAAAACAGCCTATTCGCGCTATTGGAAAACCTCGCCCGACCTGGTGTACAAAATCACCAAAACCATTTATGGCGATAACTCGGTAACCATCGAATACGAAAGCACCGGCACCATGACCAACCTCGAAGGTGGTTCACAGGCCTACATGCAGGGCAAAAAATACACCCTCAAAAACATTACCCTCATCCAAATAAAAAACGGCAAGATCATTTACGACAGCACCTACTTCGACCAGGTATCTTTTCTGCGCCAGATGGATTTCTTCAATCAAAAATGAGTTTTAAATATGCAAATGTGCATATTAGTAAATGTGCAAATGGTAAGATAATTTCCAGATACACCCTCATCTGCACATACGCACATTTACTCATTTGCACATTATAAGCCTATCTTTGCGATAAATGCCACCAAACGCCGCGAAATATACCCAACTGATAAAAACCAAAGCAAAAGAGCTGGGTTTTATGTCATGTGGTATCGCGAAGGCCGGTTTTTTGGAAGAAGAGGCACCTCGTCTTGAAGCCTGGCTAAAAAATGGGTTCCATGGCGAGATGGCTTATATGGAAAACCATTTCGATAAGCGCCTCGACCCGCGTTTATTGGTCGATGGGGCAAAGTCGGTCATCAGCCTGAGCCTGAATTATTACACCGATGAAGAACAACTGGATGAAACCGCCCCCAAAATATCAAAATACGCCTATGGCGACGATTATCATCAGGTAATAAAAGCCAAACTGAAACTACTGTTGGATTGGATGAACCAACACATCGGCGAAGTAAACGGTCGCGCCTTTGTCGATTCGGCACCGGTATTAGATAAAGCCTGGGCCAAAAAAGCGGGCTTGGGCTGGATAGGCAAAAACACCAACCTCATCAGCAAAACCACCGGTTCGTTTTTCTTTTTAGCTGAGCTGATTGTCGATATTGAGTTGGATTACGACATTGCACCCACCGCCGATCATTGCGGCACCTGCACCAAATGTATCGATGCCTGTCCTACCGAAGCCATTGTTGGCCCTTATGTGGTGGATGGCAGCAAATGTATCTCCTACCTTACTATCGAACTGAAAAATGAGATACCAGCCGCCTTTAAAGGCAAAATGGACAACTGGATGTTTGGTTGCGATATTTGCCAGGACGTTTGCCCATGGAACCGCTTCTCGGTGTTGAACAACGAACCCGCCTTCCAGCCCCACCCCGACCTCCTCGGCATGACCAAACAAGACTGGCAGGAAATAACAGAAGATGTGTTCAAAAAGGTCTTCAAAAACTCAGCAGTAAAACGTACAAAGTTTGAAGGGTTAAAAAGGAATATAAGTTTTTAAACTCAATTATTCGGGGTGAGTAACGTTATCCCACAAACAGTAAATGTCAATATTCAACTCAGCCCCAATCTCAGCGAAGATTCTTAATTGAGAATTATTTAAACAAAATCCAGGATTACAACCATAATGCATGTATTGAACTATAGAAAATTCGATTTCGCACGTTTTTGAAAGTTCTTGTATGACATCTCTTTTGGGAATAATAATGTCATCTATAAATTTTGTTATATGGTCGCCAATGAAATCATTTGATTTTATAACACATTCGTATAGCCACACATTACTCGACCAAATTCGTTTATCAGCCGGTCTTTCAGACTTGGGCAAGCATTTTCTTGCCGTACCTGTCGGAGTCAGAGCAAGTTGATCTGATATTTCTTCAAAACCACATTCGAATCCGAATAACTTAAGCCCAATATAATTTTCGTTAACCTTCAATGGCATTACTATCTATTTCCCAAACTTCTGCTTCAAGGCTGCCAGCATATCATCATCTATCGGCTTGGCTGGCTCATCTTTTTGCTTTTGGTCGTTACGCGGCACAAAAGGCTTCCTTTCGGGATGGTTTGGTTTTGGCGGGTATACCCTCTTTTTTTCAGGTTGTGACGCGGCTGTCGCTGCTTTTGGTTCAGACTTAATAACAGGTTCTTCGGCTTTAACAGCAATGGATTTATTCTCAGGTTTTGCCTCTGGCTTAGGCTGCTCTTTTTTCTGTGTAAAGCGCTTATATATCTGTTCTAATTTACGCTTGGTATACAGCGGAAAATCCCCCTGCATCATCCACGAGTAATAGCTGGGCTCTGCCTTAAACACATCTTCCACCTTTTTGCCCTTATGCTTGCCAAAGTTGAACAGTTCCTCACCGGCATCGTTAAACACCATACGGCCGGCAAAATCAACAGGTTTGTTCAGGTTGGTAAATTTGTGCAGGTCGGCCACATTGCCGGTTACCGGCGTGGTTTTAACACCCTTTTTATCTTCAAAACTGGTATTGGCATAACGGTCAACCTGGGCTAATAACACTTCCATGGTAGCACGGGTATCGGCCTCTGCGCTATGGGCGTTTATGATATCCTTACCGCAATAAAACTGGTAGGCCGCACGTAAAGTGCGTTGCTCCATTTGGTGAAAGATATTTTGTACGTCAACAAAATAGCGGTCTTCAATATCAAATGGATGCCCCACGCGTAAAAATTCTTCCATCAGCATGGGTATATCAAACCTGTTCGAATTATATCCGGCCAGGTCGCTGTCGGCAATAAAAACGGCAATCTCATCCGCCACGGCTTTAAATATCGGGGCTGTTTTCACATCCTCGTCATAAATACCATGTACTAATGATGACTCCAACGGTATGGGCATTTCAGGGTTTACCCTCCAGCTTTTTACTGCCTCGCTCCCATCAGGGTTCATTTTTATAACAGCAATCTCAACAATGCGGTCAACGCCAATAGTAGTCCCGGTAGTTTCCAGGTCAAAAAAAGCCAACGGGCGTTTCAGGTTTAATTTCATGTAAACGGATCAATAATTTCCGCCGCTAAAATCAGGAAAATAATCTTATAAATCCTGAAAAGTATTAGGAAGTTGTTTGCTTTAAATAAAAAGGTTCGTGATATGGAAATAACCTGAAAAAGAGAATCCTAACCCTTAAAAATACTGAAAGCAATCAGGCTTACCACAATACCCACCACCATAATAACATACAACAGTATCTCGCTGCTGGCGTGTTTTTTATACTTCGTCCAAAAAGAGTAGTTTGTTTCTTCGTTTTGCATTTGCTGCAAATTTACAGAATTTTCCATTGTTGTGTGTTTATTTATCGTTAATTAATCAAGGTGTCGAGGCCAGTACCGATCCGCATCGCGAAAAATATTTGTACATCGATGGGTCGTGCAGTTTAACAATCATCACACCCTTGCGTGTGCTGACATGCACTACATAACCGTTTTGCAGGTACACCCCTACATGGCTGAATTTCTTTCCATCGTAATCCCAAAAAACAAGGTCGCCTTCATGCAGTTCTTCTTCGTACTTACGCTTGATGACATTTACCTGTTCGCCCGTAGTACGCGGCAGCGTAATTCCGTATACCTGCTGCTGTAACTGGTACACAAAACCCGAACAATCTGTCCCGCTCTTATCCATGCCGCCATAAAGGTAGGGCGTTCCCATCCATTCATCAATAAAAGCATATAATCTGCCGTTTTTTATATCGCCTTTCGGCACCTCCAATATCTCCGCGTATTTTGACGCGAGCGATGACGATGGCTTAGAAGCAGATGGCTTAAAAACGACTTCCGCCATATCCTTCCCCTTTTTTTTACGCGAATGGCATGCCGTAAACGCGATGGCGATAACGATGATTGTTAGTAAGCGTAAACCGTGGCGCATATTTTAACCTGAGGTTGTTGTTAAACGCCGTTCCATGCACTTTCTTATCATAAAGTGTACATAGCAAGGCTTTTGCAAAATAAAGGCATAAAAAAATATGCAGCCGTGCCATATTATTAACACTGTGGGGAAAATAGTTAGCCAAAAAATAAAATCAGCATTTGAAATATGAAAAAACAACCCTATATTTGCGCTCTTGTTTTTAAAACAGCGTATATAAGTATATAGTCATGAAAAGAACGTTTCAGCCTTCTCAGCGTAAAAGAAGAAATAAACACGGTTTCCGCGAGCGTATGTCAACAGCCAATGGCCGCAGGATTTTAGCCTCTAGAAGGGCAAAAGGCAGAAAAAGACTGTCAGTATCCGACGAGCGTCGTCACAAAGCATAATCCCGATTGCTCCTTTACCCCTCAACAGGGGCTGACGCCGGCTGGTAATTCATTATTTTCGGTTCAGTAGCAATCGTATGTATACATTCAAAAAAGAAGAACGGTTATGTAATAAAAAGCTTATTGAAAGGCTTTTTCATAACGGTTCTTCTTTTTTATGTTACCCCTTTAAAGTTTCCTGGCTCATAGCTCCCGATAACCAAACGGTTAGCGCACAGGTACTTTTTGCCGTAGCCAAAAAACGCTATAAACGCGCTGTTGACCGTAACCTGCTCAAACGCCGCATGCGCGAAGCCTATCGCTTAGCCAAGCACGATCATCTTTACAATCATCTTGTTGCTGTTGAGAAACCCATTCTGCTATCTATCGGCTATATCGGTAAAGAGATTGAAGATTATGCCATGATGGAAAAAAAGATGCAAAAGGCACTCGCTCAGCTTTGCACGCAAATTGTATGAAAGCCATCCTCAAAATATTTAAAGCCATTATAGGCAGCATTTTTGTGGTGCTCATAAAAATATACCAATACTTATTATCGCCGCTAATGGGTGCCCAGTGCCGATACACACCCACCTGCTCGCAATACGGCATCGAAGCCATAAAAAAACATGGCAGCTTTAAAGGCGGTTGGTTAACTTTGAAACGCATTGCCCGTTGCAACCCCTGGGGTGGCCACGGCTACGACCCTGTACCATGAGCCTGATACTTTTAATCGAAACCGCTACCACTTCCTGCTCCGTCGCTTTGGCAAACAATGGCCATTTGATTGCTTTGCGCGAAATCAACCAACGCAACATACACGCTGAGGTCATCACCGTTTATATACACGAACTCTTTGTCGAAAGCGCGAAAACTATCGAACAGTTAGATGCCATTGCCGTCAGCAGCGGGCCTGGTTCCTACACAGGCTTGCGCATCGGCGTATCAACAGCTAAAGGTTTGTGCTTTGCTTTGGATAAACCTTTAATCGCTGTCGAAACCATGGAATCCATGTCGCGTGGCTACAAAGCCCGGGGGAGCTTTAAAGTTAATAGCGGCACCTTGCTTTGCCCCATGATCGATGCGCGCCGCATGGAGGTTTATACAGCCTTGTTTGGTAGTGATGGTAACACACTAACACCCACCACCGCCGAAATTATAGACGAAAACAGTTTTGCCGATGTATTGGATAAACACCCTGTCATCTTTTTTGGCGATGGTGCCGAAAAATGCCGTGAGGCTTTAGGTCACGACCCCAACGCGCTGTTCGATGGCGATTTTGTAAATTCTGCACAAGATATGCTAACAATTGCCGAAAAAAAGTTGAACGCTCATATATTTGCGGATGTAGCCTACTATGAACCTTATTACTTGAAAGAGTTCATCGCAGGTGTAAAAAAATCAATGTAATCACATTTTAATCGGTGTAATCATTATAACAATATGGAAGAATTAGAAGACCCAACCGAATCATTACATGAGCGTATCCACGAAAGCGCGCACCATGCAGCCGAAAAAGGTAAAAACAAATGGATCGTCTACGTAGCGCTTACCACGGCCATCATTGCCGTGCTATCGGCCATCACCAGCTTACTGGCAGCTCATGCCGCTGATGAGACCATGCTGAGCCAAATAAAGGCCAGCGACCAATGGGCCTACTACCAGGCCAAAGGCATCAAAACCGATATCTTGATATCCGAGACCAAAACCCTGCAGGCCATGGGCCAAACCCCGCCGGCCGAAGATGTGGCCAAAATAAAAGATAATAAAAAACAGCAGGAAGAAATATCCAAAAAAGCCAAAGAGTTTGAGGAAGAATCAAAACTTAACGACGATAAGCACAACACCCTGGCCCGTTCGGTAACCTTGTTCCAAATAGCCATTGCCATTGGCGCCATATCCATCCTTATCAAAAAACGGATCTACTGGCTTATCAGCCTCGGCTTTGCAGGTGTGGCGACGTTTTATTTTGTGATGGAATTGTTAGGGTAATAACTATATGAAGTTTTTTCCTCAAGAAAACATTTATATAATAAGTTCCTTAAAACCAGATGAGATACAATCGAGGTTAGAAAAACGCATCTCAGCCCCACCTTCAATAAAAATAAGTTTGTGGAGCAATACTATAAGCGAGGCGGATTTTGAAGGATATGTTTTAAATGGAATATTCAAGTTAAAGCCAATAATCACCTATCGAAATTCCTTTATACCTGTAATAGAAGGATCGATTTCACCATATCTCGATGGCAGCCGCATTCATGTAAAAATGGGATTAATCGATGCAATAAAGGTGTTTATGTCTGTTTGGCTATCATTTGCAGGAATTGGATTTATATCTATGCTGATTAGCCAGATTTTGTCCAGCAGCCTTTCAGCTGTCGTTCTGATTCCTTTGGGCATGTTTTCCTTTGGGTATGGGTTAACCAACTTCAGTTTTAAAATGGAGAGCAAAAGCAACATCGATACATTACTTCGCGTGTGCGAAGGCAGTTTAGAATAAACTCCTACGGCATCACCTTCTCCGGTGCGGCAACAAACTTTAAGCCTACTATACCGATAATAATCATCATAATAAAGCCAAATTCGGCTATGGATATCTTTTGTTTGAAGTAAAACAACTCGATGCATTTGAGTACCACAATCGTCATGGCCGTCCATACTGAATAGGCGGTAGCATTGGTGAGTGATTTCAGCGAAAGCGAAAAGAAAAAGATATTACCGATACCAAACAGGATATAACCGATCAGCGGGGCAAGTATGGGCAAGCCGCCATTCATTTTATAAAAATTATCAAAGCGAACAGCTTTGATATTACTAAAGTTAAAGTATTTAACCGAGTAAGTCCAAAGGGCCTCGAACAACGAAGCGATAAAGAGGTAAAACCAGCGCAAATTATGTGTATTAGTGAATGATTAGCTAACTAACCTGCAAGATATAAAATTGTTTTAAACTTCCTGCAATTCAGGTTCGGGAGTTTCAACAGGTTGGTCAAGTGGGTGCTTTGACCGCAGCAGGGGGCGGGGTAACTGCATGAGGGGCATACCCAGCTTCTTTCTAAAAAAGTTCATAAAGCGAGGGCGCAAATCATAGTACCAGGCAAACCATTTGTATTTCAATAGTTTCTGTTCATCAAAACGCTTTACCGAAAATGCGTGCTGTAAAAAATAGTCGCGGGGGTAATTATAGTGTAGCCCCCAGTTTTCCGGCTCATCGCCCGGTTTAAAGCCCGGATAGTAAGCGGTACCAAAAATATGGTCCCATATCGAAAACTTAGTTGCAAAGTTGGCATGAAAAACTTCTATATAATTGGCATGATGCCACAAATGGAGCTCTGGCGAATTGATAACATATTTGAGCTTTCCCATCTTTACGTTGATATTAGCATGGATAAACATACCCTGCACCGCATCCAGCATAGCTTTAATCGGTACAACAACCGAATACGGGCCTAATAAGATCATGATAGGCGCAAACTCAATGGTTTGATTTATAATGATCTCTAATGCATGCGAGCGTGAGCCAGCTATAAAATCGACATATTTTACAGAGTGATGGGCCTCATGCGTACGCCAAAAAAACTTATTATGGTGCTGAAAACGATGGAAGAGGTATATATACAAATCGTGCATAACGAGGAAAAACAGCACCTGTCCCCATACGGGCCACGCTTGGAACCACTTTATACCGCCCCAATGAATGTTGAGTTGTATCGGTGAAATGATATAGTCGAATATCAATATCTTTAACAGGAAGCTTTGTATGATGGTATACCAAACCAAATCGACCCAAAAACCATCACGAAAGAAAGGTAAACCCTTACGATATGGTGCTACACGCTCCCATATAATCATTAAAACTATCCAGCATCCTAAAATTATCGAGCAAATAAACGTTACGTGGTCCAAATCTTGCCTCATGCAGCTATGTTCGTTTTGTTAAAAAGTTCATTCTTGCGCGAAATTAACAATAGTGCAAGCTATAAAAAATGACTTAGCCCCATTTTCTTAAAAATGAGGCTAAGTTTACACTTTATTTACTAATGTTGCCAGCACAGCCGACAAATCAAAAGTGATTTATTTTACCGGCTCGTTGATGTTTACACGTAAGCGTTTCATCGGGCCTAATTCCGACTCATAAACTTTCTTCACACCATCGCCCAAAGCTGTTTCAATATCGCGAATATCGCGTACCAAACGTTGGAAACCTCCCGGCTCAACCGATGCGGCATGATCAGATCCCCACATAGCGCGGTCTAATGTAAAATGGCGTTCAACAAAAGCAGCACCTATAGCAACGGCTGCTACGGTGGTAGCCAAACCCGTTTCGTGGCCCGAATAGCCAATCGGCGCATCTGGGAATTTAACCGCCAAAGTTTGTATCATTTTCAAGTTCAATTCCTCCGGTTTGCAAGGATATGCCGAAGTAGAATGAGCCAATGATACCGGGTAGTTTTTGTCGAATTTATATACCAAAGCCATGGCGTCATCAATTTCTTGTGTAGTCGACATACCGCTCGACAGCATCAATGGCCTACCTGTCGCCAATACCTTTTCTATCAAAGGGAAATCGGTTAGCGATGCTGATGCCAATTTGTAAACCGGTGTGTCAAACTGCTCCATAAAATCAACGGCTTCAACGTCCCATGTCGATACGAACCAATCGATTCCCAATTTTTTGCAATACGCATCAATTGCCGAATACTCATCAAAACCAAATTCGGTTTTACGTTTGTAATCAATATAGCTCATGCGGCCCCAAGGGGTATCGCGCATAATTTCCCATTGGTCTTTCGGAACGCATATTTCGGGGGTGCGTTTTTGAAATTTCACCGCGTCTACCTTTGCAGCTACAGCTTCATCAATTAACTTTTTCGCGATTTCTAACGAACCGTTGTGGTTGATACCGATTTCGGCAATAATGTAACAAGGCGCACCTGCTCCAATGCTGCGGCCGGTATTCAATTTGATAGTTTTAGACATATTGATCTTTATTTTTTTGTTTTAGCCGAAATAATGAGTTCGGCAAACTCTCTGAAACATCCTTCGCCACCTTTCGCCTGGCAAATATAATCTACTTTTTCTTTAACAAACGAAATAGCGTCATTCGGTCCTGCGGTAAAGCCAACCAACTTCATCACTTCTATGTCGTTTACGTCATCGCCTATGTAGGCAATCTCTTCCGGTTTTAAATCTGGCAAAGCACTTAATATCTTATGCAATACCGCAGGTTTATCTTTAGCCCCCAAATGCAATTGGGTTATCTTCAGTTTCTCTGCCCTTTTTGCTACCGATGGCGACATTTCGCCGGTAATGATGCCCGTTTCAACACCGCAAAGGTTACGCAGGCGTTCAACCGCCATGCCATCCTTAATGTTGAATTTCTTCATCAACTCACCATTCTCTCCATAATATACGCCTCCGTCGGTCAAAACCCCGTCGCAGTCGGTTATCAGCATTTTTATTTTTTCAGCTTTCGCTTTTAGTTCATTTGTCATTAGTTCATTTGTTCTTTAGCAGCGATTGTTCATTAGTTCATTAGTTCATTAGTCATTTGTTCATTAGTGTCTATCGCTTTACGTTTTATTGGTCGATTTTTATTGAGATATGACCAATAAACTGATGAACCAGTGAACCAATGAACTATATGGCCGTCCAACCTCCGTCAACAACTAAGTTCGCGCCGGTCATATAAGCCGAAGCATCACTTGCTAAAAATATCAACGCCCCCTGGTAATCGGTAGGTTGCGCCATCCTGCCTAACAATGTTTTGGCGGAATAATTACTTACAAAAAATTCATTCTGGCTATTCTCCACCCCACCCGGCGAAAGTGTATTCACCCTTACGCCCTTTTCGCCCCAATAAGCGGCTAAAAAACGGGTAAAGTTAATTACCGCGCCTTTGGTAACAGGGTAAGCCGCCGACTTATAGAACGTCTGTTCACCACATTCATTGCGGTAGATGCTTTGGTCGGGACCAACCATGCCATACGTCGAGGCGACGTTAATAATGCTGCCACTACCCTGGTCCGCCATCACCGTACCAAATACTTGAGAACACAGGAATACGCCTGTGATGTTTACATCAATGGATTTTTGAAAGGCATCCAACGGATAATTCTCAAATGCCGACAGGTCTTTTGCCATCGCAGGATTTTCGAACATGTCGTTGATAGCGGCATTGTTCACAAGGATGTCTATAGAACCATATTTGGCTAATATTTTATCGCGGGCCGCTTTCAGCGAATCGGGGCTGGTAACATCAACACCTAAGCCGGTATGGTCCATCCCTAAGGTTGTAGCAAACTCATGCGATTTGGCTTCGTTTACATCGGCCACTACCACATTAGCCCCTGCCAAAACCAGTGCTTCGCAATGCTTTTTACCGATAAGGCCCAAAGCCCCTGTAACTATCGCGGTTTTTCCTTTTAACGAAAAAAGCTCCATCCTGTTAAACCGTTTTTGGTTTGATATTATAATCGCTTACCTTACGGAAAACAGCCTCTAACACTTCGCCTTTTAAGTACGATTTTACGTTCTTGCTTTCGATGGCCTCTTTTAGCAAAGGCATTACATCGCGGTAAGCAGATAAAGTATACTCAATATCCTGGTCGCTGTGGCTGTAGCACATGTTATGGAAACCGGCCCAAAGCACGCCTCGTTTTATCATTTCCTGTTGCATAAAGGCTTTTACTTCCAAACCGTTACCGGCCTCTGGTGTAAAAGTCACCATGCTTCGGCAGTTATACCCAATGCAGCGGGTGTATTTATCAACACCAAATTCAATAGCTATCTGGTTGTAGCCATCTTTTAACAAAGCGCCTTTTTCATCCAGGTATTTTGGAACCTGCTTGTCGCGAAGCTCATTAATCGTCGCGATTGATGCTGCCAACGATAAAGTCTCGCCACCAAAAGTGGTATAGCTAAACACTTCAGAGTTGAACAACTCCATCACATCGGCACGGCCGGTCAATATTGCTATCGGCATACCGTTGGCGCAAGCTTTCGAGAATACAGCCAGATCAGCCTTCACATCAAAATACTCCTGCGCGCCACCCAATGCAATGCGGAAACCGGTCCACATCTCATCAAATATCAGCAGCGTTCCGTTAGCAGTACAAACTTCGGCCAGTTCTTTCAAAAAGCCCGGTTTTGGCGCTTCAAAAATGAATGGTTCTAATATCAAAGCGGCAACAGTTTCATCCAACGCTTCTTTTATGCTTTCGATATTGTTGTAATCGAAAGTATAAGTCATGTTCTGGATAGCTTCAGGTATACCCGCGTTACGGCTGGTGATGCCTATATACCAATCGTGCCAGCCGTGGTAACCACAGCAAAATATCTTTTCGCGACCGGTAAACGCACGTGCAACACGTACCGCAGCCGAGCAAACATCGGCACCTGTTTTTGATATCTTAACCGCTTCTGCGTTCGGGATAACTTCTTTTATCAGTTCAGAATACTCAACTTCCAAAGGGTGCATCAACGAGAATGTAATACCTTCTTCCAATTGTTTTTTTATCGCTTCGTCAACAACCGGATAGCAATAACCTAACGATACCGGCCCGATAGCCGCGTTATAATCAATATATTCATTGCCATCCACATCCCAAACGTGCGAACCTTTTCCTTTTTGGATATATTTTGGCGCTACTCCTTTAGTCCACTGGCCGGGGCCTTTGGCTAAGGTTTGGGTAACGGGTTTCTGCGCTTTTAAAGCGCGTTCATACAGTTCGTTCGATTTTTCGATGACCGGGTAATCGGCATTGAATTTTACGGTATTTGGCATGTTCTTAAATTATAAAGTCAAAATTTAAAAAGTAAAATATGGGTATTTATGGGTACTCTACTTTTATTAATATGTTATTCGGCAAATTCAGGTGTGGCTATCTCGGGTTGAATAGCATTTGTTGAAAAGCCTAATATCTTTTCGGCAATCTGTTTGCCGGTAAATCCTTCATAAGCCAACACATCGGGCAGTAAAGCAGGTTTGAACCATTTGTCCAGCCCGTAAGGCAATACTTTTGCCGATGTTTGATGCTTCAATAGGGTTTCGGCAACAATGCTGTACAGGCCACCGGTATTAAAGTGGTCTTCCAGCGTTACCAATAGTTTTGAAGTTTTGGCAACTTTAATGATGGCTGCTTCATCCACGGGTTTTAAGCTGCGCATATTCAACAAGCCAACCGATAAACCCTGAGCCTTCAATATCTCAACAGCTACCAAAGCCTGCTCGAACAACAAGCCGTAAGTCAGGATAGTTACATCTTTACCTTCGGCAATTACTTCGGCTTTGCCTATCTCAAATGGTGTATGCTGATAATCGGTTTTGCGGGTATTGATACGTATGTAGGCTGGATTTGGCGAGTTCCAAATGGTTTCGATCATGCCTACCAGATCTTGCTCATCGGCGGCAGCAAAAACCGTTACATTGGGTATGCCGCGCATAATGCTTACATCCTCTATAGCCTGGTGGGTTGCACCATTACCGTCCGACAAGAAGCCGGGGATGAACGCGCTCAATTTTACAGGCAAATTCGGGATACCTGCATCGGTACGTACAAACTCAAAAGCACGCATCGACAGGAACGATGCCAGTGCGTGCAGCACCGGGATACGTCCGCGTAAAGCTAAACCTGCCGCCGCGCCAACCATGGTCTGTTCCGTAATGCCTGTATCAACAAAACGGGCGCCTAATTTAGCGGGTAAATTGCGTATCAAAGCTCTGTTCTCTGCCGTCATTACGATAAATCGCTCATCGTTCACAGCTAATTCGGTCAATAATTCTTCGTACGACATCTTATCTTACTACTAATGTTTCTGATGTTAATTCTGTTGTTTCATCACCGCCAAGTTCTTTTAAAAGCGACTCTACCTCCTCGTGAGTAAAGTTGCAGAACCAGCGGTCGGCGCGGGCTTGTATGCTTGGTAAACCTTTACCGCGAACGGTATCAGCAATCACCACATTCAGTTTTCCGGTTTCGAAAGGATAGGCCGAGAAGGCTTCGTGCAAAGCCTCAAAACTGTGCCCGTCAATACGTTTAACCGAAGCGCCAAAGGCAGTAAATTTATCGTGCAACGGCTCCAACGGAATCAAATCCTCAGTCGCCATATTGGCCTGGAACTGATTCCTGTCTACTACAAATATCAGGTTATCTAACTTATAAGCGTTAGCTACTAAAACGGCTTCCCAGCAGGTGCCTTCGTTTAATTCTCCATCGCCTAAAATACAAACTACTTTATTTTTACCGCCGCGCATTTTGATGTCCAAAGCCACGCCAATAGCTACTGAAGGCAAATGGCCCAATGAACCCGAGTGAAACTCGATGCCCGGTATTTTGGTGTTGGGATGCCAGTAAAAGTTATCTTCTGTCGAAAGGTGGTTCTTTAAACGTTCCACGTCCATCAAGCCAATCTCGGCAAAGGTGCCATAAAGCGCCGGCACGTCATGCCCTTTCGAAAGGAAAAGATAATCGCGGTTCGGGTCGTCAAGGTTGTCTTTATTGATATTTAAAAAACTGGTGTAGAGGTATACGATCAGATCGGTTGCCGATAACGAAGCGCCCACAAAACAGCCCCCGTCGGTAGACATGCGGATGATATGCTGGCGAACTTTAAAAGCTATATCACTTAAATTATTCATACAGAGAACTTTATAAATTACTTTTAAATTGAGTAACGTTGGGTAAATATAGTAATAATGTTATACTTGTTGATTGGATAATGATTTTGTCTGTTGGGCACCCACGGTCTTTAATTCGTCGAGATGGTTACGGTACCAGTTTACCCCTGCATAACCCGAATTAATCTGGTAAATTTCGGGCTTTTGCTCTAACAAGTTAAGGATATCATCACACGAAAAATCCGCCCTCTGCGGATACAATTCTTCATAGACACGCTTGATAAACAGATAATCTTCGGGATAGTCTATCGTAAACCGGTGCGACATGGAGTAATCCTTCCCTACCGACCAGCTAATATTCGCTATCCTGAATTTATCGGGGTTCTCCCAAATGTAAGGTGTGGTATGCTCCAGTTCCAGCTTTCGGGTAGCTTCTTTCCATGCCCTTTCAATGCAAGCCATCGTCATGATCTCCACATCGTTGCCATCGGGCCAGGTAGCCGGGTGCAGGTTATTCACAAAATCGTATTGACCTTCGTGTTCAAAATAATAACCCAATACTTCGTCAATTATACGAGGGTCGATGAGCGGGCAGTCCGATGGTATCTTGATCACCACATCGGCATGATACTTTAAAGCTGCCTGGTAGTGGCGGTCGAGGCAGTTATCCAAACTTCCGCGAAAACATGGCACACCAATCAAATTGGCTTCGGTTTCGATAATAGTGTCCTGTTCATGATCCGAAGTAGCGATAACAATCGTAGCCTCATGCCTTATCATTTGCAAGCGCTCCACCATGCGCTGCAATAAGCTTTTACCAAGAATAGGCAACAGCACTTTCCCCGGTAAACGGGTCGACGACATGCGCGCCTGAACAACAATAACTACTTTGGCTGTTTGTTGGGCCATAAATAAATTTTATGCAGATACTGCATCCAACACACGCCTGGCCTCAGTGTACTTAAACAGCACCGGCCTGAATTTGTATGTTTTTACAAAATCTTCTTTAGGGCCGCTAAACTCTAAAAAGTCGCGGCAAACGTTGGCTATATTACGGGCAGATGTACCGCCATTTTGGATGGGGCTTAGGCGTTTCAGTTCTTTCAATTCAAAATAAGAATGTACCTTTTTGCCCAAAGCTATACCGGTGTAAACTACGGTCGAGTATTGTGTGATCAGCTCTTCGCAATTGGCTATCATCTCATTGGTATTACCGGCCTGGAATATCAGCGTATCTGCCGGGGCATATTTTCTGATTTCGGCCTCTGCGCGATCATATTTTTCGTTCGGGTGAAGCTTAAACAACAATTGGCGCCCGTTGGCTATTTTCACCGCTTTTTTTATGAATGCAGGCCTGTTCTCAATGCGGTATGTTTCGCGCATATCCGATGTGGCCACCATTACATAGTTGTGATATGGGAAATCATTATTGATAAACTGTTTCAGGTTGTCATAATTCGGCATACCGGTAACTATCATTTTCGACAAGTCCGATCCTGTTTTAGAGAAGTAATTCTTATATCCTTCCGATGCCGTGCAGTAAATATCGCAAATGTTCGAAGCGCCGTTCAACGACGTATTGCAGCAAAACCATGGTGGCAAACCTAAAGTTTTGATCACTTTGCTCCTGACGGTGTACTTATCAACCATGCCTTCCTGCACCCATATCATTTTTGTAGATCGCATCCTTTCGGGGATCATTAGGTCCGAGCAATAGACAACCAAATCGTAATCGTTCGTTTCGGCACGGTAATCTATCTGAAGGTTATGGCTGCGTAGGTAATTTTCTGAATTTTCTTTAAACTGCTCACCCAATATGGTACCATTAATCAAAGTGGTATGCTCAATAGCTGCATTGATGATAGGTGAGTCGGTAAACAGGTGGCTGAACCAGCAATCGTATTCGGGTAACTCTCTGGCTATCTGGTGCATCTGAATCGTTTGATTCATCGAACCAGTAGTAAATAATATTTTTCTTCCCATTTCTACAATTAGGTTTAAATCAATAAAGTTTCAAAATTATAATAAAACCAACCTAATACTGCAAAATTACTAATTCTTAATTCAAATTTGACAGTAATTTAATATTGGCGTAAATTATGACGTATCGATTATCTCTCTATTTTACTAATCAGGTTTATAAGTCGCGAAGGCTTGGTTAACAAATTTAAAACAAATTTAACATTATGCAACAAAGCTTTGTCCACCGGTTTTTAACAATTTGGTAATCAGCTCGAAGTAGTGGCAATCGGTTTTTCCTTACCTGCAACCCAATGCAACGCCCCAAAACCCAAAGATACCGCTAAACACAATGCGCCAACCAACCACCAAAAAAACACAAACCCGGCATGCTCTATAATTAGGCCTGCCAAAACCGGACCCAATACCTGCGCTGTAGACCAGGCCATGGTAAATAATGCAGCATACTGTCCCCTGTTGAAATCTGTAGTCCGCTTTATCCAAAAAGTACTCATAAACGGCATGGCCACCATTTCGCCAATGGTAAGTATTACCGCCACTAGCATGGCCATAGCGGCACCAACCGGCAAGATATTTAACGACGAAAAACTTACACCAACAATTAGCGCACCTATTGCCGCATATTGAAGCTCATGCCTTTTCCCTTCAAGATTGTGCACAATGAGCATTTCGCATACGGTAATCAACAGCCCGCTCACCGTCATGGTAAGGCCAATGTAACGTTCAGTTAAACCCCATTGGGTTTTATAAAATACCGGTTGCATGGCAAACAGCTGGAAAAAACACATGCCAAAAAGAATGGTCAATAATATAAATACGAGATAAACATGATCGCGATAAGCAGATGATGCCTTTTTTATCGCCTTATCGATATGCGCTGATGATATAGGCTTTGTGCGGGGCAATAACCACAGCAGCATCAGTGCCGCGAATATATTGGTACAGCCATCCACCCAAAACAGCAAATGATAATTGATGGATGCCAAAAAGCCTCCCAGCCCGCCGCCAAAAGCCCAACCCAGGTTGATGGCTAAGCGGTTGAGTGAAAATGAACGCGTCCTCGTCTCGGCGGTGCTGTACTGTGCAATAGCAGCGTTATTTGCCGGCCTTACCGATTCGTTGCACATACTCAATATAAATGTAACAACGGCCATACTCAGCAGTGTATGCTGAAAACCAAGGAGCATAAACAAACACCCGCCACTTAATAATGCGAATACCTGCAAATCGTAAAAGCCTATCCTATCGGTAACTTTGCCGCCTATAAAAGCTCCTGCTACAGCACCTGCACCATAGACGCCCATTACAGCCCCTGCTTCTTTGATACTAAAATGCAGTTGGTGGGTACAATAAATGGTCATGAAAGGCAAAACCATTGTACCGCTCCGGTTGATGAGCATTACCGCACACAAATACCAGCTATTGCGCGATAGCCCGCTATAAGCTTGTTTGTATAATCGGATGAGCATTTTTTTGATTGATCTTTACGCTTCCGATTAATATCGGAACAGTCAGGGTGTTAATGAATGGTGTTGGCTTGAAGCCGCGATTCCCATTCCCGTGTATTAATGATCCTGAATAAACGACGGCTGGCTTTTCTCCGGTATCGGCAGATCTCTGGGATAATTGGGAATCACCTCCATAATCTTTTCCTTTTGCAAAGGGGCGGTATCTACAAAACACCAGTTTTTCCCGTTATCTTCGGAAATGGCAATCAATGCCGAACGGGCGATAATCGAACCACCATTCCCGTTCATGGTCAACACATCGGGCACAATGGCAAACAATTCCTGTCCCGACTTTTTTGCCTGGCCAACCTCCCCAATAACCAACGACTTGAATGAAAATCCCTGCGATTTCATTTGCTCCATACCTTTTTGCATGGTAGCAATCATTTTGGCCTCGCCGCCTGCCATTTGTATAATTGCCGGGTAAGTATATTTGGCAAGCAGTTTATAGTTTTGTGTGATAATAGCATTAGCGGTTATGCCAGCTTGTTTTTTTATAGCCGCCAATTGCGCGGCATTCAATTTATACATACCCGTTTGTCCAAAAGTTAGTTGGCAAATGGCTATCAGTAAAAAAGAAATAACAAATAGTCTAAATATTCTCATCTTAGAAAAATTTTTATAAGCGACTCCCCCCTTTAGGGGGTTAGGGGGCTACCGGTAATTTATAAGCCTGCCTTGCCAGCAGTTTCCATTCGCCGTGCTCTTTAATAAATACCAACAAGATACCCAATTTGGTATTGCCGGGTTTGCCACCATCGTTAGTTTGGGCATCCAGTATATGGCGCACAATAGCTGTATTGCCTGTTACTCTAATGGTTTGCTCGGTAAGCGAAATGCTAACAAATACCGATGCCTTGTTCACAATGGCATCAACAAATTCGGCCTTGTTTTGCAGCTTACCGCTCGAATGTCCATAACTTAAATTATCCGATGCCACATTCTCTAAATCGGCCTTATTGCCACTTATCATGGCTTTGCGCATATTTTCAACCGCGTTAGCTACTTGGGTTTCTTCTTTTGTTTGGGCCTTAGCGCCCACCGCTAAGCCCGAAACAATTGCAATTAAAAGGAATATCTTCTTCATCATACCTCAAAGTTATCTAATTGGCGGTAATTTAAAACATTAATTGTCCAATACCCTGCGGTGATAGTTTACCTGCCCCAAATGATACGCCAAATGTGTTGCCAAATGGATCAGCATATATTCAACAGATGTCTTCTCCTTAAACACCACTATCGGGAAATCTTCAGCAAGTCGGTTTATGTCCAGGTTATCCAATGTATTATTTACAACCATTATGGTTCCGTCTACCTTACTTAAAAGCTCGCTACGGGGCACACCTTTGTCCGAAAACTCCAGGTCGCGGTTGCGCACATAATCGCTGTTGCCCAATTGTACGCCCACAAAAGTATTCAGGTTACCTACCAAATGCAGGCATAAATTTCCCGCCGAGTTAGCGATATCCTTTTCTACTGCCCATATTTTCTCTTCGTTTTTATAAAGTGAAAGTTCGGTCTTCAATTTCTCCAGGTCGCGGTTAAACAGTGCTTTTAGTGTTTGTATCATGGCTTAGTCGTTTAGTTCAATCTTCGCGCAAACGCTCATCGGTATAAATAATTTCCGTTTTTCCGTGCGGAACAGGTAACCCGTTCTTGTCCACGCTCACAAATACAATTTTATCAATAGTCAGAATGGTTTTTTTTGTGATTTTATTCCGCACTTCACAGGTAAGCGTAAGCGAGGTGCGGCCAAAATGGGTAGCTTTTATACCTAATTCAATAATATCACCCTGTTTGGCCGAGCTTATAAAATTGATCTCCGACATGTATTTGGTAACACAGCCATTGGTCTCCAATTGGATAATAGAATAAATTGCTGCTTCCTCATCTATCCAACTCAGTAAGCTACCGCCAAACAAAGTACCATGAGCGTTCAAATCTTCGGGCTTTACCCATTTGCGTGTGTAGAAATTCATTTTGCAAGCTTAATGCTAAAAGCCGAAAGCTCAAAGCTATTATCTAACAACAGAACAGCTTTCGACTAAATAAAAGAGTTTTTATTGCGAAGATAATGGTCGGCGATCACCAGCGCAGCCATAGCCTCAACAATTGGCACCGCCCGTGGCACCACACATGGGTCATGCCTGCCTTTGCCGCTTATTTCGGCATCGTTCCCTTGCGCGTCAACCGTGCGCTGGTTATGCATAATGGTGGCAACGGGTTTAAAGGCAACCTTAAACTCGATAGGCATACCATTGCTAATACCACCCTGTATCCCGCCCGAAAAATTGGTAATGGTTTTCACCTCGCCGGCTTTGTTGGTGATAAAGATATCGTTATGCTCCGAACCGCGCATTTCGCTGCCCGAAAAACCTGATCCAAATTCGAACCCATGCACGGCGTTAATGCTCAGCATCGCCTTACCTAATTCGGCATGTAATTTATCAAATACCGGTTCACCTAATCCGACGGGGCAGTTGAGGATATGACAGCTTACCTTACCCCCCACTGTGTCGCCATCCTTGCGCACCGAGTCAATAAATTCAATCATTTCTTCGGCAGTCGCCGGATCGGCGCAGCGAACAATATTGCTTTCGCGGATGGTCAAAAAATCTTGGGCGGTTGTGATCTCGATATTCGGCGCGTCTATCTTGCCAACGCTGCTCACGTGCGCCAGTATCTCGATGCCTTGTGTTTTCAATAACAATTTAGCTATGGCGCCTGCCGCTACCCTTGCCGCGGTTTCGCGGGCGGATGAACGGCCGCCACCACGATGGTCGCGGATGCCGTATTTTGCTTGGTAAGTATAATCGGCGTGGGATGGACGGAAAACGTCGGTATTGTGGCTATAATCCTTCGAACGCTGATCTTCGTTAGGTATCAGCATCATGATAGGCGTACCGGTAGTCTTCCCTTCAAATACACCCGAAAGGATTCGTACAGTGTCGCTCTCCTTACGCTGCGTGGTTATTTTGGATTGGCCGGGCTTACGTTTATCCAGTTCGCCCTGTATGTACTCCATATCCACCACCAATTGCGCCGGGCAACCGTCGATGATCACGCCGATAGCCTCTCCATGCGATTCGCCGAAAGTGGTTATCCTGAATAATTGCCCGAATGAGTTACCTGCCATTTTTTTAGTATTGAGATTTGCGTATCGAGTATTGCGATCTCCGCAACATACAACCACAAACTATGTCATCATATCTTTTATCGCACTACGCAATACTCATTACGCAATACCATCTGTTATAAAGCCCATCTTCTCCAAATCCCTCCAAAACGCCGGGTACGATTTCTCCACCACCATCGGGTCCTCGATCTCCACCTGCGAAATGACCAACGCCAGTGGCGCAAAAGCCATTGCCATGCGGTGATCTTCGTAAGTATGGATAGTTACCTTTTCGGGGATGTGTTTTGCGCTGCAATCCAGTTTGTATACCTGCCCCTTTTCAATCAGTTTTACGCCTATTTTGGCGAGTTCGTTTTGTAGGGCAGCTATGCGGTCGGTCTCTTTTATTTTCAAAGTCTCCAATCCCGTAAAGGTAGCATCGTGACCCAATGCCGCGCATACCACAACTACAGTTTGCGCCAAATCAGGACATTCTTTAAAGTCGAATATCTTCCGGATAACCGGCTTTGCTTCCTTTTGCAAATACACGCCGCCATCTTTAAATTGCGATGTGATGCCAAAGTTGGCCATGATCTCGGTGATTACGCTGTCGCCTTGCAGGCTATAGGCTTTAAGTCCCGGCAAAAACAATTCAGCTTCGTTGCTCAATGCAGCAATAGCGTACCAGTACGATGCTGCACTCCAATCAGGCTCCACGTAAATTTCGGTTCCCTTAAAAGGTTGATTCGTAATGTGAATGCTGTTACCCTCCCAGGTATATTGTATACCGCATTGCTGCAGCATGGCCAGTGTCATCTCCACATAAGGTTTCGATGTCAGCTCACCCTCGATATTCAACTTCAAACCTTTCGGCAAACTTGATGCGATCAACAATAGCGCGGTGATGTACTGACTGCTGATATCGCCCTTAACGCTAATTTCATCTGCAACCTGTTCAAAACCAGCATGTATCCTGATCGGCGGAAACCCATCACTGATTTCGTAATCAATCTTCGCACCAAGCGCACGCATCGCATCCACCAATATACCGATGGGGCGTTGCTGCATGCGTTTCGTTCCCGTCAAAATAACCTCTTCATCCTGCAAAGGTAGATAAGCAGTCAAAAACCGCATAGCAGTACCGGCGGGACCGATATTGATGAGTTGTGTGTTATCTGTTGCAAGTTGCAAGTTTTCTGAACTCGCAACCCGTAACCCGGAACTCAAAACTGAAGCAAGTGTAACTGCATCAGCCGCATCCGACACATTAGACACCTTTACCACGCCTTTGCTCAAGGCCTCAATAATAAGCGCTCGGTTGCATTCGCTCTTGGAACCGGTAAGTTGTACGGTTCCTTTTACGGTTTTGTCGGGTTTAGATAGGATGATGTTTGGTTCCATCAATGCGGTTTAGGCGTGTGTCAATTGCTCTTGTTGCGAACCCGAAACACCGTCCTTGTTCATGATCTCGGTTTGTTTACGGATAGATTCGTGATGCAACAGCTCCAAAAATTTCTCGGTAAACTCCTTGCTCAGGTTAAATGCCGCAGCGTAAGGTATACGTTTGGTCAATATCTGCTCCCAACGGTTTACCTGTAAAATGGTAATACCGTTATCCTTTTTGTAGTTACCTATCTTCTCAACAATTTTCATGCGCTCGCCAACTTTCTGGATCAGCAGGTCGTCGATCTTGTCGATACCATCGCGTAAAACCGCCAAAGCGTCTTTAACTTCTTCTGTACCCGCACCCGATTTCCTCACTTCCAATTTATCCATTATCGCATCTAATGCGGCAGGGGTCAATTGTTGTTTGGCATCGGTCCATGCTACCGAAGGATCAATGTGCGATTCGATGATCAAACCCTGCATATCCAAATCCAGCGCTTTTTGGGCAATGTACGGGATCAGTTCGCGGTTACCGCAAATATGACTTGGATCGCAAATGATTGGCAATTCGGGCGCATGTGTTTTCAGGTTGATGGCCAAATCCCACATCGGTTCGTTACGGAACGCCGATTTTTCGTGCGACGAAAACCCGCGGTGTATAGCCGCCAATTTAGTGATGCCCGCATTGTTGATACGTTCCAAAGCACCAATCCATAATGACAGATCGGGGTTAACCGGGTTTTTCACGATAACGGGTATGTCAACACCTTTCAAAGCGTCGGCTATTTCCTGCACGGTAAAAGGGTTGGCTGTCGAACGTGCACCAATCCATAAAATGTCAACACCTGCGGCTAAAGCTTCTTCAACGTGCTTGGCCGTAGCTACTTCGACAGCTGTTGGCAAACCTGTTTCGGCCTTGGCGCGTTTCAACCACTCCAAACCTATCGAACCAATGCCCTCAAATTCACCCGGACGGGTACGTGGTTTCCAGATACCTGCACGCAAAGCCGATACACGGCCGGTCGCGGCTAACAAGTGCGCCGTTGCAACCAATTGTTCTTCAGTTTCGGCGCTGCAGGGGCCGGCAATTAAAAATGGTTCTTTTTTTACCGTGGCCCAGCTTTCAAAGGGCTGTATGTTAAAATTTAGTTTCATCGCTTTTGTTTTTGTCCATAGACCATGGTCGATAGTCAATGGTTGATTTTATGATTGATTTTTTGTTTACTATTTCTTGCTTTGTCTACGGACTATTGACCATCGACTATGGACTCCATTCTACACTGTATCGTTCTTTTCGTATTCGCCCAGTATGTTAAAATTCTGGGTGTATTTTAGTACTTGCGTAATGGCCTTATCGTATTGCTCACGTTCGTTCCATTCAACATCCACATAAAAATTGTATTCGTTGCGTTTACCGAGCACAGGCATCGATTGTATCTTGCTCATGTTCAGGTCCGCCTCGGCAAATATATTCAATACCTTGGCCAAAGCCCCTACCTGGTTACTCACCTGGAAGCAAAGAGAAGCCTTATTTGCCTTTATTTTTTCTGCCCGCTCATGGTCGGTCAGTATCAAAAAGCGGGTATAGTTCTTTTTGTTCGATTCGATGCGACGCTCCAACACATCCAGCCCGTATAATTTAGCGGCTAAGGTATTGGCTACGGCAACGGTGTCGGTCAGTTGTTCGTCGCGTACACGCTTGGCGCAGGCCGCTGTATCGGTACCCTCAATCAATTGAATGTTCGGGTAATCATCAAAAAAATCCAAACACTGGCGCAACGCTATAGGGTGCGATATTACCACCTTCACATCCTCAAACTTAACACCCGGATAAGCCAGCAAGTGCAATTGGATAGGCAAATACACCTCGCCAACAACGGGAAAGTTATAGTTCATCAACAAGGAGTAGTTTGGCAATATACTGCCGGCAATACTGTTCTCTATCGCCATGATCACATAGTCGGCCTCTTTAGCTTGCAATTGATCAAACGTTTGTTTGAACGATTTGCATTCGATGGTCTCGATATCCTCACCAAAGAATTTGAACGCCGCTTCTTCATGAAACGATGCTTTAATTCCCTGGATGGCTACTTTTGGCTTTTGCTTTTCCATATCCCTATTCAAGCAAAAAGTCCCGGCTGTTAGGCCGGGACTTTTTGCTTATGTTATATCATGTTATGACATATTAGTCCCGGCTTGTACTTGTAAAGTAAAAGTAATAGCCGAACCAGTATGCGTTTGTAACTTTCATTTTTTTTGATTGCGCCGTAAATGTACAGCTAAATATTTATTTGTCAATAGCTAATTCTATTTTTTTTCATTATTCCGAATTTTGTTGGGATTACCACTCTTTTTATTCAATCAAACCTAATGTTGTATGGCAAAATAAGCAAAATGTTACTGCCTGTTTATTTGTCTAATTTGCAAACATAGTATGGTATTTGGTTATAACATCTTATTTTTGGCGAAAAGCAGCACAGATCGATCTGTGCACCGAAACAATCCATACGCATGACCAACGCTACGCCCGACCAAAACAACCCTAACAAGTTTACCGATAGCAAAGCTGTAAAATACACCCTTACCCTTATCGGGCTTACTTTTTTAGCGCGCTTGTTTATCGCGGCGTTCACCGGTTTAGGTATCGGCGAGTCGTACTACTTCAGGGGCGTGCTCAATTTAAGCCTCAGTTATTTCGATCAACCGCCTTTGTTTTTTTGGTTGAGCTGGTGTACCACCAAAGTATTCGGACTAACGAATCTCGGCCTGCGCTTACCTGCCGTGGTACTGTTTGCCGGTACCAGTTGGATGCTGTTCCTCATTACCCGTCGTTTTTTTAATGCACGCGCCGGTTTTTGGGCAGTGCTGATGATGAACCTCAGCGCCGTATTTACCATTCCGGTAGCTACCTGGTTCCAACCTGATGCGCCGCTGATGTTCTTTTGGCTGGCTACCACCTATTTTTTGGTGCAGATCATGCTACCGTCAGACGAGGATAAAGAGCGCACTTCAAGCCAAATTTACCTGCTTTGGATATTGGTAGGCATTTGCATGGGCCTTGCCACCTTAAGCAAGTACCACGTGTTCTTCCTGTTTGTGGGTATATTTATCTTTATCGCCACTAAGAAAAGCCAACGCCGCTGGTTAACACATCCCGGCCCCTATTTGGCTGTACTCATCACACTCATCTTCGCTTCGCCTATATTGTACTGGAACTCGCAGCACAACTGGATATCCTTTGTCTTTCAGGGTTCAAGGGCAGCTACTGCCCAAGGCCAGCATTTCCAAATCCATCTCGACTGGTTCCTGCGCAGCTTTTTAGGCCAGGCTTGTTGGTTATTGCCATGGATTTGGGTACCGGTGGTTAAACAACTCTATGTATCTTTCAAAAACCGCACAACATCGCAACCCTATAGTTTCCTGTTTTGGACTTCGGTACTACCCATCGTTTTCTTTACCGTGCTTACCCTCTGGGCCGACCTGCAATACCATTTTCACTGGCAGGCACCGGGTTACATGATGCTGTTTATCCCTTTGGGCTATTCGGTTGATAAACACCTCCACACACCTGCTAAAGCCCGCCGTACGCGCCGCTGGTTAAGGTTCTCGGTTTGTTTTACCGTTATCACCATTACCTTTTTGTGCGCCCACATGATTACCGGCTTTTGGCAATGGTACGGCCCCAAATACATTGTAACCCACACCCACCTCGGTATTGACGACCCGACTTTGGAAGGCAACGATTATAAGGACATCAAAGCCCGCTTCGAAAAAGAAGGCTGGCTGAACAATCCCAACATTTTCACCGGCTGCCCGCATTGGTGGCTAACCGGCAAGGTGGATTGGGCGCTCGAAGGCAAAAAACCGATCGTTTGCTTTAGCCCCGATCCGCGCAATCTGGCCTTTTTGGTAAACCCTGCCGATCTAAAAGGTAAAGACTGTATCCTCATCAGCCAAAACGACCCGGACGCCGTAAATAGCGATGCAAGGCCATTTTTCGATAGCGTTACCCGGATAGACGACATTGTGGTAACCCGTAACGGCCGCGCCGAACTGCGTCTATACACCTACTACGGCAAAAACTTCCACGAATCGAAAGAACCGCGGCAAGACTTGCCCGTGTATTGGCAGTTAATTGGACAGGCACCGTTTGGGCATTAACACTTTTTTGTCATTGCGAGCGCCAGCGTGGCAATCTCAGCGACAGTTACGCTATGTATCGCACGACCCAACTATTAACCCTATAAATCCGAAATTCGTAATCCTCTAAAACGATACCTGATAAACCGGCCTCGCAGTAATTCCCCTCAACTCCGCATGACTGCTCTTTGCAAAATCCAGGTCAGTTCCCGGTTCAAAATGTATCTGATGGTTTTCCATCAGCGGGGTTATCTGCAATATAAACGGTTGTTTACCCAACAAATCGCTATGCCGTTTTAAGCTGTAAGGCATTGCCATTCCTGCATAGTAATCATCGGCTATAATAGTTCCGCCTGCATACAAAGCTGCCGTATTTCCTTTATAATCAAACTGTAGCAAAACATCGTAAACCAGGTCAGGCATTTTGTTCGGCAGGGTTAAGCTGTATGCCTTGTATGGCAATGCCGGGTTATAGTGTATTTGATAGGTCGGCCCCAACGGCGTATTACCTGCCAGCGAATCACAGTATTTTTTAAACTTCGCGTCATCCGATACCTGTTTGAACGCTACCCCTGTCGAATCCCATTCCGGCAATGCCACCTGGTAATGTGTAAAAATACCCGAATTGCCCGCCGCCCTCACCGCCACGCTCTTTGTGCCGCAAGCCGGGTACGAATCAAAACCGAACGCCGCCGAGTCAAGGGAGCGCATCGTGATCACATCCCTGCTATCATCATAAAAAGCCATTTTGGGTGTCAGCACCAAAGTCTTACCGCTCTTCATGTCGAACACATAACTATACCGGGCTTCGTCCTTGGTCAGCAATAATATCCGGAAGCTGTTACCTGTTTTGGTTACCACATCGATGGTACAGTCTTTACCCGGCTTCAGGTTTTGCACCAGCGCGAACTCGCCGTTCTGCGTCATCTTACCTGCCGATCTCAGGTTCTTGATATTCTTCATTTCAAACTTAAACTCGGGCGCAATACCATCCATCGCGTAATAACAATAAACTTTGTCCTTATTATCTAAAATGACGGTGGGCTGCGCTGTGGCATACTTCAGCAATACACCATCCATGTCATAATTAAAAGGCATAACCACATAGACCTTGTTGGCTACATTGATACCGCCTTTTTCAGGGATGCGGATGATCTCTGTTTCGGTTTTGATGTTGAAAGCCACATCCTTATGCTCGGCCATATCAAAATGCCTTACGTAATTATTGACGAAAACAAAACCCGCCCCGCCCCTGCTCCGTACCGAGTACCGCAGGTCTTTCAGATCGTCGGCCTTTACGGGATTATCAGCAGGTATCTGCGCACTCATCGGCGCCATATCAGCACCATAGCTGTTCACAAACTGGTGCAGCAGCTTAAAGTCATGATAGTAATCCCTGATAAACCCCCACTCCGTTAACGGCGCCTCAAAATCGTACGATATCATTGGGTAGTCATTTGGATAAGGGTATATGGTCGATTTCGACTCCTGCGTCGGATAGGTCCCGTCCCAACTCAAGGGATGCTGCGTACCATGGAAAACATAATAACCCAGCATATTTGCTCCTACGCCCAAACGGGTATAATCCAAAGCCAACAAATCGCCCGCCTGTAAAGTTGGCCTGCGGTGATAGGTCATCTGCATGCCCCCACCCAATTCCACCGTTAAAAATGGGTGCCTGTAAACCGGGATGTTTGCCGCGCCGGGCTGGTCTTTCAACACATCGTTACCAATGTTCTTATCTTTTCTGTCGGATGTAAACAGGTAAATACTGTTCGGCGGCAGGTCTTTGGTATTCTGGGTCCATGGCGCATCAGGGTATCCGCCCCAAAGCGGCATCACATCATCCTCGGGCACCTGCGGACCGGGCCAACCCGTAACCACATACAGCGGCACATCAATACCATCGGCAACAGCAAGGTTTTTTAAAGCAGCAAGGTATTTATACCCGTCGCTGTTAGGCCCGTTACTACGCATTTCGTTATCCACCTGTATGCCTATCAGCGGACCGCCGTCTTTATAATACATGCCGTCAAACTGTTTGGCCAATGCCTTATACCAATCGGCTACCTCGGGTTCCACGCTGCCGTTTTTCGTTACTCGGTCAAAACCGCTTTTCATCTTTTTCTTTACAAACCAGTCGGGCATACCGCCGTTGCGCGCTTCGCCATGCGCCCATGGACCGATACGGCCAATGGCTTTCAAGCCGTGCTTGGTGCAGAGTTGCAAAAAATAGCGCACATCCAAATTATCATCAAACCTGAACTGGCCTTCTACTTGCTCATGGTGTATCCAGAAATCGTAAAAGGCGATGACGTTGATACCCGCCGCCTTCATCTGCAGCAAAGCTTCCTCCCACTCCGCACGCGGGTAGCGCGAGTAATGTATCTCGCCCATCACCGGTAAAACGGGTTTACCGCCCAAACGCAGGTAATAGTTATTCAGGTCCAGCATGACGCCCTTCGGGTCCTTATTGCTGCCCTGTTTAAAATGCTGACCCTCTATAAAGGTCATATCCTTACCTAAAACTACGGTATGCTCTTCCGTTTGGGCATGGGCGATAGCAACACAAGCCACCAGGCACAAGCAGCCAAGCGCTTTTTTAATCTTTAATATGTACATCAGGGATATCAGGTTTTATAAAGGCAAATTAAAGCTATAAACAATATGTACTATCCTGTACCATCGGCAAGACCAAAAGGGGCCGGGGGGGGGGGGGGGGAAAAAGTAGGAATTATTTAAAACAACAATTAACCATTCACGCCAGTCAACAAAACCATGATTTACCGATAGCTAACGGGAAGACCCAATGA
>NZ_CAITNG010000043.1 GCF_903893715.1 uncultured Mucilaginibacter sp.
ATCATCTTCAAAGCGGTCATCCTCGTTCAGGTCTTCCTTGTCCACATAAACGGCTTCCTGTAGTTCCTGCTTTTTTTGCTCCACCTCGTAAAACTTAATGTGTTTGGCAATCTTTTCCAATGCCGCCAGTTTGTTGTGTAGCCGTAGTTGTACCGTAGTACCGTATTTCCCTTCGCTCACTTTCAAACTCCATATCGCCGACTTTTTATCATCAACTATATCCTGCATGGCCTTCACGCGACCATCATCCCCAAAATAATCGCCCATATTGGCAAAAGCAACTTTCATCAATTCGCCCAAAAGCGTTTCGTGGCTTACCTGCAGTTTCTGCGCTGCCTCGGCCGTACGCCCCTTCAAATAAGCCTGAATTTTGGGCATTTCCATCAGCTGCCCGTTCATGGCCGTCGCCTGCGTATAGCCCGCTCGCAAAGCCGCCCGCGTAGCGTTCATGTCCATCAAATACTCATCGCAAAAGCGTTGTTGTTTAGGTGTTAGTGTAAATGCGTCAATCGTTTTCATATTTATTATTCTTTGTTTTAATCAGTAGAGCTTAAAATGCCCCGTCAGGGGCTACCTTCCTTCACCCTCTTTACCGCGAAGCGGAAGAGAGGGTCGTCAAGCGCAGTGCAGCCGGGGTGAGTCAACCGCGCGACAAACCCACCATCACATGCCCCGTCAGGGGCTACCTGTTTGTAGCAAAATGTAAATTCAAAGTTTTGCCCCGTCAGGGGCTACCCTTAAACACGGCAATTCCCAACGTCATCCCGATAGCTATCGGGACAGCGCTAACAGGCACAAAAAGGTAGCTTATTGCAAATTAAACGCAATATACGAAGAATAATTTATTATTACAAAAATTACAAAAGAAATATAAATGCACAGCCACCGTGCGGGTCCGCAAACAATAGGTGCTTAAATGACGATACACTAATCGCCCAGCTCTTCACAATCAAAACCCGCCGCAAGCAGCAGCCGCTCAACCGAACTTGGTTGTAGCCCCGTTGCTTCAACACGCAACACCTTGTCGCAGTCCTGCAGGTCAAAATTCCAATGACGAATGGTTGGAAAAGAAGTGAGCAGGGGCGCAATCATGCTCACTTTTTTCTTGCTGGTAACGTTCGTTTTAAAAACTAATACTTCCATTGTGCAATGGTACAACGCTATAGGGTAGCCAGCAATTCATCCAGTTGGGTATAACCCACAATAGTGCCTTCTTTAAAGCCCATTTCCACAAACATTTTAACGGTGGCCTCGCTGGTAAAGGTTTTTACAATATCAACCTTTGTTTTACCTCCGTCTATGGATATGAATTTAGTTTCAGTGATTGATCTTGGCGCACCGTCAACCGTGTTGCCGTTCTCATCCGAAAACATATTGATGGTTGTAAAATACTTGCCATTTTCTATAGCGGTAAATTCGGCACGGCTCCAGCCTTTCGGGCCTTCAGGGCCAACCATGGCATACAGCCATATTCCGCCAACGGTAAACTCCATAATCTTGGTTACCGCATTGTATGGTTTCGGCCCCACCCATTTGTCAAGCAGTTCGGCCTCTGTAAAGGCTCTCCATACTTTTTCTATCGGTGCGTTAAACTCCCGCGACATGTGAATCGTTTTAGCGGCAAGGTCATGTTCAAAAACAAAGTTGCTGGTCATAATGATTAAGTTTATATGTTATTTAATAGGTTATCTAACTGATTAAAGCTATCCTCCCACATCTTGCGGAAACGTTCCAGCCAAATGTCAATCTCTTTCATTTTTTCGGGGTTAAAGTGATAATATATTTCCCTGCCGGTCTTCTTCTGTATCAGTACTTCGCATTCGGTTAATATCTGTATATGCTTTGATATGGTTTGCCTGGTGCTGTCAAAGTGCGCTGCAACAGCGTTGGGCGTCATGGCACCCATTACAATTAAACCCAAAATGGCCCGGCGCGTAGGGTCGGCAATGGCCTGGAAAACGTCTCGTCTCATATTAACATGCAGTTGATTGACTGCAAATTAAATGCAGTTAATCAACTGCGCAAATATTTTTGAAAATATTTTGTAGGCATAGTAATTGACCCTCCGAGGTCGATGCTTTTAGCTTCGTCTAAAATGTAGCAAGCATTCTGCTGGCGTAAGCAGTTCACCCACCAGCCCCAAACGCTTCCGCATCTCAAAGCGCGGGTCTAACGGCTCAAAACAGACACTTTTTTACCCCGTTCATCAGTTTTTTGCTATTTGGCTAACCATCAATATCTTAAAAATTTTAGCCCGTTTAACCAAACGACAAAAATGTTTTCAAAAAATTTAATTATAAAAATAATTTTA
>NZ_CAITNG010000044.1 GCF_903893715.1 uncultured Mucilaginibacter sp.
CTTACGATTTTTATGTATCCGTACCGCAAACCAATTATAAAGTAGGCGATACAGTTCGGTTTCAATTGTCGGGCAATTACGGCGGGTATATCACTTTTTATTCCGGTGAAATAGGTAGAAACTACGCTAACGCCAACCGCACATCACAGGCAGGTGTAAATAAACTTGTTTTCCAAACATCAATGCAGCAAGGAGCGGTACCGCCAGCGGCAAGTCTCGATTCGTTGAAGTTAATGATTTCTACAAATCTTGCAGGATACGATTCTGCGAGTATTGCTAAGGCTACCTGGGTAGATATTACCGCCAGAAATACTAAATGGCCCACGTCTCTTGCTACAACATATACAACTTCCGATTCAGTTGATGTTTCTGATTTCAACACCGCACAGCAGGTTAATTTCGCATTTCACTATATCGGTAAAAGTACCACTGTTGCGCAAAGAAAGTATGAAATACAAAACCTTACATTGAGTAATAATTTGCCTGATGGTACAAATACCCCGTTGTTTTCGGCACCATTTTTAGGCAACACCACTATTTCGGGAAGTACGATTGCGCCCGCATCGTCTTTTGCCTATACCGGTTGGGTGGAGTGTAGTTTTAAAAACCGCGCCACTACGGCATGGAATGTAGGTACGGCGAATGTGAACGGTGGTACAACGCTTCTAAATTCAAGCGGGATAGCAATCCGTACTTCATACCCAATTACGTTTGATCCAAGTGCAGTTGTCGGAGTTCCCGCTAACGATGCCTGGCTTATTACATCGGCAGTTGATTTAAAAACCGTTAAACCCGACGCTGGAATTTATATTCAGGATGAATTAACACCTTCGCCTTTAACTGGATATAATTATGTTTTTAAAACACACGGTACCTATTTGGTAACTTTTGTTGCAAGCAATAGCAATAGTACTACTAGCGCGCAGGTAATAAAACAGATAACCCTTACCGTACAATAAAGATTTTTTTTGTTAATTGAGCCGTTGGGAGGTGACCTGGTTAGTCATCTCCCTTTTTTTACATTTAGTTAATAGTAACGGTTAGCTTGCAAAGCAAAATGAACTGATTCGAAAAATCGATATGTTAAAAAGAAAATTAAAGTATTCGTCCGTTTTATATTTAATTGTGTTTTGTGTTAAACCTGTAAACGCGCAGGTTCACAAAACGTCGAGCGAAACTGTTGTAAAAAACAACATCTCCGAAGTATGGGTTGCCGACAATGGCAATGGGACTTATAAAAATCCGATCATCCATGCGGATTACTCCGATCCGGATGTAATCAGGGTAGGCAGTGATTTTTATCTTACGGCATCCAGCTTTAACAGCGTTCCGGGTTTGCCGATTCTCCACTCAAAAGATTTGGTGAATTGGCAAATTATTGGTCATGTATTTGATAAGCAGTCTCCTGAGGAACGTTACAATACAGTTCAACATGGAGGAGGTGTTTGGGCACCGTCGATACGTTTTCATAACCATGAATTTTATATTTTTTATCCCGATCCGGATATCGGCATTTACATGGTGAAAGCAAAGCGCCCGGCAGGCCCTTGGTCTGTACCGCTTTTGATAAAAAAAGCAAAAGGATGGATTGACCCATGCCCTTTTTGGGATACCGATGGTAAAGCCTATTTAGTAAATGGTATGGCTGCAAGCCGATCGGGCATTAAAAGCACGCTCGTTTTAAGCAGGATGAAAAATGACGGTACAAGATTGCTGGATGATGGCGCTATGATATTTGACGGTCATGACAAAAATCCAACAGTTGAGGGCCCCAAAATTGACAAGTTAAACGGCTATTACTATATACTAGCCCCCGCAGGGGGTGTTGGAGGGGGCTGGGAACTGGCTCTTCGCTCAAAAAACATTTATGGGCCTTATGAGGAAAAGGTGGTACTTGAACAAGGTAAAACGGTAATAAACGGCCCGCACCAAGGTGGGTTGGTCGACACGCAAACCGGAGAGTGGTGGTTTTTACATTTTCAGGATAAGGATGCATATGGTCGGATTGATCATTTAGAACCTGTAAAATGGGTCAAGGGTTGGCCATTGATGGGAGTGGATTTAGATGGAAACGGCATAGGCGAACCGGTGGAAACTTATAAAAAGCCGAATGTTGGCAAAACATATCCGATACAAACCGTCCAGGGATCAGACGAGTTCAATGATGCCAATCTTGGTTTGCAATGGCAATGGGAAGCTAATCCCCAAAATAATTGGATATTTCCAGCAGGTGCTGCGTATGGTAATTTGAGGTTATACAATGTCCCTCATGAAGGCGAATTAAAAAATTTTTGGCAAGTGCCCAATTTGCTTACTCAAAAATTCCCCGCCCCAAGCTTTTCGGCAACCACCAAACTCACTTTTACACCAAGGGGTAATGACGAAGAAACCGGTTTGATTATAACAGGTATTGATTACGCGTATATTTCTATAAAGAAAACGCCCGATGGAATGGTTGTCTCTCAAAGCAAATATATCAATGCAGAAGGGGGAGGAACTGAGACAAAAAGCAACGAGATACAGGTTCAGTCA
>NZ_CAITNG010000045.1 GCF_903893715.1 uncultured Mucilaginibacter sp.
CACATTTCGCGCGAAACCTCGCCATGCAGTTTAGATACCCCATTAGCTTTTTTAGCGAACTTTAATGCCGCAAGTGTATAATTGAGCGAGAAAGCATCCGTACCCAGAATTTGTCTAACTTCATCAACCGGGGTGCCGCAGAAAAACGACATTTCTGCAAGCAGGTCTACCCGGTGTTCCTCATTACCGGCTGTCTCCGGGGTATGGGTGGTGAATACCACGTGTTTCCTCACCTCGGCCATGCTTTTGTATTTCTGATACAAATAGAAATTGAGTGGCAACGAATGGCCTTCGTTCATATGATAAATATCAATATTAAGCCCAAGCTTATCGATCAGCATTGCACCACCAATACCCAGAATGATTGATTGGGCTATTCGGGTTGATTCGGTAGAATCGTATAATCTGTAACTTATAGAACGCGATTGCTCGTCATTTTCGTTAAGGTTTGTAGTGAGAAAAAATATGGGTGCCGAGCCAAAGGTTTTGGGCCGCAGCAGAAATGCCCGAACCCATACAGGCGAATCATGAATATGAACAATAAACATAAAGCCGGTGTCTTCTAAAAATGAATAGCCTTTTTCAATAAAAGTTGGCTTCATGTCGGCATTGATATCACGCCATTGATCGTAATACCCATATTTCCAAAGCATGCCGATACCAATAACATTTTGCTTCAATTCGTAGGCACTGCGCATGTGCGAACCGGCCAAAAATCCCAGCCCACCGCTATATGTTTTTAATGCCTGATCGATGGCAAATTCCATGCTAAAATAGGCTACTGCCTTGTTGTATTTTGGATCGGGTTGGTACCCGAATATGTCTTCTGTTTTCATCATTCGTGTTTTTTTGAAATATAATAAATTTGAATATTTAGCATCCCATTATCTGCCATAAAATGTCAATTAATGCCGGAGGCCCAAAAAATAGCATTTACAAAAATTTTCCTGTAGGCCTCATCATCGAATAAAATTGGCGAATGCCCCATAAAAATATATACGTTGCGTGCCTTAACGTGTTCATTGGTCCATATCACGGGATGATCTCCCATGTTGATATCTGAATGAGGCTGATAGGTATTTTCATCAACGCTGGCCAATACATGAACCTCGGGTCGCGGGCTCTTATCATAGGTATAAAACTCTTCTTTTTTCACGATAAAAGAAACAGGGACACCTTTCATTACCGGATGTTTAGGGTCTTCAACATTTACCTGTGCCTTAACAAAAGTAGCAATATAGTTTTTCCAGCGGATTCCACCCATAAACCCACTAAACCAATCCCACATTGGAAAGCCATCAAATTCACCTAACAGGCTTGCATGATGAAAACCGATCCATCCTCCGCTGCCCTCTTCTATATATTTGTTAAAAGATTTAGCCGCTGCAGGTGTCCAACCATAAGGCGGGTAATCCAGTTGAATAAAAAGCTGGTATTTTTTTAATAATTCGTCGTTGATCTTTTCGGTATTTTGATAATAGTCTACACTAAAATTGCTGTCGATCGCCAGTTTGTCGAGCCAACGTTTGGCCGCTTTGGTATATGCAACATGGTGGCCGCCATTCTCATACAACACTAAGACGTGAAACCTAAGCACTTTTATCTGACCGTATCCGACCAAATATGCCATTAATAATATAAGTATTAGTGAAGTCTTTTTTTTCATTGGGTTGATTCATCAAAGTTAAAATTTTGACTCGCATCGGGTCGGAAAGGATAAAAAATCTTGTGCTATTTACATTTCGCTCAAAAACAATATTTTTATAGGCTATGCCCGCACGACCGATCAC
>NZ_CAITNG010000046.1 GCF_903893715.1 uncultured Mucilaginibacter sp.
ATCTTTTTTAAGTGTTTTACATATTTGGCGGCAGATACCCCGCTGCATTTGCATACCGTTTTTAGGTAAAATTCATAATTGACAATAAAGGCATGGTTCAAACTTTTAACATCCATATCAGCTATGCCATATTGATGCTGCACAAACAACGACAAGTGCTTAAAGGAACTGCGATAACTTTTAAGGGTGTTGGCTACAAAGCCATTGCCAATTAATGCTTTTACCTGGTCGTTATGCTCATTAAATAACGCTACTATATAGTAGGGTTTTTCTGCACGGCCAATAAATTGATTACGTAACCTGTCGGCGGTAATAATTTCACCTGCGCCAATTAGTTGCTGGTGTGCGTTCATTACTTTGGCTTGCAGGGTGTCTAAGTAACTGTTTAAAGCCCTTACTTCCGATTTAGTGCCGATGCCCCGCCCGGAGTGGTTATTCCACCCTGATGGCTCACAATCTCGTCCGGCAGACACTTCTGAACGTTTGCCATTGACGGTAATACGCATATAAACAGGCATAGTACCTGCTACGTAAGCTTTTTGTTTCTTTAAATAAAAGAGCAGATTGAAATTAGTTTTCATGATTACAAGCATTAAAAAGTTAAACAAATGTATGCTTGCAACTAATAGGTATCAAGATGTTCAATTATTTAACTGGCTGGTAGTCAATAATTTACAGCGTTTTTGGTGAGTAGTAACTTTGCTTTATGGTACTCACCGAATTACTCACTTTTTTAATGTGATTTGGTGCATATTTTGGTGTTTTGACCAAAAAACAAAAGCCTGCAATCATTTGATTTGCAGGCTTTTATCATGTTTTGATATTGATTTTAGTGGTCCCGACGAGAATCGAACTCATATCTAAAGTTTAGGAAACTTCTATTCTATCCGTTGAACTACGGGACCCTATCAATATGCGAATTATTGAATGTGCAAATGTGCGAATTATTGGCGAATGTGTAAAATTAAGATACAAGTCATTTGCACATACACACATCTACCCATTTGCTCATTAAAACATTATCTCACAACCGAACCATTGGGCATCCAATTTACCGGTGCTGCAAACGTCAGTTTGCCTTCGGCGTTCTCGGCCATTAATATCATTCCCTGCGACAGGATGCCTTTTATTTCTCTTGGTTCCAGGTTTATCAGTATACTTACCTGCTGGCCTATGATGCCCTCGGGTTCGAAATGTTCGGCAATGCCCGATACGACAGTGCGCTGGTCGATACCTGTATCAATCGTGAGTTTCATCAGCTTTTTGGTTTTAGCCACCTTTTCGGCTGTCAGTATAGTGCCTATGCGCACATCCATCGCTGCAAACTGGTCGAAACTGATGTTTTCCTTTGCGGGAATGGCTGGTTTTTCTTCAACTACAACCGGGCCTTCAATGGCTAACTTTTTATCGATGAGTTTTTGCATTTGGCGTTCTATCACCTCATCTTCCACTTTTTCGAACAGTAATGATGATTGGTTAAGTTGATGCCCTTTAGCGAAGGCTACTTCTTCATCAAAACCAACTACATCTTTCGGCCAATTGAGCATACCGAATATCTTTTTTGCGGTGCCCGGTAAAAAGGGCTGCAGGCATGTGGCCAAATGGACTATGAGCGCCAAACAATTGTGGAGCGCAAGCCTGGCATCTTCGGGGTTGGTCTTGATGGTTTTCCAGGGTTCTTTTTCGGTCAAATAACGATTGCCCAAGCGGGCTATTTCCATCATGGTTTGTTGTGCCGACCTGAACTTGTATCCTTCAAAATTCCGTTCCAGCTCATCGTAAAACTTGCCTAATTCAGTATCAAGGGTCGCATCCTGTAAAGTGATGGTTGCACTTTCGCTTTCAATTTTACCATCGTAAAACTTGTGCATGAGTATCATTACCCGGTTCACAAAATTACCGAGTATAGCTACCAGTTCGTTGTTTACACGTGCCTGGTAATCTTTCCAGGTAAACTCGCTGTCGCTGGTTTCGGGGGCAATGGCTGTCAAATAATAGCGCAGCTCATCAACCCTGTTGGGCAGGTCGGTAAGGTATTCATCCATCTCGATGCTCCAACCTCGGCTGGTGCTCATTTTGTCGCCTTCCAGGTTCATAAACTCGTTGGCGGGCACATTATCGGGCAATACAAACTCCCCGTGTGCTTTCAGCATCACCGGGAACACAATACAATGGAACACGATATTGTCTTTACCAATAAAGTGTACCAACTTGCTTTCCTTATCCTGCCAGTAAATTTTCCAGTCTTTATCGTTATCAATGGCCCATTGCTTGGTTGCCGATATATAGCCAATCGGCGCATCAAACCAAACATATAACACCTTGCCATCAGCGCCTTTTACGGGCACTTTAATGCCCCAATCCAAATCGCGGGTAACGGCGCGGGGGTGCAGGCCGCCATCTATCCAACTTTTGCATTGGCCGTAAACAGTGCTGCGCCAATCGTCGGCATGGCCTTTTAGTATCCACTCTTTTAACCAGTCCTCGTATTTGTCTAAAGGTAGATACCAGTGTTTAGTTGGTTTTAAAACGGGTTTATTGCCGCTTAAGGTCGAGCGCGGGTTGATCAATTCCTCCGGACTTAACGAGGTACCGCATTTTTCGCACTGGTCGCCGTAAGCGTTCTCGTTACCGCAGTTGGGGCAGGTACCAATGATGTAACGGTCGGCTAAAAATACACCGGCATGCTCATCATAATATTGCTCGTCCTCTTTTTCTATAAAGATGCCTTTATCGTTCAGGTTGGTAAAAAAATCCTGAGCGGTTTGGTGGTGCAGGTCTGAGCTGGTACGATGGTATATATCGAAAGAAATTCCTATTTGTTCGAAGCAGTCTTTTATCAGCGCGTGGTACTTGTCGACAATAGCTCGCGGCGTAGTATGCTCCTTCATGGCCTGGTTGGCAATGGCGGTGCCATGCTCGTCGCTACCACATACAAAAACAACATCGCGCTTCCGCAAACGCAGATAACGGGCGTAAAGGTCGGCAGGAATGTAAGCTCCCGCAAGGTGGCCAATATGCTTTGGGCCGTTTGCATAGGGTAGCGCTGCCGTAATGGTATAACGTTTATATTTTTGTGGTTCCAATTATTTAAGCGGTATTATGTATTTTGGCAAAGATAGCTTTTTGATGTCGGATGTCGGATTTACGATTTCGGAATTTTTATTTTTTACTTTTGATTTAACATGAAGCCACCCTACCTAAAACCCGGCGATAAAGTTGCCATAACGTGCCCGGCAAAAAAACTGCCCAAACCCATGACGGATGCCATAGCACTGCTTGAATTGTGGGGGCTGGAAGTTGTATTGGGCGAAACTGTAACGGCATCGTACCACCAATTTGCCGGTGATGATGCATTGCGTGCCCGCGATATGCAGCGGTTTTTGGATGACGATGGTATCAAAGCCATATTTGCTGCACGCGGGGGATACGGCACCATTCGTATTATCGACCAGCTGGATTTTACGCATTTTTCGCAAAATCCAAAATGGCTGGTTGGCTTTAGCGATATCACTGTGTTACATGCCCATATTTGGGCAAATTATGATATACAAAGCATCCACGGGCAAATGCCCGTAACTATTCCCGATGCATCGACAACGTCTCTCAAAACGCTTAAAAATGCCTTGTTTGGCGATGCAGTAAATTACGATTTAAATACCCATCCCGACAATCGGGAAGGGAACGCGGAAGGGATTTTGGTTGGTGGCAACCTTTCGCTGCTCGTGGCAATGTTGGGCTCTGTGTCCGACTATATTTATGACGGTAAGATACTTTTTATTGAAGACGTGGGCGAATACCTTTATGCGATTGACCGCATGCTGCGCACCCTAAAACGGGCGGGCAAACTAAGCCATCTGGCCGGGCTTATTGTTGGGGGTTTTACCGAAACAAAGGATAACGATATCCCCTTTGGGCAAACCGTTGAACAAATAGTGATGGAGGTTGTAAAAGATTATGACTATCCTGTATGTTTTGGTTTCCCCGCAGGGCATATACCCGATAACCGGGCGCTCATTTTAGGCAGAAAACTGAATTTGTCTGTTCAATCGCATCGTATAAACGCAAAATACATTTAAAATGGCTTTTTTATCAAAACTCGGAAAGTACAAAAACACCGGCCTGCTGTTTATGCGCGTTGGCTTGGGTGTAATGTTTGTTTATCACGGTTACCCTAAACTACTGGGCGGGCCCCATAAATGGACGGCACTTGGTGGCGCGGCAAAATTGATAGGAATACATTTTCTGCCTGTGGTATGGGGTTTTCTGTCGGCGTGCACCGAAACATTTGGCGGTTTTTTATTAGTTATCGGTTTGGCATTCCGCCCGGTTTGTTTGTTGTTGCTCATCAATATGGTGGTTGCAGCATTATTCACCTACAGCGGCGAAGGTTTAATGGCCGCCAGCCACGCCATTGAGGATGGGGTTGTTTTTTTAGGCCTTTTATTTGTAGGACCGGGTAGTTATAGTGTAGATAAAAAGTGAGGGCCCGATTTTTTTTTTCTGGCAACAAAAAAGCCGCCCCAAATTTGGAGCGGCTTTTTTTATTATGTGATAATGCTAAATTATCAATGGTATGTATCGTCGATATACCTGGCCGAAGCACCACCCGAAACGTAATTCATTTCGAATACTTTTGGCGATGCGTTGGTTGCCGGCGGAGGTACGGTAAACTTAGGCGGCACCATGTTGCTGATACCTGCTGCCGACCATTTTGCAAGATCGCCAGGCAGGAATTGCACAGACCAGTTTGAGTAAGTTACCGTGCTGCCACTAACTGAACGTGTAAAGGTGATATCGTAATTTACACCTGTGCCGTTATAGCCGGTCAGCATTTGTATTTCAGTTGGCGAAATAGGATAAATGGTACCTGATTGACCAAGGCCTGTAATATCCGGTGGGATATTGGTTGCGCCCGGGCCTGTACCATTTTGCCACCTGCGATAATCCCATGTATACGAACCAGCGAAATCGTTACCGATAACGTGGTAATAATGTACACCAAAGTTACCACTAATGGTAGCACCAGGGGCACTCTTGATCGACATCGCCAGCATATAACTTGATGACGGGCTCAACATATTCCTGTTGATTACGCAATTTAAGTAAACAACGCGCTGACCTGCCGGTATAGTTATTGTTACATCAGGAAATGTATACGAATTTGAAGGGAACGGCAGATAATTTATTGATGGGTTAGCCGCATCATACGAAGTAACAATGGTGTTATCGACACCAACGGTTACGCTTAACGGCGATGACAAGGTATTTGGAGAAGAAAGCTCTACTGCAAACTTCAACGTGTCGATACCCGCTGCAACAATCGCATCGTTACCAAAGAATGCCGGGCCCGACATTGGCATATCCACCACATTCGGCGTAGTCGACAAGTCGATGAAGGAACTATCCTTCAAGCACGAACTAAGCGATAGCGTAGACAATGCAAGGATTGCCGCTGCTATGATTTTATTTAAATTTTTTGTTTTCATTTTCTTTATCATTTAAATATTTATTGTGCCCAGAAAATCTTCGAAGTAAACGCATCTATATTGGTAGGCACATTAGCCGCGTTATTTGTGAACTCGGTGCTTGGATAGTATATCCTGTTAGGTACAGGGCCTGTACCCAATGCGCCGGCTGCTGTTGAGCGTGGCAAGTTGTTTGGATAGCCTGTCCTTCTGAATTCGTTGTAAATTTCGAACCAGCCATAGTGCGAAAGCGCGATGTACTTTTGTACAATAATAGCTTGTTGTTCTGCAGCGAACGAACCGTTAGAGAAGTTCCAATTGATGTTTGCAAGCGATTGAGTGTAGTAAGTTAATGCTGCAGCCGATGCTGAAGGTACGCCTAAAGCAGCGAACGAAGCATTGATACCATGCTCATAGTAATATTGGGCGCCTACAGCAGTTGCCGGCGAAGGCACAGAAGCAGTAGTACCTGCCACTATGCCGTCCAATACACCTTCCGAAAGAAGGAAACAACCTTCCGCACCCGATAATAAAACGGCAGGCATGGTTGGTGCAATCAATATACCAGGGCCGAAAGTTCCGGCAGTAGCATTGGTTACGTTAGTTGCATCGTTGCCCAACACGTTACCATTGATGGTGGTACCGGCAGAAGCGCCTGCGGCAAATATACGGCTCAAACGAGGGTCATTAGTGCTACTCAACAAGTTTGTTTCGTATTTATTGGCCCTGTAGTAAGCGTGGCCGCTAATTTCGGC
>NZ_CAITNG010000047.1 GCF_903893715.1 uncultured Mucilaginibacter sp.
ATTCGGGCTCGTGTTGCCACCTTAATCCTTCCAGATATCCAATACAGGCTTCCTGAGTTGAAAATCTCGTAAATACTTCACTTACATTCATTTGCATAAATATACAAAAATTAAATGTCTATTCATGGGCTATTACTCTCTCGAGAGGGGCAGGGGGTGTGTCCTTTTGCGCCTCTCGTTTCGCCAAATTGCTCAAACCATAGCGATGGGTTTCATACCCATCGCTTTACGGATTGAAAAAGTACTATTTTTGACCAACAAAACAACCCTATGCCCGCAAACCTTACCATACGCCCCGTTACCCCCGCCGATTACCAGCAATGGCTGCCCTTATGGGATGGCTATAACGAATTTTATGGCCGATCCGGCGATACCGCCTTACCCCTCGAAATCACCCAAACCACCTGGTCGCGCTTTTTGGATGCCGGTGAACCCGTACACGCCCTCGTAGCCGAAAGCGAAGGCCAACTCGTCGGCCTGGTACATTATATTTTCCACCGTACCACAACATCCATTGCGCCAACCTGCTACCTGCAGGATCTGTTCACCACCCAGGCCACCCGAGGCAAAGGTGTAGGCCGCGCGCTTATCAATGCCGTATACCAAAAAGCAAAACAGGCTGGTTCAGCCCGCGTATATTGGTTAACCCACCATACCAATACCACCGCCATGCAGCTATATGATAAAGTCGCCGAACATTCCGGTTTTGTGGTGTACAGGAAGATGATGTGATAAACACAGGTGCCCGCGTTAGCGATTGTAGCGGAAAGCCCGGAGTCCCAACCCTTCGTCGGGACGAGGACTTGTAACGAAAAGCGCGGCCCGCAGGGAACGCCCAAATTATCGTCTTCAGTTTGATATTTGCCTCAAACAATCAATTCCCCAAACCGGCTGCCCGCTGCAGGCCAAGAGAGGGTCGACAAGCGCAGCGATGTCGGGGTGAGTCAATCCCGCCATCCGCCCAACCATTTCCCCCAAAAATGCCCCGTCAGGGGCTACCCACCCACCATTCATCCCCCGCAAATAAGAAACAAACCACTCACCCAATCAACCACTCATCCAATCAAACCATTCCTATCCTAACCCTCTGATAACCAAAATTCACCCTCTGTCGCAATACGCAAATCGCCATACGCACATCACCCCCAAGTGGTAAACCTTAACAAATTTTCGTTTGTTGAAAACTTTTAGTGGGAAAAAGTGGTAGAAAGTGGAAATAGTATTTACTTTTACGTTACAAATAGTAGAGAACCGTTAGGTATGTCCCAATTTTTAGGTGAATTTGATTGTAAACTGGATTCCAAACTGCGGATGATGATCCCTGTTGGCCTCAAAAAGCAGCTTCCCGAAGCTGACGCTGAGGGCCTTGTCATCAATCGTGGCTTTGAGAAACACCTCGTCATTTACACCCGGAAGGAGTGGAACAAGATTGTCGACGACCTGAGCAAGCTTAACCAATACGAAAAAAAGACCCGCGAGTTCATCCGCTACTTTACCCGCGGCGCGTCCGAACTCTCGCTCGATTCTGCCGGCCGCGTGCTGTTACCTAAAACACTGTTGGAATATGCAGGTATCGATGCCGATGTGGTATTATCCTGCCAGTTCAACAAAATTGAGGTTTGGGCCAAAGCGGCATACGATTCGCAACTGGATAACGAACCCGAGAACTTCGCCAATCTGGCCGAAGAGGTAATGGGCAACAAAGGAAAGGGGGAGCAAAATGGCTGAATACCATAACCCCGTAATGCTTGCAGAGTGTATCGAGGGTTTAGCCATTAAGCCTTCCGGGAAATATATCGACGTAACTTTTGGCGGCGGTGGCCACTCCAAAGAAATATTAGGACACTTAGGTAAGAATGGATTGCTGGTCGCTTTCGACCAGGATGTAGATGCGCAGCGCAATATCATTCATGATGACCGCTTTGTCTTTGTCGACCAGAATTTCCGCTACCTTAAAAACTTTAGCCGCCTGCACGGCGCTGTTCCTGCTGATGGTATCCTGGCCGATCTCGGCGTATCGTCGCACCAGTTCGACCAGGCCGACCGCGGTTTTTCTACCCGCTTTGATGCCGAACTGGATATGCGCATGGACCAATCGGCTACACTAACGGCAAAACAGGTAGTGAACACTTACGATGAAGCCACGCTCCACAAAATATTCGGCATTTACGGCGAAATACAAAACGCCAAATCGTTGGCGCGTACCATCGTAACCGCGCGCTTAAACGCGCCCATTAATACCATTGCCGATTTAAAAACCGCTATAGCGGGACTCATCCCACGCGGAAAAGAAAACAAATACCTGGCCCAGGTTTTTCAGGCGCTGCGCATCGAGGTAAACCAGGAGTTGGAAGCCTTGCAGGATTTTTTAATGCAAACCGCCGATGTATTGGCGGTAGGGGGCAGGCTGGTGGTGATGAGCTACCATTCGCTCGAAGACAGGCTTGTGAAAAACTTCATCGCCAAAGGCAAATTCAGCGGCGAACTGGAAAAAGATATTTACGGTAACGATAACCGCCCTTTCGATGCGGTAAGCCGCAAGGCCATCACAGCGTCGGACGAGGAGATAAAAACAAACAACAGGGCACGCAGTGCCAAACTAAGGATAGCAGTTAAACGATAAAAGCGTAAAAAGTATGACAAACCGATTGCGTGAAAATATTGAGGTAGCCGACGAGGAGCCAGTTGTAGCCGAGAAGAAGCAGGTAAAAGAAATACCCGACAACTTTTTTACCCAATTGTTTACCAAAGGCATCATCTCTACCGATACAGCTACCAAGGCATTGCCTTTTATTTTATATCTGGCCTTTTTGGGCATGCTGTACATAGCCAACATGCACCTGGCCGAAAAAAATATCAGGCTGATTGATAAACTGGGTAAAGAAGTAAAAGAACTGAACTGGGACTATAAAACCACCAAAGCCGAACTGGCCTTTAAGAGCACCTTAAGCGAGGTGGAAAAACGGGCAGATACGCTCGGCATTAAAGCCTCGGTACAGCCGCCACAAAAATTAACAATAGAAGAAGACAAATGAGTATCAGAACAAATATATTGCTGCGGGTGTACCTGGCATTTGGCCTGATACTGGTCTTTGCCATCGCCGTTATTGTACAGCTGTACCGTGTGCAGTTTGTGCAGGGCAAAAAATGGCGCTCCATGGCCGATAGCCTCACCACCCAGTACAAAAACATCGAAGCAGCGCGTGGCAACATCTTTTCGGTGGATGGCAGTTTGCTGGCCACATCCGTACCCGAGTATGATTTGCACATGGACATGCTGGCTGGTGGCATCGCCGATGACCATGTGTTTTACGAAAAGGTCGACTCGCTGGCGTTCAAAATGGCGCAGTTTTATGGCGATAAATCGGCTTCCGAGTACTCACGCATATTCCGCGAAGCACGCAAGGATAGTTCGCGCTATCAGTTGATCCATAAAAACGTTTCCTTTAAAGATTTAAAGACGATACGCACTTTCCCCATTTTTAATATGGGAAAGAACAATGGCGGCTTATGCGTGGAGCCACACAACAAAAGGATTTTGCCTTTCCGCACATTGGCGCAACGTACCATTGGGTATAAAAACGAAAACGTTAAAAACCCCGTAGGCCTCGAAGGTGCTTACGCCGACTATATCAACGGCGAAAATGGCAAACGCCTTATGCAGCGCGTGGCCGGCGGCGTATGGGTACCGGTAAATAATGGTGTTAATGAAGAGATAGCCGCTAAAGATGGCGCCGATATCATATCCACCCTCGACGTAAACCTGCAGGATGTGGCCCAGGCCGCCCTGAAAGACCAATTGATAAAAAGCCAGGCCGACCACGGCTGCGTGGTGCTGATGGAAGTAGCCACAGGCGAAATTCGCGCCATAGCCAACTTTACCCATACCAAAGACGGCGATTATAAAGAGGAACTGAACTACGCCATCAGCGATGCCGCCGACCCCGGCTCAACATTCAAGCTGGCTACCTATATGACGGCTTTCGACCAGCATAAAATTGATACCAACACCGTAGTGAATGTGGATGGCGGCAGATTCAAGGTGCCAAAAGGCCCGACCATTAGCGACGTGGAGCACGACAACTATGCCATGACAGCCAAAAAAGCCTTCGAAGAATCATCCAACGTGGCAGCGGCCAAATTTGTGTACGAGCATTATTACGATAACCCGCAACAGTTTACCGATAAGATATACAGCTATCACCTCAACGAAAGGCTCGGCCTGCAAATTCCCGGAGAAGGCAGTCCGCTCATCAGAAATCCGCACAGCAAAGGATGGAACATTAATTACTCCCTGCCCGAAATGGCTTACGGTTACGAAATGAAGATGACGCCCCTGCAAATGCTCACCTTCTATAACTCGGTGGCCAACAACGGTAAAATGATCGCGCCCATTTTTGTGAAAGAGATCCGCCGCCTCGGCAATACCGTCGAGCAATTCCACGCCCGCGTCATTAACGAGAAGGTATGTTCGGATGCCACTTTAGGTAAGATGAAAGCCCTGCTCGAAGGTGTGGTTACCGAAGGTACCGCCAAAAATGTATTGACCAGTAAGTTATATACGGTAGCCGGCAAAACAGGCACCGCGCAAATAGCCAATGGTACACATGGTTATGGTAACAAAGCCGGTGGTGGCGGTGGCACAACATACCAGGCATCGTTCTGCGGGTATTTCCCGGCCAATCATCCCAAATATTCCATGATTGTGGTGGTCAACAATCCCAAAACTATTTACCTGGCGGCATTGGTGGCCGGTCCGGTTTTCAAAACCATTGCCGACAAAGTATACAGCAGCGATTTGGATATCAACCAAGGCAACAACATCCGCTTTGTAGGCAACACCCAACCGCCAAAAGCAAAAACCGGCGATACAAAAGCGATACAACAGGTATATACCAAATTGGGTATCAAACCGCTATACGCCTCCAATAATGTTACCTCGGCCGTTGATACCAGCGGCGGCTTACCATACGATGAGGCCACCTATAAAAAAGGCACTGTGCCCAACGTAACCGGCATGGGCCTGAGCGATGCCCTGTACATTATGGGCAACGCGGGTTATAAAGTAACTGCCCGGGGCAGTGGCGTAGTAAAAAAACAATCGGTAACGGGCGGAAGCATGATTCCCCGCGGCTCAAAAATATTGATAGAACTGGAATGAGGTATTTAAGCGACATATTGAACGGCATACCCGCAAGCGAATTGCAGGGCAGTCCCGATGTGGAAATTGTTTCCATCGCTTCCGATTCGCGTAAAGTGGTTCCCGGTTCGCTGTTCATCGCCGTAAGGGGTACATTGGTGGATGGTCATAACTTTATCGAAACCGCCATAAAAAGCGGTGCGGTTGCCATTATTTGCGAAGAACTGCCCGCCCACTTAACCGGCGAAGTATCCTTCATTATGGTTGCCGATTCCGCCGTGGCCCTGGGTCTGCTCGCCTCCAATTTTTACGACAGGCCCTCATCAAAACTAAAATTGGTGGGCGTTACCGGTACAAACGGCAAAACTACCGTGGCTACCTTATTGTACCAACTCTTCCGCGACCTGGGTTATAAATGCGGCCTCCTGTCAACCGTCGAAAATCAAATTAATGGCGAGGTCATCCCCGCCACCCATACCACGCCCGACCCGATCGAACTGAACCGCCTGCTCGACGATATGGTAGCCAAAGGCTGCGATTATTGCTTTATGGAAGTCAGCTCGCACGCCGTGGTGCAGCACCGTATCGATGGTTTAACCTTTTCGGGAGGCATCTTCACCAACATCACGCACGACCATCTCGACTATCATAAAACTTTCGATAACTACTTAAAAGCCAAGAAAGGCTTTTTCGATGCATTGCCGAAAAATGCCTTCGCCCTCACCAATATTGATGACCGCAATGGCGAGGTAATGCTGCAAAACACCAAAGCCCACAAAAAAAGCTACGCCCTGAAAAGCATGGCCGACTACCGCGCAAAAATATTAGAGAATCAATTCGGCGGCCTGCTGCTGCAGATAAACAACGAAGAGGTTTGGTTTAAAATGGTAGGCAGCTTTAATGCCTACAACTTGCTGGCCGTTTACGCTGCCGCAATGCTGCTCGACCAGGATAAAGCCAAAGTACTCACCTCGCTCAGCAAACTAAAGGGCGCCGAAGGCAGGTTCGACTATTTCATTTCGCCCGACAAGGTGATTGGTATTGTGGATTACGCCCACACACCTGACGCTGTTCAAAATGTATTGAGCACCATCCACAACATCCGTAAAGGCAACGAGAAAGTAATTACCATAATAGGTTGCGGCGGCGACAGGGATAAAACCAAACGCCCCGTAATGGCCAAAGTAGCCTGCGAATGGAGCGACAAAGTGATATTGACATCAGACAATCCCCGCTCGGAGGACCCGGCTCAAATTATTAAGGATATGGAGGCCGGCGTGGGCCCCTCACAACAAAAAAAGACCATCAGCATAACCGACAGGCGCGAGGCCATAAAAACCGCCTGCCATTTGGCGGCGCCAGGCGATATTATCCTGCTTGCAGGTAAAGGACATGAGAAGTATCAGGAAGTAAAAGGAGTCCGCACCCATTTTGATGACAAAGAAGAATTGATAAAAGCATTTGCAAATGTGTAAATGTGCGGATGTGCAAATGAAGAAGACAATAAAGGATAAAATAAATGAATGATAAGCCAAACTTGATAGTTGACCTGACATTTAAGTTCGCTTTAAACATTATAGAGTTTACTGAAGAGCTTGAATCCAGAAGAAAGTTTAACATGGCTAATCAACTATTCAAATGCGGCACATCAATAGGGGCGAACATAAGAGAAGCACAAGGTGCGGAAAGTAAAACCGATTTTGTACATAAATGTAAAATAGCATATAAGGAAGCAGAGGAATCAGAGTACTGGTTGCAATTATGCCAATTCTCAAAAAATTATCCCTTTGAAGAAGCATTATTAATTGAAGTAGAAAATATTAAAAAGGTGTTGGGCAAAATCATTTCAACATCAAAAAATAAAACGAGTTGAGAACGACATTAAAACATAAAAAGCATCTGCACATCTGCAAATCTACTCATTTGCATATTCAGGCATTTGCACATTTACACATTTACACATACGCACATTAGCATGTTGTACTATCTGTTTAATTACTTAGACCACAATTTTAACGTACCCGGTGCAGGTGTGTTCCAGTACATTACTTTTCGTACGGCCATGGCGGTGGTTACCTCCTTGTTCATCACAACGGTTTATGGCCGCAGGCTGATTGATTATCTGCATGCAAAACAAGTTGGCGAAACGGTGCGTAATTTAGGTTTGGAAGGCCAGATGCAAAAACAAGGCACCCCAACCATGGGCGGTCTCATTATCCTGCTGGGTATTTTGGTACCGACTTTACTTTTTGCCAAGTTGGATAACGTCTACGTTATTTTGATGATTATCACTACCGTATGGCTCGGTTTTATTGGTTTTCTTGACGATTACATCAAAGTTTTCAAAAAAAATAAAGAAGGCCTTGCCGGTAAGTTCAAGGTGATTGGTCAGGTTGGTTTAGCGGTTATCATCGGCTGGACAATGTACTTTAGCCCCGATATCGTTATCCGCCAGGAAGTGAAGCTGCCTTTAAAATACGATTTGCCGGTTTCTTATCACCTGCGTGGTAATCACGAGGTTTTGACCCAGGAGTACAAATCCACCAAAACCACCATGCCTTTCTACAAAAACAACGAGTTCGATTACGCCAAGGTACTCAAATTTGTAGGTGCCAAAACCGACCATTACTCGCTCATTGTTTTTATGGTCTTCGTTATCGGTATCGTAACTTTTATCTCCAACGGCGCCAACCTCACCGATGGTATTGACGGACTTGCAACGGGCACTTCCGCTATTATCGGGGTAACGCTGGCTGTTTTGGCCTATGTATCGGGTAACACCGTTATTGCCGATTACCTCAACATCATGTACATCCCCAACTCGGGCGAACTGGTGGTGTTCATGGGTTCCTTCGTTGGAGCATGTGTAGGTTTTTTATGGTACAACTCGTACCCCGCACAAGTTTTTATGGGCGATACCGGTAGCCTCGCCATCGGCGGCATCATCGCGGCCTTCGCCATCATGATACGTAAAGAACTGATGATACCTCTCCTCTGCGGCATTTTCGTTATCGAGAATGTTTCGGTAATGATGCAGGTATCCTGGTTTAAATATACCCGCAAACGTTTCGGAACTGGCAGGCGCATTTTTTTAATGGCGCCCCTGCACCATCACTTCCAAAAGAAAGGCTTTCACGAAGCAAAAATCGTAACCCGCTTCTGGATCGTGGGTATCATACTGGCCGTACTAACTATTGCAACATTGAAATTGAGATAATTAAATGGACCAAAATACACACATAACATCACCACAAACCACTCCAAAGGGGGGCAGGTTGGTTGTGCTCGGCGCAGGCGAAAGCGGCGTTGGTGCGGCTTACCTCGCCAAACAGCAGGGGTATGATGTTTTTGTGTCCGATTTTGGCACCATTGCCGATAAATACAAAGCGCAGCTGAACGACTGGGGCATCCGCTACGAAGAGCAGCAGCATACCGAAGCCGAAATATTAAAAGCCGTCGAGGTGGTAAAAAGCCCTGGTATCCCCGAAAAGGCACCCATCATAAAAAAACTGAAAGAGAATAACATCTCCGTCATCTCCGAAATCGAGTTTGCCGGCCGCTATACCAATGCCAAAACCATTTGCATCACCGGCTCCAATGGTAAAACCACTACCACCAGTTTAACTTACCATATCCTTAGTCATGCAGGAGTTAACGTTGGCTTGGCAGGCAATATCGGCAAAAGCTTTGCCTACCAGGTGGCTACACAAAAGTTCGATTGGTATGTGCTCGAGATCAGCAGTTTTATGTTGGATGATATGTACAAATTCAGGGCCGATATCGCCGTGCTGCTCAACATCACGCCCGACCACCTCGACCGCTACGAATATAAAATGGAAAACTACGCGGCCTCCAAGTTCCGCGTAACGCAAAATCAAACCGGCGCCGACTATTTCATCTACTGTGCCGACGACCCCGAAACCATCAAAGGCATGGCCGAACGCACTTTTAACGCACAACTATTACCATTCTCCATCGAAAAAAAAGTGGAACCTGGGGCATACCTCGATCACGACCAAATCATTATAAACACCTCACCTTTAGCACATTTAAAAATGTCATTAACAGAGCTGGCCCTGCAGGGTAAACACAACATTTACAACTCAATGGCCTCGGGTATAGTCGCCAAAATACTCGAGTTGCGCAACGACACCATACGCGAAAGTATGGGCAGCATGCACAACATTGAGCACCGGTTGGAGTTCGTCGCGAATATCTCGGGTATCCGCTTCATCAACGACTCCAAGGCCACCAATGTCAACTCCACCTGGTACGCCCTCGAAAGCATGAGTACCGAAGTGGTATTGATTTTAGGGGGTGTGGACAAGGGTAACGATTACTCGATGTTGAAAGAATTGGTAAAGCAAAAAGTAAAAGCCATTGTTTGTCTCGGTAAAGACAATAAGCGCATCCACGAAGCTTTTGATGACGATGTAGAGGTGATCGTCAACACAACTTCGGCTTCCGAAGCGGCTCTGGTGGCTTTCCATCTCGCCAAAAAAGGCGACACAGTATTATTATCACCCGCCTGCGCCAGTTTCGACCTGTTCAAAAACTACGAAGACCGCGGCAACCAATTTAAACAAGCAGTAAAAGAATTGTAAATGTGCAGATGTGCAAATGAGTAAATGTGCAAATGAATAAAAAAGATAATCAGCGAAATCACAGGAATCAAATTATTCAGCGGTCATGGAAATAGCAGCAAAACGATATATGGACAACATTCTGAGCAAAACCCGCGGCGACCGCTGGATTTGGCTCATCGTTATTTTGCTGTCTGTTATTTCGATGCTCTCGGTATACAGCGCTATCGGTACCCTGGCCTACAAACAAGGCCGCATACCCGAGTCCATATTAATGAAACACTTCGCCATGATATTGGGCGGCATCGGCCTCATGTACATTTCGCATAAGCTCGACTACCGTTATTATGCCGGTATATCCAAGCTGTTGATGTACATCACCATCCCACTGTTGTTGTACACCCTGGTATTTGGCAGCCGCATTAACGATGCCAGCCGTTGGATAGCCATCCCCGGCACAGGCTTAAGTTTCCAGTCTTCCGATTTGGCAAAACTGGCCTTGATAACCTATCTCGCCCGTTTGCTTTCGCGCAAGCAGGAAAACATAAAGGATGTTAAAGAGTCATTCGTCCCCATCATGGGTTCGGTTTGCGTGGTTTTTGTATTGATAGCCCTGGCCAATCTTTCAACCGCTTTAATGCTGTTTGGTGTAAGTATTTTGCTGCTTATTATTGGCCGCGTTAGCATTAAACAAATATCTATTGTATGTTTGGCCGGTGCCGTTTTATTGGTTGGCATTGTTTTCTTCGGTCCGCGCAAGTCTACGTACGCCTCCCGTATGCATACCTTCCTGCACCACGAAAAAGCCAGTACTGATAAAACTTTCCAGTCCGACCATGCCAAAATAGCCATCGCAACCGGCGGCATCCTGGGTAAAGGCATCGGCAAAAGCACCGAAATCAACTACCTGCCCGAAGCTTATTCCGATGAGATATACGCCATCATTGTGGAGCAAACCGGCTTGATAGGAGGGGTAATACTCATCTTTTTATACCTGTTTTTGCTATACCGATGTGTAAAAATTGTAACCAAAGCGCCAAAAGCCTTTGGCGCCTTACTGGCGGCGGGTTTAAGTTTTAGTTTAACCATACAGGCATTTGCCAACATGGCTATCGCTACAGGCATGGGTCCGGTATCGGGTGTGCCGCTGCCGCTGGTGAGTATGGGTGGTACCTCTATACTGTTTACCAGCATAGCCTTCGGCATTATCCTGTCGGTAAGCAAGGATAACGACGAAACACAAAAAGTAGTGGTAGGAGAGATAACCGACAATGTGCAAATGGCATAATGTGCAGATATGCAAATGAAGAACAAATAAAAGAAATCAGCGAAATCACAAGAATCAATAAAAATCAGCGGTCAACAATCAGCGAAATCAAGTAAATCAAAAATAATCAACGGTCAACAATGGCAAAAAAAATAATCATAAGCGGTGGCGGAACAGGAGGACATATCTTCCCGGCTATTGCTATTGCCAATGCCCTCAAACGTCTCGACCCTGCTACCGAGATACTCTTCGTCGGTGCCAACGGCCGTATGGAGATGGACAAAGTGCCCGCTGCCGGCTACAAAATTATTGGTTTGGATATCCAGGGCATACAGCGTAAGTCCATCATCAAAAACCTGATGTTCCCGGTTAAGTTGTACAACAGTGTGCGCAAGGCGCTCGCCATCATTAAAGATTTTAAACCCGACGCCGCGGTAGGTGTTGGCGGTTACGCCTCGGGCCCTTTATTATACGCGGCTTCTATGCGTGGCATACCCACCTTGATACAGGAGCAGAACTCCTATGCCGGCATCACCAATAAATGGCTGGGCAAAAAGGCCAATAAAATTTGTGTGGCTTTTGATGGCATGGATAATTTTTTCCCGGCCGATAAAATCATTAAAACAGGCAACCCTATCAGGCGCGAATCGGTGGATATTGCCGGCAAACGCATACAAGCACTGGAGCTGTTAAAGCTATCTGCCCATAAAAAAACCATACTCATTACGGGCGGGAGCCTGGGCGCCGGTACATTAAACAAAGCTGCGCTGGCTGGTCTCGATAAAATAATAGGCGCCGATGTACAGCTGATATGGCAAACAGGTAAGTTCTATTATAAAGGCATCATTGAAAAGCTGGGGCCCGATTATCACCCCAATATCTGTGTGCTCGAGTTTTTAAACCGCATGGATTTGGCCTACGCCGCTGCCGATGTCATTATCTCGCGCGCAGGTGCAGGTACCATTGCCGAACTGTGCATGGTTAAAAAGCCGGTCATTCTGGTGCCCTCGCCAAATGTGGCTGAGGACCATCAAACCAAAAATGCCCTGGCTTTGCTGCAAACCAACGCCGCAGTTTTTGTTGCCGACCGCGATGCCGAAGAAAAACTGATTGACAAAGCCTTAGAGCTTTTAAAAGATAAAGAATTACAAAAAGAACTGAGCAATAACATCGGCAAACTGGCTATGCCCAATGCTGATGAGGTTATTGCGAAAGAGGTTATCCAAATAACAAATAACAATTAAAGCTAAGCCCCCTCATCCAAAAGGGGGGCTTTTTAAAACAAAAAAATGGAGTTACGCAATATAAAACGGGTTTATTTGGTAGGTATCGGGGGCATTGGTATGAGCGGCCTTGCGCGGTACTTTCACCACATGGGCTGCGCTGTTTGCGGATACGATAAAACATCCACTCACTTAACCGATGAGCTGCAGCACGAAGGCATGCCCATTGTGTTTGAGGATAAAGTGGAACTGATACCGGCCGAGTTTCATCAGCCGGATAGCGCTACGCTCATTATTTATACCCCGGCCATCCCTAAGGATTCGCTGATTCTTAACTTTTTTAAAGATAAAGGTTTCGACCTCCAAAAGCGTTCGCAGGTATTGGGCATCATCAGCAAGGGCATGTTTGCCATCGCTGTTGCCGGTACACACGGTAAAACTACCACGTCGAGCATGATAGCGCATATCCTCAAGGCTGCCGGTAAAGATTGCTCGGCATTTTTGGGCGGCATCGCGTCAAACTATAACAGCAACGTGCTGTTTGGTAAAAGTAATATCGTAGTGGTCGAGGCCGATGAGTACGACCGTTCGTTCCTGACTTTACATCCTGATATCGCCATTATCACTTCCATGGATGCCGACCACCTCGACATTTACGGCGACCACGCGCACCTCACCGATTCGTTCAAACAATTCGCATCGCAGTTAAAGCCGGGCGGTAAACTCATCCGCAAAAAAAACCTGCCCTTAACCGATGGTATCAGCTATTCTATTAAAGATGAAGCCGATGCAATGGCCCAAAACGTGAGGATTGAAAACGGTTCTTTCTGGTTCGATTTCAAAAATGCTGATGTGAGTATTAAAGACATCGAACTAGGCATACCCGGCACACATAATGTGGAGAATGCTACAGCCGCTACGCAGGCAGCTTTGTACGCAGGCGTCAGTGCCGCCGATATTAAGGCTGCGCTTACTTCGTTCCGTGGGGTAAAGCGCAGGTTCGAATACATTGTTAAAACCGACAAACACATCTATATCGACGATTACGCGCACCACCCCGAAGAGCTTCGCGCTTGTATATCGTCGGTAAAAAAACTATATCCCGATAAAAAACTGACTACCATATTCCAGCCGCACCTGTTTACCCGCACCCGCGATTTTGCCGATGGCTTTGCCGAGGTTTTGGCAATGAGCGATGAACTGATATTGCTGGATATTTACCCTGCCCGCGAACTGCCTATTGAAGGTGTGGATTCGGATATGATTTTGGGCCGCGTAAAAATGTTGAATAAACGCAAATGTGGAAAAAAGGAAGTGGTTGATTTAGTGAAACTTGAGCAGCCTGAACTACTTTTGACAGTAGGCGCGGGCGATATTGATACATTGGTTGAACCCTTAAAACAAGTTTTGACAAATGTTTAAAAAACCCATTTGGAGGTACATTTTGATTGGATTTGCATGGGTAACCTGCATCAGTGGCCTTGTTGTGCTGATGAGTTTTATCGAGGTAAAGAAGAACAGCGTTGTATGCTCAAAAGTGGTCATCTATATTCCGGGCAACCAGTATTTTATCGATAAAGACGAAGTAGACCATATTTTAGGTGTTACCGATAACGGTTTGGTGGGATTGAAACTGGAAAATATCAACATTCACGCCCTCGAAAACAAGTTGAAGGCCAACCCTTTTATTGAGTTTGCCAAGGTTTATAATGATATGGATGGGGTAATTACGGTCGAAATCAGCCAGCGCCAGCCCATCCTGCGGGTGATGAACCGTTTCGACCAGGATTTTTATATCGACCAGCACGGGTTAAAAATACCCTTGTCCGATAATTTTACCGCGAAGGTATTGGTGGCCAATGGCTTTGTCGATGAATTGTTCACCAACCGTGTCGATTCCCTGCATACCGATATCGCGCAGCAACTGTTCCGCACCGCCGATTTTATCCGCAAGGATTCGCTTTGGAGCGCGCAAATTGTGCAGATATACGTCAACCAGGACCACGAACTGGAGCTGATACCGCGCGTAGGCAACCACCGCATATTGCTCGGCAATTCCGATTCGCTGAAGGTGAAGTTTGATAACCTGCTGGCTTTTTACAAACAGGCATTGCCGCAAGTGGGGCAGGATACTTATAAAACCATTAACCTCAAGTATACCAACCAGGTGGTGGGCATTAAAAACGAAAATTTAAAAACAGATACGGCAAAGGTAAAACCCAAAGCCGACAGTGTTAAAAAAGCTAATAACAATACAAATACAACATTAACGAATCATTGATATGGACAAGGCTTCACCAAACGAAAAAAGTTCGCCTATTGTAGTAGGTTTAGACATCGGTACTACAAAAATCTGCGCCATTGTAGGGCGTAGAAGTAAAAACGGCAAAATAGAGGTATTAGGCATCGGCAAGGCCGAGTCTGCCGGCGTAACGCGCGGCATGGTATCTAATATTGATAAAACCGTACAAGGCATAACGGCAGCGGTTGATATCGCCGGCACACAGTCAAATGTCGAAATCAAGGTGGTGAATGTTGGCATAGCCGGCCAGCACATCAAAAGCCTGCAGCACCGTGGCTTGATAACCCGCGGGCGCGAGCTCACTACCGAAATTTCCCGCAAGGATATCGAGAAACTCGTGGAAGATATGTACAACCTCGTAATGCCTCCTGGCGAAGAGATTATCCATGTGTTGCCGCAAGAGTTTACAGTAGATAACGAACCGGGTATAAAAGACCCTATAGGTATGGCCGGTGTTCGCCTCGAAGCCAACTTCCATATCATTTCGGGCCAGGTAACCGCCATCAAAAACATTGTAAAATGCGTGAACAAGGCCGGTCTCGAAAGCCAGGACCTGATACTCGAGCCATTGGCATCGTCCGAATCTGTTTTAAGTGAAGAAGAAAAAGAAGCAGGTGTGGTATTGGTGGATATCGGTGGTGGTACTACCGATGTGGCTATTTTCCATGAAGGTATCATCCGCCATACTTCGGTTATCCCTTTCGGTGGTAATAGCATCACCGAAGATATCCGCGAAGGCTGCTCGGTAATGCGTAACATAGCCGAGCAACTAAAAGTGCGTTTTGGTTCTGCTTTGGCCGATGAGAACAAGGATAACGAGATTGTTTGTGTACCCGGTTTACGTGGCCGCGAACCCAAAGAAATATCGGTGAAGAACCTGGCCTACGTGATACAGGCCCGTATGGAAGAAATTGTAGAACATGTTTACTACGAAATCAAAACATCGGGTTACGAAAAGAAACTGATCGGTGGTATCGTCATCACCGGTGGCGGCGCGCAGCTAAAACACCTGCCGCAATTGGTGGAATATGTTACCGGCCTCGATTGCCGCGTGGGTTACCCTAACGAGCACCTGGCCAAAAACGAAGTACTGCCAAAAGGCACTTACGAAGATTTGCAAAGCCCTATGTTTGCTACTGGTATCGGTTTATTGATAAAAGGTATCCAAAAAATGGAAGATATGCTGCAACCCGTACACATCGAAACCAAGGTGGAAAAACCTAAGTTTTCGGAAGATAAAAAGTTCGGTTTGTTTGGTAAAATATTGGAGTCGGGAAGGAAATTTATTAAGGATGATATCAAGGATGAGGACTTTTTGAAGTAGTTTTCAACAAAGGGCAAATTCTCCACATTATACACAGTTGTGGATAAACATTGTGGAAAAAGAGCTAATATTACATGAGTTAAAATCTGATTTATCGTCAATCACATATAACTGAATATAAAGATTATGCAGTTCGAGATGTTAAAAGAAAAGTCGTCTATCATCAAAGTAATTGGTGTAGGCGGTGGTGGGGGCAATGCTGTAAACCACATGTACAAGCAAGGCATTACAGGTGTCGATTTCATTATCTGTAATACCGATGCTCAGGCATTGGAGTTAAGCCCTATACCCAACAAGGTACAACTGGGTGCCAGTTTAACCGAAGGAATGGGCGCGGGCTCTATCCCCGAAGTAGGAAAAAATTCAGCGATTGAAAACATCGACGATATCAAACGCATGCTGGGTTCAAACACCAAAATGTTGTTTATAACAGCAGGTATGGGTGGTGGCACAGGTACCGGCGCAAGCCCTATCATTGCCAAAGCAGCCCGCGAAATGGACATCCTCACCGTAGGTATCATCACTACGCCCTTCTCGTTCGAAGGAAAACGCCGTAAAATGCAGGCCGAAGAAGGTTTGGAGGAATTTAAAAAACATGTGGATTCTTTCCTCGTCATCTCCAACGACCGCCTGCGCGAAATATTTGGAAACTTAACCTTAGGCTCGGCATTTGCCCAGGCCGATAACATATTGACCACGGCCGCCAAAGGCATCGCCGAAATCATTACATTGCCCGGCTATATCAACGTTGATTTTAAAGATGTGCGCACTGTAATGAAAGACAGCGGCGTAGCCATCATGGGCAGCTTTTCTGCCGAAGGCGATAACCGCGCACTGAAAGCCGTTGAAGGCGCTTTGTCATCACCATTGTTAAAGGATAATGAAATTGAAGGTGCACGTTACATCCTGTTGAACATTACTTCCGGCGAAAAGGAAGTAACCATGGATGAAGTAAGCATCATTACCGACTTTATCCAACAGGAAGCCGGTTTAGCTGCTGACTTAATTTGGGGTAACTGCCGCGACGAAAGTTTGGAAGAAAAACTCACCGTTACCATCATAGCCACAGGTTTCCAAACCAAAGATGAGCGCGAAAAAGAGCAAAGCACCAAAAAGGTGGTTTCGATGTTGGAACCTGAGAAACCATTTGTAAGGCCGGTAAACGAGTTTATCACCATCCCTAAACAGGAAGATGAACCGAACGAAATGTACATCAAAGGCGCAAAAGAAGAACAAAAACAAACAGGTTTGTTCGACCTTTTCGCTAAAGCGGATGATACTCCACCGGCTATAAAGAAAATGCCATTGTTTGAAGAAGAGCCCGAAGAAGGCATGGAAGTTTCCGAAATGCCGGAGATGACTTTCAAACTATCGGAGCCCGAAGTTTCGTTTAAACTCGAAGCCGAAGAAGAATATCCCGAAATGATTGTTGATCCAAAACCTGCTCCCGTGGTTGGCGCCGATGACCATAAAACAGATGATTCAATTGAGGAGCAGTTACGCAAATCGCGCGAGCGCATCATGAGGCTAAAAGACCTGAGCATGAAACTGCGCAACGGCGGTATCCAGGAGCTCGAAAATGTACCTGCCTACAAACGTAAAGAAATAGCGCTGCAGGATACGCCCTCATCATCCGAAAGCCAGATATCAAGGTTCAGCTTATTAACCGACGAGGACGGCAAAACGGAGATAAGGAACAACAATTCCTTTCTGCATGATAATGTAGACTAACCGTTAAAACTTTTATCAAAACCCTTTGTAGTATAACAAAGGGTTTTTTCGTTATAACCTATTATAAAAAGTTATACCTATTTGTAAATCCTACGCTTAACTGTTATCTTTGAGGCTAATGCCAAAATAAAAAAGTACTGATTTGGATCTGTTTAAAAAAATATCAAAAAACATGGGCCCCTTGGGCCAGCACCAGAAATGGGCACATGGTTACTTCTCGTTTCCCCGCCTGGAAGGTGATATTGCGGCCCACATGCAATTTATGGGCAAAGAACACCTGGTTTGGAGTTTAAATAACTATTTGGGCCTTGCCAACCACCCCGAAGTTCGTGAGGCGGATGCCCGGGCTGCCGCCGATTACGGTATGGCTTATCCTATGGGCGCTCGTATGATGTCTGGCAACTCGGTACATCATGAATCATTGGAGAAAAAGCTCGCTGCCTTTGTTGGTAAAGAAGATGCTTTTCTATTGAATTATGGCTATCAGGGCATGGTATCTATTATCGACACCTTGGTGGATCGTAATGATGTCATCATCTATGATGCCGAATCGCATGCCTGCATTGTCGATGGTGTTCGCCTGCACATGGGTAAACGCTTTGTTTACGTACATAACGATATTGAAAGCTGCGAAAAGCAGTTGGAGCGCGCCACTAAAATGGTTGCCGAAACCGGCGGCGCTATCCTGGTGATAACTGAAGGTGTTTTCGGTATGTCGGGTGCTATGGGTAAACTAAAAGAAATCATCGCGCTAAAAGATAAATACGATTTCCGCCTGCTTATCGACGATGCACATGGTTTTGGTACCATGGGCAAAACCGGCGCAGGCACACACGAGCAGCAAAACTGTATTGATGGTGTGGATATCTATTTCGGTACTTTCGCCAAATCAATGGCCGGCATAGGCGCATTCGTTGCCTCTACCGAAGAAATAGTGAACTACCTGCGCTATAACATGCGCTCGCAAACTTTTGCCAAAGCATTGCCAATGCCAATGGTAATCGGTTTGCACAAACGTTTCGAACTGTTGAAATCAAGCCCAGAACTGCGCGAAAAACTTTGGGAAATAGCCAAAGCGTTGCAAGATGGTTTAAAAGCCCGCGGCTTTGATACCGGCGTAACCGACACCATGGTAACCCCGGTATTCCTTAAAGGCGACCTGAATGAGGCCACCGCCTTAACTATGGACCTGCGCAAAAACTATGGCATATTCTGCTCTATTGTAATGTACCCGGTTATCCCGAAAGGTTTGATTCAACTGCGTTTGATACCAACTGCCGTACACTCGCTCGAAGACGTGGAGCGTACCCTTACCGCCTTTACCGAAGTGGGCGAAAAACTGCAATCCGGCTATTACCGCGAACAAAAGGTGGCTTACGCCTGATAAACATAAAACTTATTTTAAACGACCGTTGAAGCATCATCGGTCGTTTTTTTTGCAATGTATTTTGTCAGTATTAATAACTATTTATTAATTAAAAATTAATTGATTTTTGTATTAAAAAACACGTATTTTCTGTAGTTGTTGCAAGTGTGGCAAATAGTTTTTGTATTACAATGGTATACTTCGGTATTTGGTAGATTAAATAGGTATTTTGTGATATTTTAAGTTAATTAATAATATATTATTTTTTGTTTAAATGCGCAAGAATGTGGAAAAAAACCGCCTTCAAGGCGTTATTTTGTGCTTTAAATGTTTTTTTTTGACGAAAAAACATTTTACATTAGCAATAGTTTAAAACAATTTTAACCTCATTATTAAAAGGAGTAACTTACAATGACAAAATTCAACGAAGTAAAGGCACTGATCGCTTCATTAGAAGGTGATGCCGACAAGTTCTACAACAAAGGTAACAGTGCTGCTGGAACCCGTGTTCGTAAAGGAATGCAAGATTTGAAAAACCTGGCTCAGGCTATCCGTCTGGAAGTACAAGAATCAAAAAACGCTAAATAATTGGTGTTTTGATCAAATAAAAAACCCGGCCTAAAGCCGGGTTTTTTTATTTAACTATCTTTTGTAGTTCAGTAACTATTTTCGCCTCAGCAAGGCTGCTGATGTTGGCTAACGGCAATCTTACCGTATCGCCGCAAATACCTAAATGTTTCAAGGCGTACTTAACCCCTGCCGGGCTGCCTTCGGCAAACATCAGGCGGGTAAATTCTATCATACCATAATTCAATGGTCGCGCTGCTTCATAGTTGCCTTTCAGGCACAAGCGCACCATATCCGAAAACGCCTTCGGTATGGCATTGCCTATCACCGATATCACGCCCGATGCCCCCATGGCCACCATCGGCAAAGTAACCGGGTCATCGCCCGATATTAGCATAAACTCTTCAGGCTTGTCGCGCATAATCTGGTTAAACTGCTCAAAACTGCCCGATGCTTCTTTCGTCGCTATAATATTCTTAAAGTCATGTGCCAAGCGCACGGTAGTTTCGGCACTCACCATACTCCCCGTGCGGCTGGGTACATTATATAGTATAATAGGTAATGGCGAATTTTCGGCCACAGCCTTATAATGGCGGTAAATACCTTCCTGCGTTGGTTTGTTGTAAAACGGACTAACTGAAAGGATGGCATCGTACCCGTTAGTATCAAATTCTTCGATGCTTTTCAATAGTTCGTACGTATTGTTACTGCCTATCCCTGCAACCAGTGGCACACGTCCGCGGGTAAATTCAACGGTCTTTTTCCATACGTCCTGCTTCTCCTGCTTGCTTAGAGTAGCGCTTTCGCCGGTGGTACCTAATATCACCAAATACTCCACTCCGCCTCCAATAATATGGTTAATTACTGCCTCGAGGCCACCAAAATCAACTGCTCCGTCCGCATGAAAAGGAGTTACCATAGCAACCCCGGTTCCGTAAAATTTGTTCATTAGTTAGTTTAAAGGGTGCTAAGATAATAAATTGACCGCTGATTACAATTGATGATTTTTATGATGACACTGATTTGAGTTTATTCGCACTATATAATCTCTTTGTGTTCTCTGTGAAAAAGCGCTGTGCTGCTCTGTGGTTAAATTAACCACGGAGTTCACGGATGAAAATGCACAGAGTTACACTGAGGCTATCATCTTCAATAACTCCTCATCACTGATAATAGGTATATTCAACTTATTCGCCTTCTCCAATTTAGCAGGCCCCATATTATCACCCGCCACCAGATAGTTTAGCTTGGGCGATATGCTGCTCAATATCTTACCACCGTTTTGCTCTATCATATCCTTCAGCTCATCGCGCGAGTACTTTTCAAACACGCCCGAAATGATGAACGTTTTGCCCGACAAGCTCTCGCTCGCCAGCACCACTTCTTTCTCTTCGGCCACCATTTGTAAACCCTGAGCACGCAGTTTTTCTATTTGTTCAATATGCTGCGGGTCGGCCCAATATTCCACTAAGCTTTCCGCTATCCGGGGACCAATCTCTTCAACGGCGTTCAATTCTTCAACCGATGCCTTCATCAGCGCGTCGATATTTTTAAAATAAGCCACCAGCTTTTTTGCCACCGTTTCGCCAACATAGCGTATGCCCATGCCGAACAGCACTTTTTCAAAAGGCATCTTTTTCGATTGCTCAATGCCTTCCAGCATATTCGTTATCGAGCGTTCGCCAAAGCGGTCCATCTGTTTCAGCTCATCAGCATGGGTATGCAATTCGTATATATCGCTGATGTGTTTAATAAAGCCTTTTTCGTACAGCGTAACAATGGTTTCATCACCCAACCCGTCAATATTCATCGCCTTGCGGCCGATAAAATGCTGCATTTTGCCCATAATTTGCGGCGGGCACCCCTCATCATTGGGGCAATAATGGTTGGCCTCACCTTCCTTTCGCACCAGTTCGGTGCCGCACTCCGGGCAATGCGTTATATAATCAATTGGTTTGGCGTCGCTTTGCCGTTTAGCCACGTTCACGCCCGTAATTTTGGGGATAATTTCGCCGCCTTTTTCAACATACACGCTGTCGCCTTCGTGCAGGTCGAGGCGTAATATCTCGTTGGCATTGTGCAAACTGGCGCGTTTTACCGTGGTGCCTGCCAATAGTACCGGTTTCAAATTGGCAACAGGAGTAACCGAACCTGTGCGGCCCACCTGATAACTCACGCTCTGTAATATGGTCTCGACAGATTGCGCCTTAAATTTATAAGATATGGCCCATCGCGGCGATTTAGCCGTAAAACCCAATTCCTGCTGCTGTTCTAAGCTGTTTACCTTCAATACAATGCCGTCAATGTCATAGCTCAGGTCGAAGCGTTTTTTGTCCCAAACGGCAATAAAGGCCAACACCTCATCGATATGCCTGCACAATTGGGTATGTTCGCACACATGGAAACCCCAGCTTTTTACCGCGTTCAGGCTTTCCCAATGAGTTTTAAACAATTGTTTATCGGTATATAAAAAGTATTGGAACGAGTCCAGTGGCCGTTTAGCCACCTCGGCCGAATCCTGCATCTTGATGGTGCCCGACGCGAAATTCCTGGGGTTGGCATAGGGCTGTTCACCTATTTCAATACGCTCGTTGTTCAGTTTTTCGAAGGCCTTGCGGTGCATAAAAACCTCGCCGCGTATCTCAAAATGGTCGGGGTAATCGCCCGGGTGCAGTTTTTTTGGTATGCTTTGTATAGTGCGCACGTTTGTAGTTACGTCATCGCCCTGTACCCCATCGCCGCGCGTTACGGCCCGTTCCAGCTTACCGTTTTGGTAAGTGAGACTCATGGACAGGCCGTCAAACTTAAGCTCGCATACGTACTCAAAATCATCGCCAATAGCTTTGCGTACCCGCTCATCAAAGTCAATCAGTTCCTGTTCGTTATAAGTATTTCCTAACGACAGCATCGGCCATTGATGCTTTACGGTTTCGAACTCCTTCGTGATATCCCCACCCACCTTTTGCGTTGGCGAATCACCGTCGGCAAACTCCGGAAACTGCTTTTCCAGCTCTGCCAGTTCCTTCAGCTTAAAGTCGAAATCCATATCTGTTATGGTAGGCATAGCCAGCACATAATAGTTATAGTTATGCTGTTTCAATTCAGCCGTAAGGGCTTCTATCCTGTTCTTTGCTTCTGTAGGCGACATGGAGCGAAGATAATAATTTGATGTGCAAATGAGTAAATGTGCGTATGTGCAAATTAAAATTATGGGTATTTATGGGTACTGATCCGATAGAACATACATCTTCCGTCTTCCATTTTACATCTTCCATTGAACCTGGCTCTTTTTCTCTATCTCTGCCTTCAAACAATCATAACACAAACAATCCTCGTTATCCACCAAAGGCATAATATTTGGCAACTCGCTGCACCAGCAATTATTGGTACAACATCCAAACCCGGCTCCGCATCGTGGACAATTCTTTTTTCGCTCGTCAGTGTTTGTTTCCATGGGCAACTTCTTATCGGGAGACTAAGTAAGAACTATACAAAAACATTTCCATCCAAACTCCCAACTTTTTGACTTTTGACTTTTGACTTTTTTTCAAATAGGGGGGAAAAAGTAAGATAGTTTTCAACCTTTCCTAAACCCTGTTCCAATTTTCATTATTCCATACAATATACCAAAAATCAGCAAGAAAAGCAAAAATGTGACGCCATTTTCACCTTTGATGAAGTCGTCAACAGTATACCTGAAGTTGGCGATATGCGATAACCATAAAAACATTTTCAATTATTTAATGTGCCGGCGCGAGGCTCTGCCTCGTGACTTACTATCTTCAGGCCTCCGGCCTGAGGTATCTAAACATCAACGCTTTGCGCCCCGCGCCATGCGCCTTGCTCAATTCTCCCCTTCCAACTGAAACAGCACCTCAACCGTTGTCTCAAACACCTTCGCCATGCGCAAAGCCAATAGGGTAGAAGGGATAAACTTCCCGGTCTCAATCGAGTTTACAGCTTGCCGCGATATGCCGATATGGGTAGCCAGGTCGGCCTGGGTCCAGTTCTTTTTGGCCCGTTCAACTTTTATCGTGTTTTTCATGCCGTGTATTTCCTTTTCGATATAAAGTAACCGATATAGTAAAATACCATGCAGTAAAGCAGCACAAAGCCATAGCCAAAATAATCATAGTTTAATACGTTGGCCACATCGAGCAGGCACAATATCATCAGCAACAGCAGCCCCAACGCAAACCCGATAACCGCGGCTTCAAAATGGATGCGTTGCTTCACCTCGTCCATAGTGGCTATGCTTTTGATGTAGCGGTAAACATAAATAACGAAGGCTGCTATAGGCACCACGGCAATTGCCATGGCCAAAAAGGTATTCAAATGACTGTGTTTAAACAACAACAGCGATCCGTCATAAGTAATCGCCCAAACAATGGCCCATATAATGGTCAGTTTTCTTGCTTTTTTCTTTTCAGTTTCCATGATCTTTGTTTTAAATATAAAACAAAGATAAGTAAACATTTCATAATGTCAAGTAAACATTACAAAAAGATATATATAGTAGTCAATTTAGTGAAATTAGATTTGACAACTTTCAAAAGTTGTCAAATCTTTACAGTAAACCATTTTATTCCGGAAAACCCTTGCCCTCGTCAACCAGTTTTACAAAGCTATCTTTTAAATGGTGCGTCCAGCCGGGTTTGCAGCTCTCGTAACATTCAGCTTCGGGGTTCAGGCCTTTGTGCACAAAATCAACTTGTGTTTTGCCATCTTTCTCGGTAAGCGTCCAAATTACTTCCGTATTTTTCCACTCCTTCTTATCGTTTATCCAGTGCAGGTTGCAGTCGGTAACCAGCCAAACTATTTTTTTACCGGGAATAAACTCCGAAATTTTAAAATCAACAAAAGTATCGGCGGGCCCGCCAAAATATACCGAGAACTCATCATTCAATTCGCTGGCCTTGCCGCTGAATTTTTTTGCCCACCACAAATCAACCTGAGCTATCCTTTTCAAAGTTTCCTCTGCCGAAGCATTGACTACCATACAGTAGCTGAAGTCTTCCGTTGCTACGCTCATTGTCGCGTTGTCGTTTTGATTTTTCATTTTGCTAATGTTTTATTGTTTAATAATGTTTCTAATTTGTTCAGTTTACCGGTCCAGAATTTATCAAAGTAGTCGATAAATTCCTGCAGCTCGTTAAAACCGTCCTGTTTCAGTGTACAATAGCGTTCGCGGCCAACGTCGGTAATCGAAATAAAACCTGCCTTGTGCATTATTTTCAAATGCTTCGAAACAGCGGGCCGGCTCATCTCAAAATTTTCGGCCAGGGCGTTTATCGTCATGCTATCGTTCGATAACAGGTGCATCATCGCCCGGCGGCTGGGGTCGGCAATTACCTGAAAAACATCCAATTGCGGTGCTGCGCTCATTTTTCAACCGCGCTTAAAAGTTCAACCATTTTGTGGCTTAACCTTGTCCAGCCATCGTTGTGTGTGGCCACATCCTCCACCGCTCTAAAGCCGGTATGCAACAGTTCCAATGCGGTTCCGCTGCCTTTGGGTGTGAGGGTCCAGATCACGGTCGAATCAAAAGGTTGATTGTCCAGCGCCGAAACCGCCTGCCACGAATACGAAACCCGTGTATGTGGTTTTAATTCCAACACTTCGCAATGGGCAGCGGCTTTTTCGTCCCCGCCATGGTCGCATCCGCCAACAAAGCGGAACTTGTGACCAACAACAGGTTGAAAGTCGCACTTCATCAACCATTGTTCCAATAATTCGGCTTGGGTAAGGTATTCCCAAACTTCTAAGGGCGACTGGCTAAACTGCCAGTTCTTTTTAATTTCTTTTTCCATAATGCGTAACTTTTGAGTTACCCAAATATAGGTAACTTTAAAGTTACGTGTCAAGTGTTTTTGAAAATATTTTTTTATGGGATTAAATGCTGCTGGCGCGAGGCTCTGCCTCGTGACTTGCTATTATTAGGTCTCCGGCCTCAAAGGGATGCATCTAAAAGCTTTTCCAAATCTCCCGGCTTAACAACCCCCACAACCTCACCCTTCACCTCCACAACAATTCCATCTCCATCCTTCACCAACTGCAAACGCCCCATAAACGCCCGTCCCTCGTCCAAAGCCAAAAACTGTTTTACCTTATAAATGCTTTCTTTCCGGCAAACGTATTCCTCACCGTTTTTAAATACAATCAGCCGTACACGTAGCTTTTGGTAATGCGCTATGCCGAGGCTGTAGTTGGGCGTGATGGGGATGGTGGTCATGGCGCAGACTATTATTTCAATAACTCTTCAACTTCGGTCTTCAAAACAGGCAAATGGTTCATCACTACATTCCAAATCACCATATCATTCACGTTATCATAAGCGTGAATGACCTTGTTGCGCAGGTCGACAATGATTCTCGAATAAGATATAGCAATATCAGGTGATAGTTTCAATAACTTATTTACCGCTTCACCGATTATTTCCAGTTCGCGCTCAACCGCACGACGTTTGGTTTTATTGGCTTTATACTCATCAAAAATACGCCGCCATTCTAAATGCTCATCAATAGAGATGATGGCTTCCAATACATCGGTAAGCAGCTTTTTTTCCTCAATACTCATATAACATCCAGCGTTTGCCTGTTTATACTTTCTATCAGGTAGGGGTTGGTCAAGGTTTCTTCGGCAACCAGTTCAACATCTTTTTTAAGCAGGTTTTGCAGGGCATACAATAGCTTAAAATAGTTGTTTCCGTAGGTCTCGTAGTCCATATCAGGCGCAAAACGTATCACAAAATCAACATCGCTGCCCGCATGCATATTACCGTTTATTGCGCTGCCAAAAGCATAGGCTTTCTCCACGCCATAACTCAGCATGAGTGCCTTTATTTGTTGCAGATTAGTTTGCACGATGTTTTGCATAGGATAAAAATAAGGATTTAATCGCTAATCGCATAAAAACAAAAAAAGCGATGAGAAACCTCTCATCGCTTTTTAATGTATTTCTTCAAGTCTCCCCAACCGGGGGAGATTTAGAGGGGGCTAACGCCTTTGTTGGTGTTATCACCAACAAACCTACGCCGCAAAAACCTCTTTCACCCTATCCGCCGCTTCTTTCAGCAATATCGCCGATTTCACCTTCAAACCTGATTCATCCAACAGCTTCTTAGCTTCCTCGGCATTGGTACCTTGCAAACGAACAATAATTGGTACAGGTATATCGCCAATTTCTTTGTAAGCGTCAATAACACCCTGTGCCACGCGGTCGCAACGAACAATACCACCAAATATGTTGATGAGGATGGCTTTCACGTTCGGGTCCTTCAAAATAATGTTGAAAGCCGCTTTAACTGTTTGCGCGTTGGCAGTTCCGCCCACGTCCAAAAAGTTGGCTGGCTCACCACCGGCAATCTTGATGATGTCCATGGTGGCCATCGCTAAACCCGCGCCGTTCACCATACAGCCCACGTTACCGTCAAGCTTCACATAGTTCAGGTTCGAGTGGCTGGCTTCCACTTCGGTTGGGTCTTCTTCGCTTTCGTCGCGCATCACCGCGTAATCCGGGTGGCGGAACAAACCGTTATCATCCAGGTTCACTTTCGCGTCAACCGCCAATATTTTATTGTCCGATGTTTTCAATACCGGGTTTATTTCAAACATCGCCGAATCCGTCGCGTCATAAGCCTTATATAAAGCGGCAACAAATTTTGTCATCTCTTTAAAAGCCTCGCCGCTCAAACCTAAGTTAAAAGCAATTTTACGTGTTTGGAAACCTTGCAGACCAACTTTCGGGTCAATTTCTTCTTTATGTATCAGGTGTGGGGTATGTTCGGCAACCTCTTCAATATCCATACCGCCTTCGGTGCTGTACATAATAATGTTACGGCCTTTGGCACGGTCTAACAATACACCCATATAAAACTCCTTGGTTGGGCTTTCGCCGGGATAATAAACATCCTGCGCTACCAAAACTTTGCTCACCAATTTACCTTGTGGGCCCGTTTGCGGGGTAACCAAAGTCATGCCCAAAATAGCGCCTGCTTTTTCCTTCACTTCGTCAAGGTTTTTGGCCAGCTTAACGCCGCCGCCTTTACCGCGACCACCCGCGTGTATCTGCGCCTTAATAACCACCCAGTCCGACCCAAAGTCGGCCTTCATTTTCTTCGCGGCCTCAACAGCCTGCTCAACGGTATCGGCAACAATGCCTTCCTGAACCCTTACACCAAAACTCTTTAGTATAGCTTTACCCTGGTATTCGTGAATATTCATTTTTCTTGAAGTATTTTATGTGGTAAAGCTATTAATTTCAACCATTACAAAGAAACTGTAGGTGCTTTTTTACACAATATTTTGCCAAATCCGGTGTAATGTCACATTATTTGCCCGGTGCTTTAGAAAGTAATTTTATTTAGTGGGGTAGGGGTGGGAATACTTTGAAGTTTAATTGAGGAGAATGAATTATTTATATGAGGTTGAGATATGAATATTGAGGTTAGCTATAATGTAGATAATTAGGGCGTTGCCTGCGGCCCGGGCTATCCGCTACAAGTCCTCACCGCTGATAGAAGCGGTTCCGGGCTTTCCGCTGCTATCCCTAACGCAATACCGTCTTAATTCTTGATTCTCCCTCCAAACCCCGTCAGCAAAAAAGCTTCGGCCAAAGCGGGCATAACGTGTGATAGCTTAAATCAAAACGAGCGCCGGCCTTGTCGCAACGGAGCGGGCCGGGCGTATGGCGGGAATGACGGTTTAGCCGCACTGAGTGGAGCATAGCGGAACGGTGCGGCGTTAAGAACCGGCAGGGCGGGCAAGGTAGCAGCGTTGCGACTTGATTTTTTGTTTCTTTTTTATCAAGAAAAAAGAAATAGGCCTCTCCGGCCATCGGGAGTAAGCACCATGCTTTCAAACCATGCAAATAAACCACCCCAATCCCTAAACCTCTTTTTTCAAAAAAATCACTATTTTGCCCTTCTAAACACACTATATGCGTTTCCCACTCATCACCCTGCTCATAGCATGCCTATATATAACGGCAAACGCCCAAACCACGGTCGAAACCGGCGTATCGCGTACCCTCGCCGACTACCGCGCCAAACACATCAGCAATACCCAATACACGCTCGACTTGACTATCCCCGCCGATAAAACCACCGATATCCGTGCAACAGAGACCCTCACGTTCGACTATAAATCAAGCGGACAAGACCTGCAGTTAGATTTTAAGGAAGACCCCATCCGCATCAAAGCCATTGCCATCAACGGCAAACTGGTACCCGTCAATTTTTCAAAAGAACATATCCTGCTTGATGCCAAATATTTATTGGATGGCAAAAACAACATATCCTTCCAGTTTTTGGCAGGCAACGGCGCCCTCAACCGTAACGACGATTACCTGTATGCCCTCTTTGTGCCCGACCGTGCCCGCACCGTTTTTCCCTGCTTCGACCAGCCCAATTTAAAAGCTGTTTTTGCGCTTACACTGCATATTCCCCCAACATGGCGGGCCTTGGCCAACGCGCCCATCCAGGATTCTGTGGCCCGTGCCGGCATGCCCAAAACCTACCTATTTAAAAAGAGCGATACACTAAGTACCTACCTGTTTTCGTTCACCGCCGGTAAGTATGCGTCGGCAAAACAGGATATCGGCAACCTTCACCCCGAATTTTTATACCGCGAAACCGACCCCGTTAAAATAAAACTGAGTACCGATGCCATATTTAAGGCCCATGCCGATGCGGTCAATTTTTTACAGAACTGGACAGGCATCCCGTTCCCTTTCCAAAAAATGGGTTTTGTGGGTATCCCCGATTTCCAGTTCGGTGGTATGGAGCACCCGGGCGAAGTACAGTATAAAGCATCAAGCCTGTTTTTAGATGCCAGCGCCACACAGGAGCAGGTCATCGCCCGCATCAACCTCATCTCGCACGAAACCAGCCACATGTGGTTTGGCGATATGGTAACCATGGACTGGTTTAACGATGTATGGATGAAGGAAGTCTTCGCCAACTTTATGGCCGACAAGGTAACGGGCTCATTAATGGGCGACGAAACCTTCAACCTCAAATTCCTTACCGACCATTTCCCCGCCGCTTATGGCATCGACCGTACACCCGGCGCCAACCCCATCCGCCAAAACCTCGATAACCTGAAAGATGCAGGCTCATTGTATGGCAATATCATCTACCACAAAGCCCCCATCATGATGCGCCAGTTGGAACTGCTGATGGGCAAAGACAACTTCCAGGCCGGCGTGCGCGAATACCTCAAAACCTACGCCTACCATAACGCCACCTGGCCCGAACTCATCAAAATACTTGGTAAATACACCACTTACGATTTAAATGAATGGAACAATACCTGGGTAAACCAGCCCGGCAGGCCGGTATTCAATTACAGCCTCGTATCGCGCAATGGAAAAATTAAGCGTTTCATCCTGTTGCAGCATGCCGAGCGTGGCACTGCCCGGGTATGGCCGCAAAGTTTCGAGGTGACTTTATTTTATAACGGTTCAACAAAAGACATCCACGTCAACATGACCAAAGGCGTGTACGACTTGAAAGAGACCGAAGGCATGAAAAGGCCCAATTTTGTACTCTTTAATTCAGGCGGCGAAGGCTACGGCCTGTTCCCCACCGATGCCGACTTGTATAACCAACTGTCGGATATACAAAGCCCCTTGCAGCGCACCTCGGCCTATATTTCGCTATACGACAACATGTTGGCAGGCCGCTACATCAAACCCGAAACCCTGCTCAATCTGTATACCAACGCGCTGAGCACCGAAAAAGAAGAAATGACCCTGCGCCTCATATCGGGCTATATCAGCAGCATTTACTGGCAGTTTATCACGCCCCGCGACCGCCAAAAAATGAACGCCGCCCTCGAAAACAGTGTATGGCAGGCCATGCTTAGCCAACCAACGGCTAACAATAAAAAAATATTGTTTGGCACCTATCAAAGTATTTACCTGAGTGCCGATGCACGCAGCACGATATATAATGTATGGAAACAGCAGCAGCCACCCGCCGGCGTAAAACTATCAGAAGAGGATTATACCGGTATGGCGTTTTCGCTGGCCCTGCGCAATGATGCCGATACCAGCATCCTTAGCCAACAATACGCCCGCATCACTAATCCCGACCGTAAAAAACGCTTCCAGTTTATCCGCCCCGCGCTTTCGCCCGATGTAAAGGTGCGCGATGCATTTTTCGCCAGCCTCTCCGACCTGAAGAACCGCGCCAAAGAAGCCAATGTGCTCACCGCATTGGGCTACCTGCATCACCCGCTAAGGCAATCCACTTCAGTAAAATACTTAGCCAAGAGCTTAGATATGCTCGAAACCATCCAAATAACCGGCGATATTTTCTTTCCGCAATCATGGTTGTCAAGTACCTTCGGCAGCTACCAAAGCAACGAGGCCGCGCACATCGTCAACGAGTTCTTAGCCGCACACCCCAATTACAACGAAAAATTAAAGGCCAAAATACTCCAAAGCACCGATAACCTGATGCGCGCCAGCGGCAAACTATTGCCAAAAAACGTGGAAAATTAGATTTGTCAACTTTTTGATAGTTGTCAAATCTTTATTCAACATAGGGCCAATGATGTGGATCCGGGTGACTCCCGGTATGTTTTACCTCCCACCAAACGCGTAAAACAATGTAGACCAATATTGCCCAAGCTGTTATACCAAAAGCAGGAGGCCAATTTTCGTAAGTGGTAGTGGTACGCGAATATTGTCCACCAGCCAAAGGGACTTGCAAAAATATGAGGGTTAACTGCGTATACATAATTTTTTTATTGCCCTTGCAATCTAATAAATCATTTACACATCTTCACATTTGCACATCTTCACATTCAAAATCATTTGCACATCCGCACATATACTCATTTGCACATTTATATTAAATTTGCTCCATGCTCAAAGTCCGCTCCATTAAAAAGTCGTACGGTAATTTACAGATATTAAAAGGTGTCGACCTCGATGTGCAGCATGGCGAAATCGTTTCCATCGTAGGCGCGTCCGGCGCGGGCAAAAGCTCACTGCTCAATATTATCGGCACGTTAGACAAAGCCGACTCCGGCACCGTCCTCATCCGCGACCAGGACATCAGCAAACTCAGTAAGCGCAACCTCAGTAACTTCAGGAATAAACACATCGGTTTTATCTTCCAGTTTCACCATTTGCTGGTGGAGTTTAACGCCCTCGAAAATGTATGTATCCCGGCCTATATCGCCGGCCTTTCAAAATCCGAAGCAGAAAAGCGCGCTAAAAACCTGTTGGATCTGCTCGGTTTAAGCAACCGCCTCGACCATAAGCCCAACCAACTATCAGGCGGCGAACAGCAGCGTGTAGCCGTGGCCCGCGCGCTCATCAATAACCCGGCTTTGATACTGGCCGATGAACCATCCGGCAACCTCGACTCTACCAACGCCCGCGAATTGCACCAGTTGTTTATCGACCTGCGCCGCGATTTTAAACAAACCTTTATCATTGTTACCCATAACGAAGAACTCGCCAACCTTTCCGACCGCAAGGTACTGATGAAGGATGGTCTCATCGTCGACCATATCTAAATTGTTATGAGCGTTTTAATTACAGCAGCAAACTCGGCACAGGCTTACCGCCTCAAGGGCATATTGCATATCGACGAACCCGTTCTGTTGGGCGACTTCCAGCCCATTCCCGACCTGATGCTGAAAAACGGGGCCATCCTCAAAACACCCGACCCGCAAAGCCCGTCGTTCGCGCATCAAATGTTGGCCCTTTGCCTGGATAAGGGCATCAACATGCTCTTCCCCTTGCGTAAAGAAGAACTATTGCCGCTGGCCGAAGCCAGGGTATTGTTTATCGAGTTTGATGTGCAAATTATTTTGCCGGCAACACAACAAATGGAGGGCCATTTTACCCCGGTTGAAGGCAGTTTGGTGGTATTGAACAGGAGCGAAGTGATAGGTGGCGATATGGATGCCGCTATCGCCCATCAACTGACTGATGGTGCATTTTTGATTGGTAAAACGGGCGAATACCAAATTTTTACCGCCGACTGATGTTCACTTACGCAGATATCGACCCGCGCAAAAAGGCGTATGTGTTTGAACTGGATAATGTTCTCTATCCCGAAAAGGATTATCTGCTACAGGTATATTACCTGTTCGCCGGTTTTTTGGAATACAAAGAACTGTACGATGCCAAAGTATTGACTAAACTGATGACCGAAACTTACGAGCAGGAGGGAAGCGAACATATTTTCGACCGCGTGCAAGAGAAGTTTTTGATCGACGAACAATACCGCCATAACTTTAACCTGCTGCATTTAACCGCCCGTTTGCCCTTAAAGCTGTTGCTCTATAAGGATGCGTTAACCCTTTTGCAGGATATCGTTATCGATCGCAAACAAATATTTATACTCACCAACGGCATACCCGAGCAGCAGCTCAATAAAATAAAACAAACCGAGTGGCACGGTCTCGAAAACTACCTCACCTGTTATTTTGCCGATGAAATAAAACCCAAGCCCGAGCCCGATGCCCTGCATTATATCTTAAAAACGCATAATCTGGAGCGGCGTGATATTATTATGATAGGCAATAACGAAAGCGACGAGCTTTGCGCTGCCGCCGCCAGGGTGGATTACCTTACTTTTTATCAGTAACAGGCAATATATTGCGCTTTTGCCGTTTATCATTTGGATGATGACCAAATGCCCTTAATGGCAAACAATTAATTAAATACGCTTACATTTGATGACAACTATACCTTTCCTTATTCATGGCATTTAAACAAACCGGTCGTTCTTGCATCAGGCTATGGCTTGCGTTTGTTTGTTTGATGCTCCTGCTCACCAATACTCCGCTGTTTGCCCAATCCAGGTTTACCATTAGCGGCACGGTTAAAGATACATTAACCGGCGAAACCCTCATCGGTGCCACGGTAAGGATAACCGGGCCTGTTAAAAAAGGCGCGACAACTAATACTTACGGCTTTTACTCGTTAACTGTGCCGAAGGGCCAGGATACCTTGAGCTTTAGCTATGTAGGTTATAAAACCATCATTATAAGGCTTTTGGTAACCAAAAACACCACCTTGAATATTGACCTCGGTGCATCTAACGCTTTAAACGAGGTAGTGGTAACTGATAAAGCCGCCAGTAATAACAATATCCTCGAGCCGCAAATGGGTGTAAACAAGCTCGATATCAAAGAAATAAGCAACGTGCCGGTTTTATTGGGCGAAAAGGATGTCATCAAAACCATCGAATTGCTGCCCGGTATTGAAACCACCGGCGATGCCAACACAGGCTTTTATGTGCGCGGCGGCGGGTCCGACGAGAATCTGATTTTGCTCGATGGTGCCCCCGTGTACAACGCGTCGCACCTGTTCGGCTTTTTCTCCACCTTTAACTCCGACGCGATAAAAGACATTACCCTGTATAAAGGCGGTATGCCCGCCGAGTATGGGAGCAGGATGTCCTCGGTACTAGATATAAAAATGGACGAGGGCAATAACAAACAATACACCGCCGAAGGCGGCATCGGCCTTATCGCCTCTCGTTTAAAATTGGAAGGGCCGATAGTGAAAGACAAAGGCTCGTTCATGATTAGCGCCCGCCGCACTTATGCCGATGTTTTTTTAAAGCTTTCTTCCGATTCAACCCTCAACTCGGCCAGTCTTTATTTTTACGATATCAACTTCAAAGCCAACTACCGTCTCAACGATAAAAATGGCATCTACCTTTCGGGATATTTCGGGCAGGACGATATCGGCCTTAAAAACAATTTTTCTACAGCCTGGGGCAATACCACAGGTACCCTGCGTTGGAACCACCTGTTTAGTGGCAAGTTGTTCTCCAATACATCGTTGATTTACAGCAACTATAATTATACTATTCAAAATTTCGATAAAAACTCCAACTTTCAGGTGGTTTCAAAAATCGAGGATGTGAATTTAAAAGAAGACTTCGAGTATTACCTTGGCGGGAACCAGTCGCTGCGTTTTGGTGTAAGCGCGGTACACCATACCATCGAACCCGGCGATATCAGTTCATCAAGCACCTCCAGCTTTAATCCCCAAACCATCGAGAACCGATATGCCTACGAGTTTGCCGCCTATATTTCCGATAATTGGAAACCAACCGATAAACTGAATATAGTTTACGGCCTGAGGTTTAACCAGTTTTTGTTGATAGGCCCCGGTACTTTTGATACTTACGATAGCAACGGTAACGCGATTACCGGTACAACGTATGGTTCAGGGCAAACCGTTGCCCACTATTTTAATGTCGAGCCACGTTTTTCGGCAAGCTATACCCTAAACGATCAAACTTCGCTTAAAGCGGCCTATAACCTCAACACGCAAAACATCCACCTGCTGTCAAACTCCACATCAAGCCTCCCTACCGACTTGTATGTAATGAGCAGCAACAACATCAAACCCGGCATATCCAACCAGGTATCCCTCGGGTATTACCGCAATTTCGATCATGATAATTTCGAGTTTTCTACCGAAGTATATTACAAATGGCTTAGCAATGAGATCGACTACCGCGATAATGCCCAACTGGTGGCCAATCAAAACGTCGAGTCGCAACTATTATTTGGCGTAGGCCGTGCCTACGGTATCGAGTTTTTCCTGAAAAAGAAATACGGACGCTATAATGGCTGGATAGGCTACACCTTATCCCGCACCGAACGTAAATTTGACGGTATCAATAACGATACCTACTTCCCCGCAAGGCAAGACCGCACGCATGATATTTCTTTCGTCAACATGTTCAACGCAACAAAGCGCTGGTCATTTTCAGCAGTATTTGTATTCGGTACAGGCAACGCGGTAACCTACCCGGCGGGAAAATATCAAATAGGTGGGATAACCACTTATTATTACACCAACCGCAACGGTTCACGCCTGCCCGATAACAGCCGCCTCGACCTGGGCGCTACCCTCGAAGGCAAACCGCACAAAAGCTACCACTCCAGTTGGACGTTTAGCATCTATAATGCCTATAACCGTAAAAACCCATACAGTGTGGTTTTCCAAAATACCGATACCAGCCCTGTGCACACCGAAGCGGTTGAAACAAGTTTGTTTGGTATCATCCCGTCGGTAACCTGGAACTTTAAATTCAGATAATATGAAAAAATCAATTGCAATATTGTCGGTCTTGTTCGTGCTGTTAGCCTTATCGGCATGCCAGCGCGTTATCGATGTGCAGATACCCAACGCCCAGCAACAAATTGTTATCGAAGCAAACCTGAACAACCAAAAAGGATTACAAACAGTAAATATCACCAACTCCGTGCCTTATAGCAGCGCCAATGTTTACCCTACCGTTAGTGGGGCAATAGTAACTATAACCGACGCTTTGGGCAATGTTTACAAACTGCCCGAAACACAGCCGGGGGTGTACACTATCAATAATTTTTTTGGTAAGCCGCAAAACTATTACGCCCTGCAGGTAAAGGTGAACGGCCAAACTTACAATGCCTCGGGTACAATGCCCGCGCCGGTAAACCTCGACTCACTTTCGGTTATAGGTCAAAGTTTTGGGTCTAAACTCGTAAAAAGCGTAGCGGTAAATTTTCACGACCCGGCCGGTGTGGCAAACCAATACCGATTTTTAATGTATGTCAATGCCGTACAGGTGCAGCGTGTTTTTACCGAAAGCGACAGGCTTACCGACGGGCGTAATGTAACCTCGGTGTTATATGAAAGCGATATTGTTTTGAAAACCGGCGATGTGGTCAATGTGGAGATGCAATGTATCGATGGTCCGATGTATAACTACTGGTACGCCCTAAGCAGCCAGGGCGGCAATACCCCCGCCGATTCCGCTACCCCTTCAAACCCGACGTCCAACATCAGCAATGGCGCGCTCGGGTATTTTAGTGTGCATACTACGCAACGTCAAACCATCATCATTCCCTAACCCGCGAAGCCAGAGGTCAGCCGTGGGTCAAATATTTTTTATCCGTATTGCTTTTCAGATAAAATCATTATATTGTGATTGCAAACCTTTGCACTATAATTTAAGGCATTCAAATGACGTTATCACTAAAAAACTATAGATAAAGATGAAAAAGGTATATTTTATTTTAGTAGCTGTTGCGGTTTTTGCGGCTTGTAAAAAGAATAGTCAAACAGGCAGTAGTACTTCTACTACTACATTACTAAACCGTATGGAAGACTCGATTTATAATTACTCCACTGAAGAGTATTTATGGTACGATGCTATCCCTTCTTACGCTACGTTCAATCCTTACAGTACTACAGTAGGTGCCGATGACCCCACAACACTGCAAAACGAAGTGGATAAACTATCGCAATATAAAATCAATCCGGCTACCGGCAAGCCGTACGAATACTCTGTTAACTACCCGGGCGAAGCCAAATATTCTTTCATCGATGGCGGACAAGTAGCCACACAATTAAGCGGTACCCATGGCGATTTTGGTTTTTCGGTATTTTATAACACCTATAACGACCTGCGTATAAAATACGTAAACCCGGGTTCACCTGCGGCAACAGCCAACCTGGTGCGTGGCTATAAGGTTATCGCGGTAAATGGCAATACCAATATTGCGTATAACCCCAACAGCTCCAATCCTAACAATGATCCCAATTTATTGTTCGTGGTTAACGCGCTTAGCGGCAGCAGCATTACCCTATTGTTGCAAAAGCCGGATAATACACAGTTTACGGCAACCGTAGCCGTTGCCAACTATACTATAAATCCGGTACTAAAATATACAGTATTAAATCTTGCCGGTGGTAAAAAATTGGGATATGTGGTGTTTTCACAATTTACCAGCCCTACCAATGCCGGTTCGCAACTTGACGCAGCATTTAATAGTTTTATTTCGGCAGGCATTACCGACCTTTGTATCGACCTTCGCTATAATGGTGGCGGCTATGTAGCAACGGCTGAGTATATCGATAACTATATCGTTCCTGCAGCCCAAACCGGCACAAAAATGTACACATCGGTTTATAATAGTAAGTTACAGGCCGATAACTACCCCTTCCTTGCTCAAAAATACCAGATTACGCCCGGTTACTTTAATCAGGCCAACAATACATCGTATTTCGCCAAAAAAGGTACATTGGCTTTAAGCAGGGTGTTTTTTATTGTAACAGGCAGCACAGCTTCGGCAAGCGAACTTACCATTAACAACCTCATACCCGAGGTAAATGTTCAATTGATTGGTACCACATCATACGGCAAACCAGTTGGCTTTTTTGCTATCCCGGTTTATACCTATAACTTGTACATGCCCAATTTTTATACAGCAAATTCTGCCGGTCAGGGTGGTTATTATGCCGGTATGACCCCGGGTTCGGCAACTTATCCCGGTTACTATGATTATGACGACGTTACCAAAGATTTTGGCGACCCAACCGAAGTTCTGCTTTCACACGCCGTGTCATACGTTACAAAAGGTAGTTATACCGCAGTAGCTGCACCAAGGATACAGGGTTTGGCTATACCTGCGGCAACTTTTTCGGATGATGTGGTACGCGACATGACAACAAAATTAGACCCGGCAGCGCATTTCAGCGAAATGGTAAGCAGCAAAAAATTATTACCGAAATTTTAATGTGCAAATGGCTAATTAGAAAATGTGCAAATGAACATTATTCATTTGCACATTTTTTGATAAACAAATAGAAAAGCATTTGCACATACACACATTTGCAAATTGAGTTTCATTTGCACATACGCACATTTACTCATTTGCACATTAAACAAGTTCCCTCATATCCACAGGCACTACCCGCGATATGCCCTGCTCTACAATGGTAACGCCGTAAATAACATCGGCGCTGGCAATGGTGCGTTTATTGTGCGATACAATGATAAACTGCGAATCCGTAGAAAATTCGCGGATAATATTGTTGAACTTGTCGATATTGGTGTCATCCAGCGGCGCATCAACCTCATCAAAAATACAGAAGGGGGCAGGCTTCAACAGGTAAAGCGAAAACAGGATTGCCGTAGCCGTCAACGTCTTCTCACCGCCCGATAATTGATTGATGGACAGCGGCCTTTTACCCTTTGGCTTGGCGATGATATCGATGTCCGACTCCAGCGGGTTATCCGGGTCGCTTAATATCAAATCGCACGAATCCTCTTCATTAAACAACGAACGGAACACCTTAATAAAGTTTTCCCTTACCTGCAAAAATGCCGACATAAACTTTTCCCTCGCCGTATCATCAATCTCCTGTATCGTCGCCATTAACGATGCCTTGGCTTCGCTCAGGTCCTTTTTCTGCGCCTGTATAAAGGTATAACGTTCATTCATTTCGTTATAAGCCTCTACCGCCATCGGGTTGATGGCGCCAAAATCGTCCAATTGCTTTTTTAGCTTTTCGGTCTTGTCGCGCAGGCTGTCTTCTGTTTCATCGGCAGGCACTTCGGCATCCAATAGGTCGTTGATGTCAATGTTAAACTCCACCGCCAAGCGTTCTTTCAAGGCGTTCAGCTCCAGCTTCAGGTTATTTTTACGGTCTTTCAGTTCGTTCTCAATGGTCTCGGCCTGATCCTTTTTTCGTCTCAGTGCCGATATCTCGTTTTCAGTTTCCGTGATGGTCCCTCTGGCGGCATAGTAGTCCTGCTCCGCCTGTTGCACGGCTTTTTCTAACACCTCTTTCTGATTATACATTTCCAACAAATCCTCATCGGAATGATCGGCATGTTGCAGGTTTTCCATTATCGCGGCTTTTACCGCCGCTAATTCAGTATTGTTATTTTTAATACGTTGGTCAAGGTTTTCCTGTTGGCTTTCGCGATAATCCAGGTCCTTTAACAAACCCGAAACCTTATTCTGCTGCTGGTGAAACCGGATATTCTCCTGGTTATACCCGTTCGATTGCACGGCCAGCCGCTCAGTCAGTTCCCCAAAAGCTTCCTGCTTTTCGGCAAGCAGTTCCCCTTGTATTTGCTTTTGGGTTTTTAATTCGGCCAACAATGGCCGTAGCCTAATAGCCTCATCGTTTATGGTTGCTATTTTCGCCGCGATATCATCTTTTCGGTTACGGCTGCTCTCAATAAAGGTCTGGTACTGTTCCCGCCTCGTGCTAATGGTTACCAGTTCGGTATTCAGCCGGTTAAGGTCCTGCTGTTTTTGGTTGAGTTCCGCCGCTTTCCCCGAAGCTTTAAGCGCAACTAAACCACTTTGCAGCTCTTCTATCTTAATTTTGTATTTGGCTATTTCGTTTTCGGCAGACTTGATTTCCTTTGCTAAATTCTCCAGGTTTTTAGCACGACCAATGCGCTTGCCTTCAAACAAACCGACCGAGCCGCCAGCCATTGTATATTTCGATTTGCTGAACTTGCCGCTCTTGCCCAAAATAATGGCGTCGCCGGGCAACTCACTATTGTTCAGATCCGCCTCGGCGCCATCGTTAACCAAATACACGTTATTAAGCAGGTAATTGCACAAAGGCCGGTAGCGGCTTTCCACTTCAATTACATCCAATGCCGCCACCCAATTCTCGTTTATGGTCGAGCTTACCGGCACATCTTTGGGGTAATTGCTCAGCACAAAAAACTGCGCCCTCCCGCGTGATGACCCGCTTAGCAAGTTAATCCCCCTGATGGCCTCATCATAATTCTCCACCACATAGTGGTTCATCAAAGGCTCCAGGTAGTTTTCAATAGCTACACGATAATCTTCGTGGCAAAACAGCACATCACTAAACAAGGGCGAGTTTTTGGCCCATGTGGTATTCCCCTTCAAAAACCGTATCGACTCGGGGAATCCTTCAAGGTTATCAACCAAGCTCTTGGTGAGGTTATACTCATTTTGTTTGGCATCCAGTTTACGGCCTTCGCGGGTAAGCGTATCTTTTAAATGGTTTAGCTGTTCCTCGTTGTCCTGTATCTGCTGGTTTAGTTTGTTCTCAAAATCAACAGCCAGCTGGTATTCATGTTCCTGCGTGGCGGCACGGCTTTCCAGTTCGGCTATGGCTTTATTAAAATGTGATAGTTCAGCTTCCTTACTGCTCGCATCCTCCATATTGCGCTGGCTTTCCTGCTCCAGAGCCTGTTGCTGTATCTGCAAAATATCGAGGTCTTTTTCGGCCTTGTATATCTGGTTTTGCAGGCGGTTGTTAATGTTGTTTATCTCGTCAAGTTCGGCCTTGGCAACTGTTTGCGCCAACCGCGATTCATCAACCGTCGCCTTCAGCTCTGCCAGGTCGCTGATGATGGTCTGCAGTTTCTCATCCTCCTGTAAACGTTCTTCCGCCAGGCGTTTAATGTTGTACAATACATGGTTCAGTTCCTTCGTATCGCGGTCCAAATCTTCGCTCAACCGCTTTTCCTTATCCTGCTGAAACCTCAGTTGCTCGTTCTTTATCTTCTTCTCGCTCTCGTAAGCCCGTATTTTCGATACAAATTCATTCGTGGCTTTCTGTTGTACTGATAGGTTTTTTTCCTTGGTCAGGCTTTCCAGTTTTTGCTGTTGCAGTGCCGCTTCCAATTGGTCTATCGCGGTAACAACACCGGTCTTTTCGTCCTTATGTCTTTGCTCCAGCGCCTCTATGCCAGCCAGCGAATCGCTGAACGAAACGATCCTGAACGAGGCCAGCATCACGCTCAAAACCTTATACTGCTCTTTTAACTTGTAATAACGTTCGGTCTTTTTAGCCTGGTTCTCTAAGGTCTTTAAGTTCTTTTCAATCTCAAACAGCAGGTCGTCAACACGCTCAAGGTCAGCTTCGGTATCTTTTAACTTATTAAAGGTTTGCTTTTTGCGGAGCTTATATTTCGATATGCCCGATGCCTCTTCAAACAAATTTCTCCTTGAGTTCTCTTTGTTGACGATGATCTCGTCGATCATCCGCAACTCGATGATGGAGTAGCTATCGGCACCAATACCGGTATCTAAAAATAGGTCGGTAATGTCTTTCAGCCTGCACTGCACATCGTTCAGCCAATATTCACTTTCGCCGCTACGGTAAAGCTTACGGGTCAACGTAACCTGCGAAAACTCGGTGGGCAAGATGTTCTTGGTATTATCGAATGTGAGCGATACCTCGGCCAGGTTGCCCGGTTTACGGGTTTTGCTGCCGTTAAAGATGACGTTCTCCATTTTTTCCGAGCGCAGCATACGGGTACTTTGCTCGCCCAAAACCCAGCGTATCGAGTCCACCACGTTTGATTTTCCGCAGCCGTTAGGGCCAACAATGGCAGTAATGCCCTCGTTAAAGTTGATGGTGATCTTATCGCCAAAACTTTTAAACCCCTTGACTTCTAAACGTGTAAGCTGCATTTTACCGAACAGTACTCTTCAAAATACCGAACCTTAAAATAAGCGTAAAAAATTGATTTTTGAAAGCAGATAAGCCTTAATGTTGATAATTAACCTCTAAATAAAAGGCATGTGCAAAACTTAAAACTCTACACATAAAATCCTATTTTTGCAGTCCTTTAATAATTGTTTTTATATGAGTATTGGTTTATCAGAGCAAGAAATATTTCGCCGCGAGGCGATGCAGCAATTACGTAATTTAGGTATCGATCCCTACCCTCCCGAAACATTCCCCGTGAATGCCAACGCGAAGGATATTGCTGAAAATTTTGAAGCCAATACCGAAGCTTACCAGGATGTTGTTATCGCAGGCCGCATCATGAGTCGCCGTATTATGGGCAGCGCTTCATTCGCCGAGATACAGGATGCCACTGGCCGCTTGCAGATATACATTAAACGTGATGATATCTCTCCCGGCGAAGATAAAACTATGTACAATACGGTGTTCAAAAAATTGCTCGATTTGGGTGATTTTATAGGTGTCAGAGGTTATGTATTTACTACGCAAACCGGTGAGATATCTTTACATGTTCGCGAATTGACGATATTATCTAAATCCTTAAAACCGCTACCGGTGGTTAGACGGGAAGAAGATGGTACCATTCACGATGCCTTTACCGATCCCGAAATGCGTTACCGCCAGCGCTATGTGGACTTAACTGTTAACCCGGAGTTTAAACAAATATTCATCAACCGCTCAAAGGTGATACGCACCATGCAAAGCTATTTCGATAGCAACGGCTGGATGGAGGTGGAAACACCAATACTGCAAAGCGTTCACGGTGGCGCGGCAGCGCGGCCGTTCACCACGCACCACAACACGCTCGATATGCCGCTGTTTTTGCGCATAGCCAACGAGTTGTATCTAAAAAGGTTGATCGTAGCCGGTTTTGATGGCGTATACGAGTTCGGCAAAATGTTCCGTAATGAGGGCATGGACCGCACCCACAACCCGGAGTTCACTTCCGTAGAAATATACGTAGCCTATAAGGATTATATCTGGATGATGGCAATGGTGGAGCAATGCCTCGAAAAAGTTGCCCGCGCCATCCACGGTTTGCCCATCGTAAAATTTGGCGAACACGAACTCAATTTTGCGGGCCCTTACGAAAAACTATCGATGTATGATAGTATCCTGAAATACACCGCCATCGATGTATCGGCTATGGACGAGGTTGCTTTGCGCGAGGTCTGTAAACAAATCAACGTACCTGTTGACGCTACCATGGGCAAAGGCAAACTGATCGACGAGATCTTCAGCGAAAAAGTAGAGCACCATTTGATACAGCCAACTTACATCACCGATTACCCCATCGAAATGACCCCGCTGGCTAAAAAGCACCGCAGCAAACCCGGTCTGGTGGAGCGTTTCGAGCTGTTTGTGATGGGTAAAGAGATAGCCAATGCTTACTCGGAATTAAATGACCCGATAGACCAGCGCGAGCGCCTCGAAGAGCAATTGCTGTTGGCAGGTAGGGGCGATGAAGAAGCCATGGCGATGGATGACGACTTTTTACGTGCTCTGGAATACGGCATGCCACCAACATCGGGCCTCGGCATTGGTATCGATCGCCTGGTAATGCTCATGACAGGCCAAACTACCATCCAAGAGGTACTGTTCTTCCCCCAAATGCGTGCCGAAAAGAAAGTCAAAGTAGTAACTGTCGACGATTTTGTAAACATCGGCGTACCTGCGGTGTGGGTGCCGGTGCTTAATAAAATGGGCTTTAACACCGTTGAAGAACTGAAAGCCGGCAACCCCAATAAAGTATTTAACGACTTGGGCGGCATGCGCAAAAAACTAAAGCTCGATATATCGATGCCCACAAAGGATGAGGTGATGGCTTGGTTTGTTTAATAAATAAATCGTCATTGCGAGCGATAGCGAAGCAAACTCTGCATTTGCAAGTCGATAATGGCAATCGGAGACCGATCGAGTAGAGATTGATTCGTGCCTTGCAAGGACGTGAAAGCGTCCCCATCTTTTTCCCCACAAAAGTGGATACTTTACAAAAGCTTAATAGAATGTTAAAATGTGCAAAACTTTGGCACGGATTTCTATGTATATTTTTATAGTCCATAGAAATGTCAAACGTTATGATAAACACAAGCATTGAAATAACCGAAAACGAATACCTGATCAAATTGAACCGCAGTAAATTTGACCTGTCTTTTATCCGCAGTTTGCTGAAAATCGTAGAAGTATCTAACCCGTCGGAGGATGACGCGATTTACGATAAAAACTTCACCGGAAGTACATCAGCCAACTCCGACTATTACAGCCACCTTGACGAGAAATAGTAATAGTACCGGCGCTGTTTTATAACAATAATTGCCGGTTAAAACTGGCGATACCCGCCGCGTACTACCTGTTGTTTATCCATCTGTCCCATCTGAGCTTTCATCATCTTGATCTGCTCGGTTAGTAATTTATTCTTGTCCGCTTTGCTTGCTTCCTGTAAATATTGCTGTGCTTCGCGTTTGTTGCGTTTTGCCATTGATATCCCCGCAAGGCTCAGTTTTGCCATAGCAACATTGTGCGACATCTTCATACCCAGCGTAAGTGCTTTCTTAAAATATTTCTCCGATTTTAACGGCGCCGTACGCGATTCGATCAAACCCATCAGCAGGTTGTAATAACCATGTTGACCTTTGTATATCTGCTTTTCGTAGTCTGTTATTTTAAGTAAAAACTCCTGAGCTTTGTCCATCTTCTCTTTGCGCATGTAATATTGTGCGATCAGCATGTTTTCGTTCAGGAAATAGGTCAGCAAAACAAGCCCGCCCAAAAAGATGACCAGCGAGCCCCATCCCCAAAAACCAAACACACAAAGCGCCACACCGCCCAACATCACTGCTATCGAAATTATTAACCTGATTATATTTAACATGAGTTTTTTTGCCTTTTAAACAGTGCAAATATCCGTTTATTTGTAATGTTAACCAATAGCTGTTTTACATTTATGTCGATTGATCTGGAAGCGTCCTGGCTTCAAATTTTAAAGGGTGAATTTGAGAAAGATTACATGATCAAACTCAAACAAACATTGAAAGATGAAAAACAAGCCGGCTATAAAATATACCCCAAGGGTAGTGATATCTTTAACGCTTTTACTCAAACACCCTTTAATCAGGTAAAAGTGGTCATCATAGGGCAGGATCCCTATCACGGCCCCGGGCAGGCACATGGTTTGTCGTTTTCGGTGCAGCGCGGGGTACGTATACCACCTTCGCTGCAAAATATTTATAAGGAGCTGGTTACCGATATCCCGGGTTTTGTCATCCCCCCGCATGGCGACCTTACCGAATGGGCAAATCAGGGCGTATTGCTTTTAAATGCCACCCTCACCGTACGCGAAGGCGAGGCCAACGCCCACCAAAAAAGCGGTTGGGAAACCTTTACCGATAAAGTGATCAGCGAAATATCCGCTAAAAAAGAAGGCGTGATTTTTATCCTGTGGGGAAGCTTTGCAAAAAGCAAAGCCAGGTTTATCGATGCAAAAAAACACACTGTTTTAACCGGTGTACACCCGTCGCCGCTGTCGGCACATGCAGGTTTCTTCGGGAGCAAGCCTTTTTCAAAAACCAATGCGGTGCTAATAAGTCAAGGGAAAAAGCCAATCGATTGGCAGATACACTAATTCAAGCGTATAACCGGGAACTTGGCATGTATGATAGCGCCTGCAAAGCCTAAGTAAACACAATAGTGGGCTATCATATCCAATATCAAAAGGTTTTTATGGGCTTTTTTATAACCATCAGTTTCAAAGGCGAGCAGTACATCGTTATCCGTGTCCGATACAAAATAGTGTACTTCGCCTTTTTTGGGTTCAAAACCTGTTTTATACAAATCTACAACGCCAACTTTTAGCTTGGTTTCGGTATCATGGATAACCCCCTTGTCTGAGATGTCATGATGTGGAATTGATATGAGATATTTAGAGATCATAGGGTAGATTTTCTAAAAAAAAACAATTATCAAACCAATATTTCACGCCTTGTCCGGGCACGCCTTACTGTAATTACCAATTAATATTATTTAACCTTTAATAAAAATGGGTATCTCCTGTTAACTTAAAGAATATCAATAAATGGTCAGGCCTTTTGGTGTGTATTCAATTGAACTGAATTTGTAGTTTATAAACTACAGGGTGTTATGCGTGTACGCTCTGTTTGTTCCTCAGTTCTTCGTACAAAACAATTACTTTTTTTTGCAGTGCATGTATTTCTTCTTCCCGTTCAAGCAGCTTTTGCCTTACCTCGTCTAGCAATTGTTGTTGAGGCTCTTCATTCAGTTCTTCTTCGTCGGCTAACAGTTTTACAGGGCTAACACCAAATATATTGGCAATCTGCTCAATACGCGATAAGTTCACATCGGTAATTCCGGTCTCGATTTTTGAAAATGCCGGTATAGATATTCCCAATCTGCGCGCTACATCTTCCTGGCTCCAATTGTACTGGTGCCTTAATGTGCGGATGTTTTTTGCTAAAACTTTCATTTTTTATGTTTTTCAAAAGGATATCATCATCGTAATTCAAAACATTAGCAAGCCGATGCGTACCTGCCTGGGTTGTTGTACGATAGCGATTGCAAAAAGGTTTTATAAAAAAGCATTAAAATAACAAAGTCATCATGTTTTTACATGATGACTTTGTTTATAAGGTGTTTTTAATGCCTGTATCCTACATCAGGATGCCCGCAATAGTAGCCGAAAGGTAGGATGCGAGCGTACCGCAGATTAAGGCTTTCATACCTAATTTCGCCAAATCGGTACGGCGCTCGGGGGCAAGCTCGCCAATGCCGCCTATCTGAATGGCTATCGAACTGAAATTCGCAAAACCGCATAAGGCAAAACTGGTTATTACCAATGTTTTTGGCTGCATCAAAGCTTTTATTTTAACCAAATCGAGGTAAGCTACAAACTCGTTCAATACCATTTTGGTGCCCATTAACGAACCAGCTGTTCTTACGTCCTGATGCGGCACGCCCATGGCCCATGCAAAAAGCGAAAATATAGCACCCAATATTTGTTTCAGACTAAGCGTTTTAAGGTCGATGCCAATAAAATCGAGGCCCATGTGCAAATGTGTGGCCAGGTTGAAGCCTATAAAGCCCAATACATAGTCAAGCAAGCCAATAATAGCGATAAAACCCACCAGCATGGCAATCACGTTCAAGCCAACCTTTAAACCGTCGCTCGAACCGTGCGATATCGCATCAACGATGTTGGCATTTGTTTTTTTGATTTCGATGGTAACATGCCCCTTGGTTTCCGATACCTCGGTTTCGGGCCATACAATTTTTGATATTACCAGGGCGCCCGGCGCGGCCATTATACTGGCGGCCAGTAAATACTGGGCCGGTACTCCGAGTGCGATATAAACAGCCATTACACCACCGGCAATACATGCCATGCTGCCCGCCATCGATGCCAACAGTTCGCTCATGGTCATCCCCTTTAAGTAAGGTTTGATCATGATTTGCGCTTCAACCTGTCCCACAAAAGTACTGGCCACATTCGATAGCGCTTCCGACCCCGATACGCCCATCAGTTTATAAACAATAAAGGCGATGACCTTTACTATGCGTTGCATAATGCCCAGGTAATAGGCCACGCTCACCAAAACAGCCACAAATATGATGGTTGGTATAATACTGAAAAAGAACACAAAATCGTTGCCGGTGCCAAATGCTTTCACCATAAACTGGTGGTTTACCAGAGGACCAAAAACAAAGTCGGCGCCTAATTGCGAAAAGCCCAGCACCTTGGTAACTTTAGCCCCAAGCCAGGCAAAAACGGTTTTGCCCACGGGTGTATCTAAAATAAATAAAGCAAGGGTGATTTGTATAGCCAAACCCGAAAGAACAAGCCTGTAATTTATTGCCTTGCGGTTATTCGACATTAAATATGCGATTCCAAAAATGAGCACGATGCCGATAAGTCCGGTAAATCTTTCCATGTAACTGAGCCAGTTTAAGTTTAAAAACGGAAAGTAAGGAATTTAATGTAGAAACTAAAAACTAAGGTCAAAAATTTCGACTTTGACTACAACGCTCTCCCAACCTTGGGATATAAAGTTCTTCCCTTAGCTAACGGATGTTTAGGGGGCGGCTCTACGACGCCTTACGCTTGTTCAGTTCATCGCGTATCTTGGCTGCCTTTTCGTACGACTCTTCGGCCAGCGCCTCGGCCAGTTTCGATTTTAGTTCATCAATACTTAAACCGCCGTAATTACTGGATGTTGTGGCGGTAACTGTATTTTCTTCGTGTGGCTCGTTAATGTTTTCGAGGTAAACAAAATCGTTGCCTTCAATGACAATACCTGCCGATGCCAGAATGAATTCATAGGTAAAAATGGGACATTCAAACCTTACCGCCATGGCTATCGCGTCGGATGTGCGGGCATCTATCTCGACAACCTTTTTTCCGTCCGAGCAGATCAATTTCGAATAAAATATACCGTCAACAAGGTTATAAATAATGATTTCCTGAATGTTGATATGATAAGCCTGTGCAAAGCTTTTAAACAAATCATGCGTTAAAGGGCGGCTTGGGGTCATTTTTTCGATTTCGATGGCAATGGCCTGCGCTTCAAAACTGCCAATAATGATGGGCAACCTGCGCCTGCCGTTCACTTCTCCCAAAACAAGCGCGTATGCACCCGACTTTGTTTGGCTATATGACAAACCAACTATGTCGAGCTTAATCTTTTTCATGCTATTACCCATCACAACCTGTCAATTCTGTTTTATTATGAAGCTTTTAACTGTTTTACAGCTTCAATTAATTTTGGTACCACCTCGAACGCATCGCCAACAATACCATAATCGGCAACTTTAAAAAATGGCGCCTCGGGGTCTTTGTTGATGACCACAATTACCTTCGACGAACTTACACCCGCCAGGTGTTGTATGGCCCCCGAAATTCCTATCGCAATATACAAATTTGGACTGATAGCTATACCAGTTTGTCCAACATGTTCGCTATGCGGGCGCCATCCGGCGTCCGATACCGGTTTTGAGCAAGCTGTGGCCGCGCCTAACAGATTAGCTAACTCTTCTATCATGCCCCAATTTTCAGGTCCTTTTAAACCGCGCCCTGCCGATACAACCAATTCAGCATCAGGTAACGATACTTTGTCTGTAGCCTTAACAATGTCTTTTATAATGGTTTTAAAGTCGCTGTCCTTCAGATCCGATGTGAAATCCTCGACCGTAGCATTGCCGCCTGTTTCAACTAATTTGTATGAGTTGGGAGTTAACGATACCACCTTGTTTTCCGATGTCAGCTCAACCACGGCAAACGCTTTGCCCGAGAATACTGATTTTTTCACAGTGAACCTGGCGCCTGCGTCGGGTAAACTAACCGCGCCATCGGAAAGTCCTGCCCCTAATTTAACGGCAATACGCGGTGCCAAACCTTTTCCCGAAAAGGAATTGGAGAGTACCACAATAGTCGACCCTTCTTTTTTTGCCGCTTCCGCTATTACCGAGGCATAGGCCTGGTTAACAAAGCTCTTTAATTTGTCGTTGCTTACGTTCAGTACTTTTTCAGCACCGTATTTTCCTAAAGCGCTTAACTCAGCAGCCGCTACATTGCCGATAGAAAGGGCAACCAGCGTTGTATTATTTTGAGCAGCAATGGCCTTGGCATAGGAAACAGCCTCGAAAATTGACTTCTTAAATTTGCCATCGGCGTTCTCCGCGTATATTAAAACTGACATATTCTTTAGTATTGAGATTTGCGTATTGCGTATTGAGATCCTATTTGCGCCTTACGACAGTGTTTTCATTTTGTTATTTATCATGCTTCGATGTTCAATATCGCACTACGCAATACGTACATCGCAATACGCCTCTAAAACACCCTCGCTTCATTATGCAACAGGTCAATCAGTTTAGCGGCATCATCTGCCGGAACCAATTTTACCTGTCCGCGCGGGGCCGGTGTTTCAAAACTTAAAATTTCTGATAATGTTTTCACTTCCTTTGGTTCAACAACGGTCAACGGTTTTGTCCGTGCCGACATAATGCCACGCATATTCGGTATCTTCCATTCGGCAACACCTTCTGCGGTACCCGCTACAAATGGGAACGGTATGGTGATTACTTCTTTTCCGCTTTCAATTTCACGGTCAACCGTGGCGGTTGTCCCATCAACATCCAGTTTTTTGATAATGGATACCGAAGGGATATCCAATAATTCGCCAATCATTCCGGCCACTTTCGCGCCGTTATAGTCAATCGATTCGCGGCCGGTCAATATCATGTCAAACGCTTTATCCTTGGCATATTCAGCTATCTGGTAGGCTACAAAATACGCATCATGTGGTTTGGCGTTAATCCTTACCGCCTCATCGGCCCCAACGGCCAATGCTTTGCGGATGGTAGGCTCCGTGCTAACTTCGCCTACATTGATAACTGTTACAGTGCCTTTACCGCCTTCGGCAAGCTCAACCGCCCGCGAAAGTGCGATTTCATCGTAAGGATTTAGGATGAATTGTACTCCTGCCGTATTAAATTGGGTGTTGTTGTCGGTAAAGGTTATTTTTGTGGTCGTATCCGGAACGTTGCTAATACAAACTAATATTTTCATTGAGTCGAAAATTGGTCAATGCAAAATTAGTTTAAAAAGTACAGACATAAAAATACAGATGACACGATTAGACAAGCTTCTTGAATTTTATAAAAACGAACCCAACGATGAGTTCCTGAAATATGCCCTCGCAACCGAATATTTGCGGCTGAACGAGACCGATAAATCATTGGTCTACTACGAAGACCTGGTTAACAATCATCCTCGATATGTAGGAACTTATTACCATTTGGGTAAACTGTACGAGGCTTTGAACCGACTGGATGATGCCCTAAAAACTTACGAAGCCGGTATGCTTATTGCAAAGGAATTGCGCGATAACCACGCCCTGTCCGAACTGAAAACGGTGTACATGCAGGCCAAGGGCATGGATGATGACGACGATTATTAAATTTGTGTATTTTGAGAAAGCGTAACCTTCTTTTTATTCGCGATGTAATTGTTTATACGCTTACCTCATTTGGCGGGCCACAGGCACACCTGGCCATGCTGCTCCGCGAGTTTTCAGAAAAACGCAAATACATAAAGGAAGATGAGTTGATGGAACTCAATGCCCTTTCACAAATTTTGCCCGGCCCATCGTCAACCCAAACACTGGTGGGAGTTGCATGGAAATTTGGCGGGCTATGGCTGGCGCTTATTACTTTTTTGATTTGGATACTGCCTTCGGCGGCAATTATGTGCACCGCAGCTATCGGTTTTAACCTGCTCGCGTCTCATGGTAAATATGCCGAAATACTACGTTTTATACAACCGGTAGCTATTGGTATTGTGGCTTTTGCCACTTACACTTTCGCCTACAAGTTTTTAAAAACCAGGGTCAATACCATGTTGGCCATTGGCTCGCTTATTACTACGCTTATACTTCAAAATGCGTACGCTTTTCCAATTCTGGTGATGCTTGGGGGTATCATATCGTCGGCATTAGAGTCGCCGCCACAGGAAACCGAGCTTCGTGTAAGTCTTTTTGCCAATGTTAACCCCCGAAAAGTAAGCTATTTTATTGGCATCCTGCTGTTTTTTGGTGCGTTGGGTGCCATCGTAAATCGTACCTCCCCATTCAGTTTGCCCATCCGTTTGTTCGAAAACTTTTACCGTAACGGTATCCTCATTTTTGGCGGCGGCCAGGTATTGGTACCGCTTATGTATACCGAGTTTGTTGAGGTTAAACATTACCTCACCGCGCCCGAATTTCTGTCGGGCTATGCCTTACAACAGGCTTTGCCCGGTCCTACGTTTTCGTTCACCTCATTTTTGGGCGGCATGGCAATGGGCAATAACGGCGCTGGTTTTTACGGACAAATTATTGGCAGTCTGGTAGCAGTTATCGGCATAAACCTGCCCGGTCTAATCCTCATCTTGTTTATTGTACCCTTTTGGAACGATTTACGTAAAATCACCAGCATCAAAAACTCGCTCAGCGGCATCAATGCCGTTGCCGTGGGTTTTATGGCTACAGCTTTGATTTTGCTCACCCAGCCATTGGGCCTAAATTATCTGTCATACATCATAGTGATAGCCACATTTTTGTTGTTGCGGTTTACCCGGATAAAAACCCCGGTCATCATTATCGCCGGTGTATTGTTAGGTTGGTTTTTTTGATGATTTTTAAAAACCGCGAACATTTTTTTCTCGTAGGTTATTAAGCATAGCAGATTCTTATTTTTTCAAAAAGATATTTTTATTATTTTCATGGTATGATAGCACCCATATTCCCCGACAACGAGAGTACTCGATTAAAAGACGTTTACAAAACCCAACTATTAGATACCCCCGAAGAGAAGGAATTTGACGAAATAGTACAACTGGCATCCGACCTTTGCGGTACACCCATATCATTGATTACCATACTCGATACCGAACGCCAGTGGTTTAAGGCCAGGGTTGGGCTCGATGCTACGGAAACATCGCGCGAGGTATCTTTTTGTGGCCATGCTATTTTACAGGATGATATTTTTGAGATACCCGATGCTTTAAAAGATATCCGTTTTAGCGATAACCCATTGGTTACCAGTGACCCTGAAATACGGTTTTACGCGGGCATGCCATTGGTTACCGAATCGGGGAGCAGGTTGGGAACGCTCTGCGTGATTGACAGGGAGCCGCGCGTATTAAACGAACGTCAAAAATTCGCATTAAAAGTCTTGGCCGGCACCGTTATAAAAGTAGCCGAACTGCGCATCAAAAACAAACAACTCCATTACCTAACCGAAACCCAAAAGCGCATCATATCCATTGTAGCGCACGATGTGCGTAACCCGCTGGCCTCCATCAAATCGGTTATCGATATGAAAAAAGACGATTATATCGACGAAGAAACATCGGCCGAGATGTTAAAGTTGGTGAGTGTGCAATTGGATAGTACGTTGGAGATGGTCGACAATGTGGTAAACTGGGGGCAATTGCAAATCAATACAACGGTTGTTAGCCAAATCAATTTGAAAGAATTGGTTGATGATATTTTTTTGGCGGAGGGATTGAACTCAAAAATGAAAAATAATTCGCTATTGAACCTGGTCGACGAATATACCGTGGTACCTATTGATAAACAGGTTATCAAATTTATATTGCGCAACCTGGTAAGCAATGCTATGAAATTTACAGAGAACGGTTCGATAACCATTACTGCGGAAAAGCATCGCGACAAAACAAAAATAACGGTTACTGATACAGGGATAGGCATGGCCCCCGAAAAGGCCGCAAAACTGTTTAAACAAATTGCGCCGACATCGAGCCTGGGCACCAAAAACGAAAAAGGCAGCGGCTTGGGCCTGATGCTGGTAAAAGAATTTATCGATCAGATAAATGGCACCGTCGAAGTGCAAAGCAAACCCGGCGAAGGAGCGCAATTTATTATTTCGGTCTAAGCCAATAAAAAAACGTGATTGCGGGGCACAGCCTTTCCCGAGACTTCGGGAAAGCAATCTCTACGCTATAGGTAACGAACTATTTATTTTTGACTTTTGACTTTTGAATTAAAACGGCGGGTCTTCATCAATATCATTCATCTTCGACGGGCGGATGATAAAGTTGCTCGGCTTTTCAAAATCTTGCGATGGGGTTAAGCCCGTAAACGGATTTGGCGCCGCGCTTGCCGACGGGAACGAATCCATGCCCGTATCCAAGTCGGTAAACTTCACATATTTGCCCACAAACTTGAGGCGTACGCGCCCGGTTTCGCCGTTACGGTGCTTGGCAATGATAACTTCGCCCACTCCTTGCGTTGGGTTATTGTCCTCATCAACCTCCAACCCGTAATATTCGGGGCGGTATAAAAACAATACCATATCGGCATCCTGTTCAATCGAGCCCGATTCACGTAAATCCGACAGCATTGGGCGTTTTGAACCACCGGGCCTGTTCTCCACCGCACGGCTTAACTGCGAGAGCGCGATAACCGGTACGTTCAACTCCTTGGCAACAGCTTTTAAACCGCGTGATATACTACCTATCTCTTGCTCACGATTTCCGCCTCCCTTGCCATCAACCTTGCCTTGCATCAGTTGCAGGTAATCGATGATGATGAGTTGGATATCGTGTTGTGCCTTTAACCTGCGGCATTTGGCCCTGAACTCAAATATGCTCAGCGATGGTGTGTCGTCTATAATTAATGGTGCTTGTTCCAAACGGCCAATTTGCGAGTGTATCTGTTTCCATTCCCACTCCTCTAAACGGCCCTTGCGTATTTTTTCCTGCTCAATTTCGGTCTCGCCGGATACCAAACGGTTCACCAACTGTACCGACGACATTTCTAACGAAAATACAACCACTGGTTTATGAAAATCGACTGCGGCGTTACGGGCACAGGTTAATATAAAAGCGGTTTTACCCATCGCCGGTCGTGCCGCTAATATCACCAAATCCGACTTTTGCCAGCCTGAGGTTATCCTGTCCAACTCGGTAAAGCCTGAGGCAATACCCGTTAAGCCATCTTTTTTATCTTTAAGCGATTCTATCTCCGCGAGTGTTTCGCGCAACAAATCATCCATTTTACGCGAATCGCGGCGAAGGTTGTCTTGCGCTATCTCAAACAGGTTTTTCTCAGCCCGGTCTAATAGCTCAAGTACATCGCTGGTATCTTCGTACGCACTATTGATGATATCCGTCGAGATACGTATCAGCTCGCGCTGCAAATATTTTTGGATGATGATACGCGAGTGATACTCAATGTTGGCTGCCGAAGCCACCCGGTTGGTTAACTCAGTAATATAGTAGGCACCACCTATCATTTCCAGTTCACCTTGCAGGCGTAACTGGGCGGTAACGGTCAATATATCAACAGGTGATGTTTTTTCGAACAGGGTACGTATGGCCTGGAATATCTTTTGGTGGCTGTCTCGATAAAAAACATTCGGTTTCAAAATATCGATAACCGAAGAAAGGGCGTCTTTCTCCAACATCAAAGCACCCAAAACAGCCTCCTCCAAATCAATGGCTTGCGGTGGTAATTTGCCTAAACTGCTAGTCGGGTTTGTGCTAAATCTACTGCGCTTATCGCTCGAAAATCCTGTTTTTCCAGGCTGGTTATCGTTCTCCAAAATCATACTGTACAAAAATATACAAATTAGGAATGTAATTACTATGCCTGCATTGGTATTCACTAACATCCCTTTTTTTGCTCAAAGCAAAATCGTTGAAAATGGCGTTTTTAGCCCATGTTTTAATTAACAGCGTTTGTTAGTAAGTTGTGGGTAAAAATAAATTGCTATTGATATTCAATAAATTAACCCCTCTGTTAATAACGTTTTTTGTTGTGAAGTGTTTTTTTTAAACTTGTTTCCACTTTCATAAAAATACCCCCTAAATCAATTAATATAACTAATTTCGCTGACTTATTCATCAGGAAAATATGGGGTTCGGCCAGCAATCAAAAAGAGAGAGCAATCAAATGGTGTTTGGCATACGTGCCGTGATGGAGGCCATCCGCTCCGGAAAAGAAATCGAATCTCTTTTTATACAACGCGGCCTCGGCGGTCCGCTGTTTTTTGAACTGAAAGCTTTGCTTGCCGAATATAAAATCGAATCGCAACAGGTGCCTGTCGAAAAACTGAACCGGGTTACGGCCAAGAACCATCAGGGTATCATTGCCATCATTTCGCCCATCACCTATTACAAGATTGAGGACATTATTCCCATGATATTTGAGAAAGGCGAAGTACCGCTTATCTTGATACTCGACGGTATTACCGATGTGCGCAACATTGGTGCCATAGCCCGAACTGCCGAATGTGCGGGTGTGCACGCGCTTATTGTCCCTGCAATGGGCTCAGCCCAAATCAATGCCGATGCCATTAAAACGTCGGCCGGGGCGTTGTACAATATCCCTGTTTGCCGTGAGGGCAGTTTGTTGCAAACCGCAAAGTTCCTGCAAGCATCGGGCCTGCAACTGGTTTGCTGTACCGAAAAAACAAATGATTATATCTACGTACCCGATTATACCGTGCCAACGGCCATCATTATGGGTTCCGAAGATGATGGCATCGGCAACGAACTCATCCGTATATCCGACCATCTGGCCAAAATACCCATGTTCGGCGAAATCGAGTCGTTGAACGTTTCCGTATCAACCGGGGTGATATTGTACGAGGCAATAAGGCAAAGAAGCAAGTCCTAAGTCTTTAGTCGTGAGTCAATAAAAAAGCGCCGTTACCGACGCTCGTAAACTATTTAATAAAAAGACTCAAGACTCTCGACTCAAGGCTTCAGACTAGATAAATTTCGTCCCGTGCTTCTGCTTCACATCGGCAACAATTTGCTTCACGCCTTGTTCTTCCGAGCGCGGGCTAATCATCAACGTATTGTTCGATTCCACCACGATAAAATCGTGCAGACCTTTTATGATCACCAGTTTTCCTTCGGGTACGCTCACCATATTGTTCGATGAATCGTAAGTGATGATTTTATCGGATGGGATAAGCGCATTGCCTGCATCATCTTTTTCAGCCAATTGGTAAATAGATGCCCAGGTACCCAAATCGCTCCAGCCAAATTCTGATGGTATCACATAAACGTTATCCGCTTTTTCCATAATGCCATAATCAATGGATATGTTGGTGCATTGCTGGTAAGCGTTGTGGATATAACCTTTCTCTTTGTCGGTATTGTAAACCGGCTTGGCCTCGTCAAAAATATCGTTTATTTCGGGCAGGTATTTTTTAAATGAGGCCAGTATGGCCTTAACCGACCATACAAATATCCCGGCGTTCCATAAAAAGTCGCCGCTTTGAATAAAGGTTTTGGCTATTTCGAGCGTAGGTTTTTCAGTAAAGGTTTTAACTTTATGAAACTCGTTGTTTAAAATTTTATCGGTATACTGTATATAGCCGTAGCCCGTATCAGGCCTCGATGGTTTAATGCCTAAGGTAACCAAACAACTATGTTGCGTAGCGGCTGTCAACGATTTTTCTATAGTGGCTACAAATGCGGCCTCATCTAATATCAGGTGGTCCGACGGAGCTATCACGATGGCTGCATTGGGGTTAAGGCTTTCAATTTTAAAACAGCCGTAAGCAATGCAAGGTGCAGTGTTACGCATTACCGGTTCCGTCAATATCTGGCCATCGGCCATGTCGGGTATCTGCGTTTTTACCAGGTCGGTATAAATTTCATTGGTAACAACAAAAATGTTTTCCTTGGGGCATATCTTCAACAAACGCTCGTAAGTCTGTTGTATCAGTGTTTTGCCGGTACCAAGTATATCAATAAATTGTTTGGGGTGGGAGGTTCTGCTGATGGGCCAAAAACGGCTTCCAATGCCGCCGGCCATTATAATGGCGTAATTATTACGGTTCATTTTTTGTTAATGTTGTTTTTTGAATTTTCGTTCAGGCCGTGAAATTGGATAATTATTTTGAAACGACATCGTACTATAAAAAAATAATTACGCAAAATGTGTTGGTTATCTCAAATTTAATTCGTAAATTATACTTTCAATATCATAAGTAACTAAAAAAAGCAAAATTAAGTGATATTTCTTTGTTTTTTTTGTTATTTTGATGTTTGGTTTTAAATCTGTTCTGAATAATTTTTGTACAATGATAGAGACGAAGAAGTCACTTTTTGACAACCTTCAAAATTTTTTTGGTTTCGATAACTTCAAAGGGGAGCAAGAAGCCATTATAACCAATATCTTGTCAGGCAACGATACTTTTGTGATCATGCCGACCGGTGCAGGAAAATCCATGTGTTACCAGTTGCCCGCACTCATGACGGATGGTATGGCCATCGTGATATCGCCGCTCATCGCCTTAATGAAAAATCAGGTCGATCAACTCCGCGCCTTTGGCGGATCGGATAGTATTGCCCACTTTTTAAACTCCTCATTAAATAAATCTGAGATAACAAGGGTAAAGGAAGATGTGTTGGAAGGCAAAACCAAACTACTTTATGTTGCGCCCGAATCGTTGACCAAACAGGAAAATATAGATTTTTTACGTTTAAACAATGTATCGTTTGTTGCGGTTGATGAAGCTCACTGTATATCCGAGTGGGGCCACGATTTCAGGCCCGAATACCGCAAAATACGTCAGGTAATCAGTAACATCGGCGATAATATACCCATCATCGCATTAACAGCTACCGCAACCCCAAAAGTTCAGCAGGACATTCAAAAGAACCTGCAGATGAACAATGCTACCATCTATAAATCATCGTTTAACCGCGGTAACCTGTTTTATGAGGTGAGGGCAAAGCGTACGGTTTTAAAGGAAATTGTTCGTTTTGTAAAACAACACCAGGGCAAATCGGGCATTATTTATTGCCTTAGCCGCAAAAAGGTGGAAGAAGTTGCCGAAGCTTTAAATCTGAACGGTATAAAAGCATTGCCTTACCATGCCGGTTTGGATGCCAAAGTTCGCGCCGATACGCAGGACAGGTTTTTGATGGAAGATGTAGACGTAATAGTTGCCACCATCGCTTTTGGTATGGGTATTGACAAACCCGATGTGCGTTATGTGATACACCACGACATGCCCAAAAGCATGGAAGGCTATTACCAGGAAACCGGGCGCGCCGGGCGCGACGGAGGAGAAGGCATCTGCCTGTCGTTTTATTCTGAAAAGGATATCGACAAGCTGCAAAAGTTTATGAAGGACAAGCCGGTTGCTGAACGTGAAATTGGCACCCAGATATTAAAGGAAGTGATTGATTATGCTGAGTCAGCCGTATGCAGGCGCCAGCAAATATTGCACTACTTTGGCGAGAACTTTAACGAAGCGGGCTGCAACTGTATGTGCGATAATTGCAGCGCGCAAAAACAGTATTTTGATGCCGAAGCACCTTTACATAAAGCGCTGAGCGTTGTTAGGGAGTTGGGCGAGAAATTCGATGATAACCACATCATCAGTGTGTTGATGGGCGTTGATAATCCGCAAATACATAACTACGAACACCATTTGTTGCCTTCGTTTGGTTCGGGAAAAGAGGAAGGCGAAGTGCTTTGGCAGTCGCTGATGCGTCAGGCCTTGCTTAATAATTTCTTGTCCAAGGATATCGACCAGTATGGTCTGTTGCGTCTCACCAAATCGGGCAATGCTTTTATCGAGAATCCGTATTCCTTAAAATATGTGCTGAACAGGCCAATGGGCTCTACAGACGATAGCGACGACAGCGACGATGCCACCAAAAACGGCGGCTCCGGCGCTTTGGATGCGCAATTGCTGCAAATGCTGAAGGATCTGCGTAAAAAAATAGCCAAGCAAAAAAACCTGCCACCGTTTGTTATCTTTCAGGACCCATCTTTAGAGGAAATGTGTACGCATTACCCCATCACTATTGATGAGTTAAAACAAATATCGGGTGTTGGTGCCGGCAAGGCAATGAAGTTTGGCGCGCAGTTTATCGAACTGATCGGCAAATATGTCGAAGAGAACGATATCGACCGACCTATCGACATGGTCATCAAAAGCGCGGCCAATAAATCGGCCATGAAGGTGTATATCATCCAAAACATCGACCGCCATTTATCGCTCGAAGATATTGCCGCCTCAAAAGGCATCAGTTACGAAGACATCATTCGCGAAGTGGAATCCATTGTCAACTCAGGTACCAAGCTAAACCTCAACTATTATATCGATGAGGTGATAGACGAAGACAAGCAGGAAGAAGTGTACGATTACTTCCGCACCGCCGAAGTAGACTCAATTGACGACGCCCTTGCCGAACTTGGCCCCAACGATTATACCCGCGAAGAAGTGCAGCTCATGCGCATCAAGTTTATGAGCGAGTTGGGGAATTAAATGAAAGTTTTATCTCTTATACCAAATAGCGATGGGTTTCAAACCCATCGCTATTTTTGTTTAGCCCTAACCCATAGCCGCTACTTCGCTATTCTTACGCGTAGTTATTTGTTCCGATTTTGCAATTACCTGGTAAACTGCTATCTTTGTAATAAATAATAAAAAAATGCTTTTCCTAACCAACCTGAGTATGTCATACATAAAGCGACCCATGTGGATGCTTCGGGGGGATATTGCGTTGACTCACCATACCTCCAATGCCGTATAGCTAATTACTATTACCGCTATCAACGAATCAATTAATTTTTAAAATGTCTTTTGCTTTTTCGAGCAGGAGCGAAATCTATATCCTATATGGACACTTACTATTCTATTGAAGAGAAATACTTGCATGCGGTGGAGGAGTTGAGTTACGGAGACACTCCACTATCGCTGAAGTTATTGAACGAGATCCTCGCTGAAGATCCTTTGTTCGCTCGTGCGCACTATAAAATAGGTGTTCTTTACTATTATAATCTTTGTGACTATCAGGCCGCAGGTTATCATTTTAAATTATGCACCGAGTTGGACGCATTTTTCCCCGACGTGTACTTTCATTATATCAGCCTGCTGGTGTTTTTGAATATGGAACGCCAGGTGAACCTGGTGGCCCAAAAGGCTGTTACCATTCCGGGAGTATATGTTTCGGCTATTTACAACCTTGTGGGGTTGTGTGCCGAAAACAATTGTAAATTGAACGAAGCACTTAATTGGTATGAAAAAGGCTTAATGCTGGTGACCAATAAAGACAAGAAAGACGATATCGAAGAGAATATCAGCCGGATAAAGTTCAAGATGGAAAGGAATAAAGCATACACCTACCATCTTTCATAAACAAATAAGGTGCCTACCGGGCGCCTTATTTGTTTTTACTTATACACCAAATACTTCACCACCTTGTTCATATCGTTCATCTTATTCGTCAATAATATCCGCCAAATGGTTTTTCCATCCCAACTGTGCTTTAATCCCTGGTCTTCCGGCGAAACTAAGTCCATCTTTTCTTTGCCGATACCCCATACCGAAGCATCATAATCCAAATAAACCTTCCCTTGGTTAGGCAGGTTAAAAATAATCTTGCCCGGCGTGCCTAAATCAACATCGCAAACCGTCATGAACGATTGTGTCAGGCTGGCCAACGGTGTGGCCATCGCATAGCTGTCGTCAATTTCTATCTTGTTGTTGCTCATTTTTACTGTCCTGGTCCAGTTTTTTATACCGGCATCGGCAGGATAGGCTTTGGCAATATCCATGCTCAAACCTGCGCCGGTTTTGTTGAGCTGATAGTTAACATCGCTGGCAGTATATTGCAGGCCCGCGCCTTGCTCTTTGCCGTTAATGGTAGGCAGGTTATGGTACGGCGAGGTATTGAACCACAACTTGTACCTGTCTTTACCAAAAGTACGCCCGGTATACGTGCCCGAGCCAACGTCGATAATTACCGGATAACCATCGGCATATACCATAAAATCGCCAACATCATTATGGTTATGGCTTTCGCCGTTGGTGCCGCCGTGCGATGCCACAAACAAACCATCGTCCGAGCGGGCCACCATCAATTGCACATCGCTATACCAGGCATCGTGTACGTCGGTTTCCTTTGCGGGCGATGTTGCGCAGGCGCTTATGGCGGCCAGGTCATACAAAACCCTCGTCCGGCGGAACTGCTCATAACCGTCTTCGTCCTTAAAGCTATGGTAAGCCCAGCTACCAAACTCCTGCATCGGCCCGTAACCAATGTCTTTCCCAAAACGGTACATCATCAAGCCATCGGGTTTAAGGGTTGGGTGGGCGTCGGCAACGTTGATAAAGTAATCGCCGGCAATATGTGTCTTATAAATATAGCTCCCCATTTTTTGGATGAACGGTTCTTTGTAAATATTGATTTTGCCGCCCGTGGCATCATACAACAGGTTCAGCGCATCATACACGCAACCGCCGGCCGCGCCCCAATAGCTCGGCCCTTCTTCACAGCCGCCGTCAACACCAAGGCCATCCATATACTGGTCGAGTATTTTAATGGCCCGGTTCATATCGTCCAGGAGTTTGGCATCATCTTTCTCCATAATAAGGGCCGCGGTAATATAGTTGCTCGCTATCCATGGCGCCCAATTGTTCAGCTTGGCTTCGGGGTTGTTGCCGCCCATCCAGCCGTATTTGGCAGTGAGCATCGGGGTAAATATTCGGCGGTTTATTTCATAACGGATACGGGGGCGTACCAATTTCGATACCTTCTCCAATTGCGGGCCAACAAAATAATCGGTCCATGCCAGTACGGCTGCGGTTTCGGCGGCAAACAAGTCAACTATCGGGTCTTCTACATCGGGCAGGCCTGCACCGGCCTTTTGCGCACCAACATGCGCGCTGATACCCCAAAAACTTTCCTCGCTTATCGACCATATCCCGTTTACTATCTGGTCGGTGAAACGACCCTTGCCTTCAACCGCCTCGGCCATTGCAAGGTCCCATAACTGGTTTCGTTTTTCGAACGATAGTTTTTCATAATCGGTGCGGTTGCCGGTGCGCACAAATTCAAGCATTACCGTTGCCGGGATATTTTTGAAATCCTTTTTCAAAGCGGCCTCACCCTTACGGATGATCTTAGCGATAACCGTATCGGGCAGTAGCTGCCGCCAGCCATCGGGTGTTTGGGGGAAGGGTTTGAATTTATTTTGCGGCACAAGCGACCGGCCCAGATCGGTCGATGCTTTTTGCAAAAGTTCGCGATGTATCAATTGTGCTTTTGATCGCGCCGAAAAAACAATAAGGCTCAAAATAAGTAAACAGGTATGCAGGTGTTTCTTCATGGCATTGTTATAAATGGTGAAACAATAATAGCTAAAACATTCAATCATTCGATAAATCAATCATTCGATCATTATTCAACTAAACCTTTCCCGTTAAATTCCCTCCAAAGGATATAATTTACAGACAAGGCCATGACCGAGATCAAACAAAATACATTATCCCCGTTCAAAATACTGAGCATCAGTATCGGTGTCATTTATGTATGGTTCGGCGTACTTAAGTTCTTTTTTGGCCTTAGCCCTGCCGAGCAGGTTGCCATACAAACCATCCATCAACTCACCTTTGGCTTAATGCCCGATAGGGTGGCCATCCTAACGCTCGCAGTTTGGGAATGTGGCCTTGGCCTCATGCTGATACTTCGTCGCACCATGAAATGGGTGCTCATCCTCCTGTTTGTACACATGGCCTGCACATTTACCCCATTCATCTTCTTCCCGCATCAAACCTTTATGCGCATGCCTTACGATTTTACCTTGCTGGGCCAATACATCATGAAAAACATCATTATCATCAGCAGCGGCATCGTATTATGGCAATACTATGTAAAAGGCACTCCGACCAATTATATGCGCCCTTTCAGCGAAAGCATATAACAATCGCAATTATATTCTCGTAATCTCTTCTTCGATGCAATGTATTGGATTTTAATTCTTTGTAATTTCATTTAAACGGAATTATATTCTTTGTAATGTATATATTACAATACAATTACTCAATAAATTAAACTATCGCAATTTCATAGCGTCTTAATTACAAACACTAACAAAATGAAAAAGTTATTTTTAATATCAGCAATAGCAATAAGTGGGATGATGGTTCAAACCGCTAACGCACAAATACATTTAGGTTTACATGTTAATTTAGGTGGTCCGGTTTATGTTCCGGCAGCACCTGTATATGCCGACGACGACTATTACTACCTGCCCGATGTACAGGCATACTACTCTGTAAACAGCCGTATGTATTATTATAACGATGGTTACAACTGGGTGTCGGCTGCTTACTTGCCAGGCGCTTACCGCGACTACGATTGGGCACATGCCCGCAGGTTCGAAGTACGTGGCGACAGGCCATACTTACACGATGATGTATACCGTGCCCGTTATGGTGCAGCCGAACACTTTGACTGGAACAGGCACGAAGGTTACGACAGGGATAGGGCTTATGCCGCCCAACCCCGTAACGACCACCAGGATTATAACCGTGAACAATACCGTGGCGACAACCGTGAGCAATATCACGGCGATGACCGTGGCCAATACCAACAACGTAACTATCAACAACAAAACTATAGCCGCCCGCAGGCACAACCACAATACAACAGGGGTAACGACGACAGGGGCAGGGAACGTGATGGTAGCCACGACAGGCACGGCATATAAAGAACAGTGTTTTTGTTTGATTGTTGTTTAATGAAGGCCGCTCCGGAAGCAATTTCGGGGCGGTTTTTTATGCTTTGATCAATTCTTCGCCGCTTTCCTTCTTTGCCAACTCCTTTAACAAAACATAAAAGGTTGTGCCCTTTCCAGGTACGCTATCAAACCATATTTCGCCGCCGTGGCTTTCCACAATCTGTTTTGATATCGACAAGCCTAACCCGAACGACGGCTCGCCAATAGTGCCGGGCCTTTTGGCTTCGGTAAACATATTGAACACCGTTTGCTTCATTTCGGCGGGTATCCCGATGCCATGGTCTTTTACCGATATCAGGATATTATCATCCCTATGTCCAACCTTTACCAGTATCTCGGCTCCCCGCGGGCTAAATTTGATGGCATTGCTAATCAGGTTGCTCATTACGCGCCATATCTTTTCGCGGCTGATGTATAATTCTTCGGGGGTATCCAGCGCCTCAAAAACAATGCGCTGGTTTTTTTCGGCAGCCTTAAAACGCAACAGGTCAATGCTGTTGCTTACCAGCAAATTGATTTCCACCATCTCTTTTTTGGTGATTTTTTCACCTATCGTGCCGGTGGCCTCCAATATCTCCCTTATCAGCTCAAGCGAATTGTTGGTCGCAAGCTTTATCAGCTCCAGTAAGTCCTTTTGTTCACCGTCCACGTCAACTTCTGATAGCAGCAATGCTGTTAACGAGCCTATACCCGCTATAGGGTTGCGCAAATCGTGAGCCACGGCACGTAATATCTTGTCTTTCTCTTTGTCGTTTAGTTCAAGGTTCAAAAAGGCCCTTTGCAGGCTTTCGTTCTGCTCATGTATCTTCTTGTTCAAATCGCTTAAAGCCAGTACGTTGTTTTTTGTCTTCTTCCAGTTGGTGTATACCAATAACACAATGATAAGTGCCATGGCGCCGCATATAATAGCAACCGTAAGGTAAATATGCTGCATTCCATTATCGGTTTTTAGCTTGTTTATGTTCGATTGGTTCTCAAAATCCTTAAATTGCTGACTGGCGTCAATCTCGAGCAGCTTGTGTTTCGCTACATCGCTGGAGTCTTTTAATTGGGCATATTTGTTAAAATAAAGCAATGCCTCTTTAAGGTTGCTTTTGCTTTGATAGTAATTGGCCATCAAATGGCTCCAGTCGACTTCGGCATCAGGGTTTTTAACCGTATCCAATTGCCGTCTGATATTTTGCAGCAAAAGGTAAAGCGAATCAGCTGCATTCTGCTCCACATAAATATGGGCGAGTTTTAGTTCGCTCAGTTCAGCATCTCGGTTATCGTTATCCTTTTTTAAGTTAATGGCAAAGCTCTTTTTAAGCAGGTTTGCGGCTTTTTCATAATCTTTTTGTATCGTAAATAATTGAGCCTGGTTGCCGTAAACCACACCTTTTGCAACCTCTATCATGCCTTTCTTTTCAGGATATTTAGCTCCTTCGGTATCAATAAAGTTTAGCGTTTTATTGTAATAGATACCTGCACTGTCCGTTATCCCGGCCTTATAATAACTTAACGCGGCATTGTCCAATAACTCTTGCCGACGGTAAAATGTCGCGAAATTCTCATCGCACGACTTTGATTCAATAAAACTCTGGTTAAAATAATCAGCCGCGAGGCCAAAATGCTCTTGTTTATACATTACCATCCCCAAACGGTAACTGTAGTCGCCAAGCGTGCAGTTGTCTAAGTTATTACGGCCTGTTACTTTACCTTTATAATAGTACTGATAAGCTTCAATATATTTCTGCTTGTTAAAAGCCACATCGCCCAACGAAAAATAGGCTATCCCGTATAGTTTTGGATAAGCCTCCGGGTGGCCGCTGTTATCCAAAACCATCAGCAGGCTGTCCGCGTAAAGCAGGCCTTTGTCATTATTGCCCGCAATGTTTACAAAATAGTCGCAATGTAAACGGTAAACCTCAAATCTATCAGCTACCGATATGTTTTTATATTTTGAAGCCGCCGAATCAATGATGCGTAAACCCTTTACATGGTCTTTGTTAAAATAGATTTGCGAAGCTGAGTCGAGTATCTTTTTGAAACCCGCCGGCGATGAATTGTTGTTCGGTTTTTGATCGCATCCGGTAACTATCACCACAAAAAAGCACATAATGGCACAAAAAAGATTGATATACAACTTTTTATGTTTGCCTGTATTTTTTGTACTGATTTCTGGCATTTATTGATGGATTATCAAAAATATAAAAAACAAGATCAAAGTTTATAAATTTTTACACTAATTGCTATTAAAATTGAAAAATATAAGTCTAAAAATCAATTATTTAAATGCATCCTCGCCGGTAATGTCCATCCCGGTTATCAATAAATGTATATCATGTGTCCCTTCATACGTAATAACCGACTCAAGGTTCATCATGTGCCGCATAATGGGGTATTCGCCCGTAATGCCCATGCCGCCCAGCATTTGCCTGGCCTCGCGGGCAATGGTAATGGCGGTTTCCACGCTGTTGCGTTTAGCCATCGATATTTGCGCGGGAGTAGCCCTGTTCTCATTTTTCAATATACCCAACCGCCAAACCAATAGTTGGGCCTTGGTGATTTCGGTGATCATTTCGGCCAGTTTTTTTTGTTGTAGCTGGAAGGCTGCTATGGGCTTGCCAAATTGTTTACGCTGTTTGGTATAACGCAAGGCCGTATCATAACAATCCATCGCGCAACCTAAGGCGCCCCAGGCAATACCGTAGCGCGCCTGGTTTAAACAACCTAACGGACCTTTCAGCCCGGCCACGTTTGGCAGCAGGTTTCCTTTCAGGATCTTAACATTGTCAAACACCAACTCGCCCGTTGCCGATGCCCTAAGTGACCATTTGTTATGCGTTTCGGGCGTGGAAAAGCCTTCCATACCGCGTTCTACTAACAAGCCGTGTATCTTCCCTGCCTCACTTTTAGCCCACACAACAGCTATATCCGCAAAAGGCGCGTTCGAAATCCACATTTTCGCGCCGTTCAGCAGGTAGTGGTCGCCCATGTCTTTAAAATTGGTCGTCATACCGCCCGGATCCGAGCCATGGTCGGGTTCAGTCAACCCAAAGCAGCCCATCATTTCGCCGCTGGCTAATTTGGGCAGATATTTTTTACGCTGTTCTTCGCTGCCATAGGCATATATCGGGTACATCACCAACGAGCCCTGCACCGATGCTGTCGACCGTATCCCCGAATCGCCCCGCTCAATTTCCTGCATCATAATGCCGTAAGCAATATAATCCAAACCCGCGCCCCCGTATTCCACCGGTATCGTCGGCCCGAATGCACCCAATTCGGCCAGGCCTTTCAATAATTGTTTAGGGAAGGTAGCATTCTGCGCATGTTCCTCAATTATCGGGCTCAATTCCTTCTTCACCCAATCCCGCACTGTTTTGCGTATCAGCAAATGCTCTTCGCTCAACAGCTCATCCAATAAATAATAATCCGGGCTTTGGTATAGGTCTGTTTTCGGCATAGGCAAAATTATGTTTAACAAAACTAATAATTAATATATAAGTGATGGAATGACCATCAACACCTTTTTTCTATTTAATCAACCCCACAAAACGCGAGGGGGGCGGGAGTACGAAATAACAGATCACCCCGCACTCCCAATAAACTAATGAACTGATGAACCAATGAACCGGCAAAGGGGGAAAAAGTAAGAATTAATTTAAACATATATCAAGCTCCTTCCCTTTAAGCGTCCGGCCGATGACTAATGACTTAATGACCCAATGACTAAAGAGAGGGGGAAAAAGTAAGAATTAATTTAAACATATATCAAGCTCCTTCCCTTTAGGCATCCGGCCAATGACTAATAACTTAATGACCCAATGACTAAAGAGAGGGGGAAAAAGTAAGAAATAACAACAAGCTTTTAACATTTCAACCTTACAACTTTTTAACTTTACAACAATCATACAATATACAAAAATTTACCCGTTTATCCTAACTTTACCGCATGGTTAAAGTTGGTTTACAAGGTGTCCGTTTTTTTGCCTACCACGGCTTTTACGCCGAAGAGCGGGTTGACGGCAATGATTTTATGGTGGAGGAAAAGTTTTTGGGGTAGTATTTCACTGCCGACGAAACTCGTTTTGTGTATATTTGAAATTTTGGTAAATTTAAGAATATTTGATAAACCTTATGAAACCATATCTACTACTATTATTTGTAAGCGCTATTTTAACTGGTTGCAAGGATTCATTTGACGATGCAAGCAAACGGAATGAAAATTTTGTTTGGTGGGTTGATGCTAAAACAGATAAAGGGAGTTGGGTACCTGTAAAAGGTAGTGGTGTACAGATACAAAATGGGGTATTGACGAGGTTCTATTCAAATGGGAAAGTATTTTCGAAATTTAGACTGGTTAATGGAGTTTCTGTGGATACCACACTTTATTATGGGATGGATGGTAAGCCATTTGCTTCTGAATTTAAAAAGGACGGTGACACGATCATGTATTTTTTGCATGACGGCCCGCTAAAAACTTATGCACAGAAAGGTTACCTCACAGGCGAGGGTAATATCCAAAATCATACCTACGGTCATTGGCGTAAGTATTACGAATCGGGCAGATTGCACGTGTTCTATAATTTAAAGAACGATACCGGCAGCATTGAAAATTATTATGAAAATGGGAACCGGGAGGATAGCAATTATAGGTATAAAACAAGTGCTGAATCATGGAATATTAGGCATTGGTCCGAAACTGGCAAATTACAAATGGCTTCATTTTTTAAAAACACACCAACTGGATATTGTGAAAAATATTATTGGGACGGGCAACTTGAGTCCAGAGGCGAGGTTCTTAATGGAATGAGAGACGGTGAAATAAAAGCCTGGTTTCAGAATGGCAAAATAAAAGTTATACAACATGTTATAATGGATGTGCTTGACGGGAAGTAAATGGACTATTATGAAAACGGAAGTCCTAAAACGATACAGTATTATAAAATGGGGGTACGTGATGGGCGGCAGATGGTTTATTACCAAAACGGTAAGCTAAAAATGGATGTCAGTGTAACCGATGGAAAACTTAATGGTGAACGCAAAATGTATACCGAGGATGGTAAGCTTATAAGTGATGAAATTTATGAGGATGGCAATATGATGGAGCGTAAACTTCCCTAACTTTACCGCATGGTTAAAGTTGGTTTACAGGGTGCCCGTTTTTTTGCCTACCACGGCTTTTACCCCGAAGAGCGCGTTGACGGCAATGATTTTATGGTGGATGTGGATGTGGAATTTTTGCAGCAACAGCATTTTAATACCGATGAGATAGCCCATACCGTAAACTACGAAACGCTTTACCTGATCGCTGAAAAGCACATGAACATTACCCGAAAACTGCTCGAAACCGTAGTGCAGGGCATTATCGACGAGATAAAAACGGTTTATCCTTTTGCCGAAGCCATCCGCGTAAGCCTTAAAAAACTCGACCCGCCCTTAAACGGCGATGTGGAATGTTCTTTCGTTCAAATTACCTACCACAAGCCCAATGAAATTTAATACAATCAGCGTCGGCCTGCTTTCGCAGATAAAAACCATTGTTGGCGATGCCAATGTGTATACCCGTCGCGACGACCTGGAGCGCTACAGCCACGATGAAACCGAAGACCTGCACTATTACCCCGAAGTAGCCGTAAAACCAAAAACCGCTGCCGAGGTATCCGCTTTGTTAAAACTTTGCAACGCCCACCTCATACCGGTAACCCCGCGCGGTGCCGGCACAGGTTTGGCAGGTGGGGCATTGCCCATTCATGGTGGTTTGATTATTTCAATGGAGCGTTTCAATACCATCATCGCTATCGACGAGCGCAACCTACAGGCCACCGTCGAACCGGGTGTTATCACCGAAGTATTTATGAACGCCGTGGAAGAAAAAGGCTTATTTTACCCCGTCGACCCGGCAAGTAAGGGCAGTTGCTTTATCGGCGGCAATATGGCCAATTGCAGCGGCGGCCCGCGTGTGGTAAAATATGGCACCATCCGCGAGTATGTGCTCAATTTCGAACTGGTTTTGCCTTCCGGCGATATCATCTGGACGGGTGCCAACACGCTCAAATATGCATCGGGCTATAACTTGACTCAGCTATTGATAGGTTCCGAAGGCACACTGGGCATTATCACCAAAATAGTGGTAAAACTGATACCCAAACCAACGCACACCGCCTTGATGCTGGCCTCGTTCACTACCAACGAGCAGGCCTGCGGAGCGGTATCGGCCATATTCCGCGCCGGACTGGTACCCTCTGCGCTCGAGTTTATGGAGCGCAAAGGTATCGAATGGGTAAAAGAGCACGATGGCATCAATTTTAATTTGCTGGATGGCATCAATGCTTACCTCCTTATCGAGGTCGATGGCACCAATCCCGACGTTATTTTTGGCGATTGCGAGAAGATAAACACTGTATTGGAAGAATTTGATTGCCGGGATATTTTGTTTGCCGATTCATCCGCCCAAAAAGAAGAGCTTTGGTACATGCGCCGCACCATGGCGGTGTCCGTTAAATCAAACTCCATCTACAAGGAAGAAGATACCGTAGTGCCCCGTGCCGAACTGCCCGCGCTCATCAAAGGCATCAAAGAAGTAGGAGCGAAATATGGCTTCGAATCCGTTTGCTACGGCCACGCCGGTGATGGCAACCTGCACGTCAACATCATTAAAGCCGGCATGAGCGACGCCGACTGGAACACCAAACTAAAAGACGGCATCAAAGAGATATTTGAATTGACAGTAGCCCTCGGCGGCACCATCAGCGGCGAGCACGGCATCGGCCTGGTACAAAAAGAGTTTATGTCCTTGAAGTATGCGGAAATAAACCTGAATTTGATGCGAGGAATAAAGCAGGTTTTTGACCCCAATGGGATATTGAATCCGGGGAAGATAACTCCCTAACTATTCATAATCAGCCTCGGCTCATCATAGCTGATCATCTTTTTGCGCTGTTTATCGGGTATCGGCATCGATTTGCCTAACTTATAGTCGTAACTGATGCAAACCGTTTTGCCGGTGGTGCATATTTCTTCATGGTCGCCCACCACTTTCGATAGGATGTACTCCACATCAAAACTGCTGTTGCCCACGCGGCTGGTGCGCACATAGCAAACAATCTGGTCGTCCAAGGTGATGGGTTTGCGATAATAAATTTCCGAGCGGCCTAAAATAATGCCCATTTCATTCCAGTCCCACTCAATAATGTTGGTCCAGTAGTTGCCGCGCGCTATTTCGAAGTAGGTGAGATAGATAGCATTGTTCACGTGCCCAAAGGCGTCCATGTCCGAAAAGCGGATATGTATCGGGGTTTTATATTTAAAATTAGCGAGCGATGGTGGCATTTTATGTCAATATGTCTGTATAAAAAAATAATAAGCGACAATGTGTCTGCATAAAAATGCACAATTGTCCAAAAGTCCCTCAAAAAATCAATTGGTATATCAATTGAAATAGGGTTTACGAAGTTAATAAAAAACCATACTTAGGAGGACATAAAAATGACACTTGTAAAATTTGCAAACGGACAAAAAAACAACGCATTAAACCCATTATTTACCGATGTGTTCGATTCGATATTGAACGACACTTTTTTGGGCGACAGGTTGGTATCGCGTGTACCTGCGGTTAACATTGCCGAAACCGAAAATAATTTCCACATCGAAATGGCAGTGCCCGGCTTAAAGAAAGAAGACTTTAAAATCAACCTTGAAAAAAACCTGTTAAGCGTTTCGGCCGAAAAGAAAACCGAAAACGTTGACGAAACAAAAAAATACAGCAAACGCGAATACAGCTACAACTCTTTCGTAAGGACATTTACTTTGCCCGAAACTGTTGATTACGCCAACATCAACGCCGAATATACCGACGGTGTGTTGAACATAAGCGTTGCTAAAAAAGAAGAAGCTAAAATTCAAACCCGCGAAATAGCAATCAAATAACCGGGTTTTTTATATAGATGATGAGCTACCATGTGCCGGTGGATGAGTGAAACAGATGAGTGCAGCGCGCATGGTATTTCATAATAGGTTGTTAGTTTAGTTGTGGCGGGGTGTTGCGAAAGCGGCACCCCGCTTTTTTGTAAAAAAACTTACCGCGATTATTTCCCTCCTTGGGGAGGGGGGCGGCTGCCGGTGTAGTGGCTGGGAGGGGTCATTCCGTTAATAGGCTTGATAAGCCGCTAAACAGACTTTGCGTCTTCGCGCTTTTGCGCGCTCTAATAAATATCGTTTATCATATTCGCTATCAAGGCACTCCAGCCGGTTTGGTGGCTGGCACCCAAGCCAAAGGCTTCATCGCCGTGAAAGTATTCATAATATAGCAGCAGGTCGGCATTTTCCGGCTTTTGGTAAAAATCGGCATGTATGCCATGTACCGGCCTTGCGCCGTTTTCGTCCTTCTCAAAAATACTCACCAACCTGCGGCTCAGTTCGTTGGCCACATCGGCTATGCTCACTTCCTTATCGCTACCCGCGGGGAACTTAAATTTGGTTTCCTCTCCATAAAACTCCGCGTATTTTTTTATCGCGTTGATCAGCAAAAAGTTCATCGGCATCCATATAGGGCCGCGCCAGTTAGAGTTGCCGCCAAACAGGTTGGTGGTCGAGTCGCCCGGCTCATACTTTATCGAGTACGAATTGCCGTTTATGTTCGCCGTATACGGGTTGTTCAAATGGAATTTTGATAAGGCACGTATACCGCCCTTGCCCAAAAACTCGTTCTCGTCGCATATACGGTTCATCAGTTTTACCAAACGGTCAAACGGCACCAGCGACAACAGTACCTTGCCCTTCCCGTTATCCGATAGGGGCAAAAACAACTTGTTTTGTGTGCGGTAGCGGTTCAGCCAGCCGGCACGTTTCCTAAAATCTTTTAGTTTGTCGTAATTATCCAATTGAAATACCGATACCGCGAACATCGAGGTCAGGCCCACTAACGAGCGTACCTTAAGGTGATAGGGGTTGCCCACGTCCATCCGTAAAGTATCATAAAAAAAGCCGTCCTCTTCGTCCCAAAGGCCAAGCTCGTTCAATGCCTCCGCTATCAGCACGTAATGCTCATAAAACTTAACGGCCATGTCTTCAAAAGCCTCATCCACCAGCGATATCTCAATGGCCATATCCATCATGTTCAACGCGAAAGCGCCCATCCAACTGGTACCGTCAACCTGTTCCAAAACAGCGTCCTTTATGGTGCTGCTTCGGTCGAACACCCCGATATTGTCCAAACCCAAAAACCCGCCCGAAAAAATATTATTGCCTTCCAAATCCTTTCGGTTGGCCCACCAGGTAAAGTTTACCACCAGTTTTTGGAAAACGCGCTTTAAAAAAGTAATATCGCCAACGCCCTTTTTTTCTTTTTCGATGCGGTAAACCTGTAAGGCCGCCCAGGCCTGTACGGGCGGGTTCACATCGCTAAAATTCCATTCGTAGGCAGGTATTTGCCCTTCCGAATTCATATACCATTCGCGCATGATCAGGATCAACTGGTTCTTGGCAAAAACCGGGTCCACCAACGCCATCGGCACACAATGGAAAGCCAGGTCCCAGGCCGCGTACCATGGGTATTCCCATTTATCGGGCATCGATATCACGTCCTGGTTCTTCAGGTATTTCCAACTGCTGTTTCGGTCGTTAGGCCGGGTTTCCAGGGCGGGCGACGCGTCTTTACCCTTGTACACCATCGCACGGATATCATAATGATAATACTGTTTATTCCACAATAGCCCGGCAAAGGCCTGCCGCTGTATAATGGCCTGTTCGGGGCTGGTATTGGCGGTCAGCATTTGCTGGTAAAAGGTATCCGCCTCTTGTTTCCGGGTATCAAATAGCTTTTCAAACCCGTCGGCAAACGGACTTTCAACCGGCAATTTGCTCAGGCGCAGGTATATTTTTTGGCTGCCCTTTGAGGGGACGGTATACTGGTACACCGGCGAAAATTTAGTGCCATCTGCTTTGTTTTTAAATTGATCAAGGTTTTCTTTTTCGATGATCGCTTCATGAAAAGCGTCTTTTACAAATATGCTGTCATTCGGCTGCTTAAAAATGCGCTCCTTATTGGTATCATTTTCGGTAAACATGGTAAACCGGGCATCCTGGTGGTATAAATAATGGTCGCCGCCGTTGGGATGGGTTGCCATAACGCAATTGTCGTTTACTTTAGTGATGACCGGCTTAGGCTTTACCTGGTCAAACTGCCAGTAATTATAAAACCAAAGCGTAGGCAATATGGTAATATCAGCGCTTTCGGCAGCGCGGTTCACTATTTCAATGCATATTTGGATATCACTACTGTTATTTTTTGCGTAAGTAACATATACATCAAAATAGCGGTCGTTATCAAAAATATGGGTATCAAGCAACTCGTATTCAGGCTCTAATTTCGAGCGGCCCATGTTCACACTCACCAACTCATCATACGGAAACTCCTGTTGCGGATATTTGTACAAGTATTTCATATAATAATGCGATGGTACATTATCTAAATAATAATAAAGTTCCTTCACATCTTCGCCATGGTTGCCCTGCCCGTTGGGCAAGCCAAACAGGCGTTCTTTCAAAATCGGGTCTTTACCGTTCCATAAAGCAATGGCAAAACACAGGCGTTGGTAATAGTCGGATATCCCCGCCAGGCCATCTTCGCCCCATCGGTATGCCCGGCTTCGTGCCTGGTCGTGCGTAAAGTAGTTCCAGGCATCGCCGTTGGTGCTGTAATCTTCGCGCACGGTGGCCCATTGGCGCTCGCTTAAATAGGGCCCCCAATGTTCTAAGGGTACCTCTTTTTTGGCATTTTCGTCTAAACGTAACTGTTCGGGGTTGGTAGGTATGTCTGTCATAAACCGGTTGCTGGTGCCAAATTAGCTTATTTGCTTTTGATAATTTGAATGGGTAAGATAAACATTTAATGTTAGCTGTATAAAATGTGTTATTTATTAAAAAAAATGATAATCGTAACTTTAGTAATAGATAATATCGTATAAAAGCTTATATTTAGCGGCGAATTAATTCATAATAAAAATTTCCCCTTTTTATTATAATTGTTATCTCACAATAGTTGCAATTTAAAATTAGTGTAACTAAATTGAGACCAAATATTTTCACTAATTGGTAAAACATTACGTTAACTGTGCCGAAAACAATTTGCTTAAAATCCTGATAGGGATATTGGGCATGCTGTGCTTTTTTTCGGCCTCGGCACAGCAGTTAACGGGCTCGGTTAAAGGAAAAATCACCGAAACCGGCAATATAGCTATTGTTGATGCCACCATATCGTTATTAAAAACCAGCGACTCAAGTTTGGTCAAGATGGCCCTCACAAACGAGCAAGGTATTTTTGAACTGAAAGGTTTAAAACCAGGGGACTACCTGTTGGGTGTTACCAATATAGGATATGCCCGTGCGATGCGCGCAGTCAACATCGGCCCCGGTGCAACCACCGATGCCGGCACCATTCAATTAAATAAGGGCAAAAACCTTGGCCAGGTAAATATTAAGGCAACGATACCCATTGTTGATGTAAAACCCGGAAAAACCGTGGTGAATGTTGGGAAAAGTATATTATCGGCAGGAGGTACAGCCTTGGATGTATTGGGCACCGCTCCGGGTGTCCAGGTCGATGGCAATGGTAACGTAACCCTTAACGGCAAGGATGTACAAATAATGATAAATGGCAGGCAGAGTTATTTATCGCCCGCTGACCTTGCCGAAATGTTGCGCAATACGCCCAGCAATACCATTTCGCAACTCGAACTGATCAGTCATCCCGGCGCAGGTCAGAGTGCCGAAGGATCGGGCGGCATCATCAACATTAAGCAGCACCGCGATAAAACGGCCGGCTTCAGCGCTTCGGTTAACGGCACATACGGTATCATTGACATTAACCCCCAATATGGTACCAAGCAAAAATGGAACACAGGCTTTAACTTCGATTACAATACCAAAAACACAAGCTGGTACGGAGGCTTTACACATGCAAACAATGTTACCGAAAGGCTTTCAAGCATAGACAGGACCGTTTTCGACCCTGCGGCCCAACAAGTGCAAACCGACTATTTGGATGACCTGCACGAAAGCGCTAATATACTTAGGCTGGGTATGGATTATACCATAAACCCTAAACAGATCATCGGTTTTTTAGTAAATGGTACTTACAGCAATTACGACTACCATAAAGGCACCACCAGCAATATATTTACCAATGGTGTACCTGATTCATCCATCATCACACAATCGGCAGTGCTGCGCAGGTTGGTAAATTACACTGTTGATGTTGACTACAAGAACGACCTTGGTAAATTAGGCACCTTATCGGCCGATGCGGACTACACGGTGTTTGACAGGAAACCAACCGAAAATATTGTAAGCAATTATTATAATGGGTATAATGCGTTGTATAGAACTTTGTTGCTGCAAAATATTTTTCCTACACTATACCATATATATACCGGTACAATTGCCGATGATATAAAAACGGGTAAAAATTCATCGTTGCTGGCCCAGGCCAAACTGAGCTATGTTAATACCGATAACAGCGCCACCTTTGGCGATGTGGTAAATGGCCAGCTAATCCCGGACCCCTCTTTTACAAGCGGGTTCAATTTTCACGAACAAATAAACGCGTTTGGCTTAACCTATAATACGCTTTTAAGTAAAACCACCACCTTAGAGGCCGGGCTGCGTGCCGAGCAAACCATAAATACAGGTACGGCAACGCCCTTGAACGGCGGCCAACAAGTGTATAAAAATAACTATACCGATTTTTTCCCATCCTTATTATTGACCACCAATGTAAATGCCGATAACCAATTGTCGTTTTCGTATGGACGGAGAATAAAAAGGCCGAATTACGCTGATTTGAACCCCTTCGTGAGTTATCAGGACCAATACAATTACTCCGAAGGTAACCCCGCGCTTAAACCACAGTACACCAACAGCATCGAACTGACTAATATTTACAGGCAAAAATTCAGCGTTAGCCTACAGGCTTCGTTGGTAAACGATAACATTTACTTGATTGTTTTACCAGGCAATATTGTATCACAACGTGTCAATTTTGGGAACTATTATACTTACAATGCTATTTTTAATGCCCCTGTTAATATAACAAAATGGTGGAACGCTAATATCAATCTTGATGTATCGTACCAACATTTTGATAACAGTTTTGCCGGCAACTCCTTTAATGTAAATACAGAGGAAGCCATTTTGAACGTGCACCAACAGTTCGTTTTTTTAAAGCAATTTAAAGCCGAGGTTATAGGGTACTATGACTCGCCCCACTATCAAGGTTACTACGATTTAAATGCAAGCTATCATTTCGATGCCTCGATAAGTAAAAGTATTTTTGAATCCAAAGGTTCAATACAGTTCCAGATATATGATGTTTTTAATACCAGCTATACCAACTATAACACTGTTTATCAAAATCAAAATTTTAATGGGCATTTGCAATCCTTTTTCAGAACTATTCAGTTAAGTTTAAACTATGCATTAGGTAAAAAAAGTAAACCGGAGCGGCAACATAAAGTAGGCTCGGCCGATGAGCAGGGGCGCTCGGGCGGAGGCTAAAAAAAATAGCGATGGGTTTAACCTCATCGCTGTTTTTTTAATTAGGGGATGCTATTTCTTATTTCAATTTAGCCAAAGCTGTTTTTATCCTGTTCATGGCTTCGATCAGTTTTTCTTCCGATGCGGCGTACGATATGCGTATCGATTTCGGGTCGCCGAACGAATCTCCGCCAACGGTAGCCACATGCGCTTCTTCCAACAGGAAAATGCTTAGCTCATCTGCATCATTATAGGTTTTGCCCTCATAGCTTTTGCCGAAGAACGAAGTAACATCCGGAAAGAAGTAAAACGCGCCTTCGGGCAGGTTCACTTTTATGCCGTCGATATTTTTCAAAAGTTCGTAAACAATATCCCGGCGTTTGCGGAAAGCCGCGCGCATTTCGTAAACCGACTCCAAGCCACCTTCGCAGGCTGCTATACCGGCACGTTGGGTAATGGAGCAGGTGCCCGATGTGATCTGGCCTTGCAGTTTATCGCAAGCTGAGGCAATTTCTTTGTTCGATGCCGAGTACCCGATGCGCCAGCCGGTCATCGCGTAAGCTTTCGAAAAGCCGTTGATGATTACTACACGGTCCTTAACCGATGGGAAAGAGGCTATGGAAACACATTTTTCAACAAAGTTGATATGCTCGTATATCTCGTCCGAAAGGATATAGATATTGGGATATTTCTCAAACACCTTTACCAGGCCTGCCAGTTCTTCTTCGCTGTAAACACTGCCGGTAGGGTTGCACGGCGATGAGAACATAAACAATTTGGTTTTCGGTGTGATGGCCGCCTCTAATTGCTCAGGTGTTATCTTAAAGTTTTGCTCAACAGTAGTGTTGATGAACACGCTTTTGCCCTCGGTAAGCTTTACCACTTCGCTATACGATACCCAATACGGTGTAGGGATAATTACCTCTTCACCGGGGTTTACCAAACACAACAAAGCGTTCGCGATGGCTTGCTTGGCACCTGTTGATACCACGATCTGGCTTGCATCGTAATCCAAACCATTCTCGGTCTTCAGCTTATTGGCAATAGCCTTTCGCAGTTCAGGGTAACCGGCTACCGGGGTATAATAAGTATAGTTTTGGTCCATTGCCAGTTTGGCAGCGGTCTTGATGTACTCAGGTGTATGAAAATCGGGCTCGCCAAAGCTCAGGCTGATCACATCAACACCTTTGGCCGAAAGTTCGCGGCCTAATTTGGCCATTTTAATCGTTGCAGATTCGGATAAATTATTTATCCTGTCGCTTAATACAGTCATATCGTCTTTTTTGTTAACGCGGCAAATATAGAAAATAAGTTTACTGCTGTTTAGCTTGTTATTTATAAATTTGACAAATTCAACACCTACTTGAACGAGCAAAGGCGCATCATACTCATTTCGTTAATTACCGGTACCTTTTTAATGGTTGCCAAATTTGCCGCCTACCTTTTAACCTCGTCAAATTTTATATTGACCGATGCCGCCGAGAGCATCGTCAATGTTTTGGCAAGCGCTTTCGCATTCTTCAGTATCTATCTTTCGGCACAGCCTCGAGATGAAAACCACCCTTACGGGCACGGAAAAGTGGAGTTTTTCTCTGTTTTTGTCGAGGGCATCCTCATCATGATTGCCGCCCTCATGATCATATTTAAATCGGCATTCGGTATTTTTAGCCCCCATCCTATACACGCTATCCTGTTAGGTGCTTTTATCATCGGCATAACAGGCATCATCAACGGATTTTTAGGATGGTTCCTCATCCATAAAGGAAAAACGCTGCAATCGATGACATTGGATGCAGATGGTCGGCACCTCATTACCGATATGATAACCAGTATCGGCCTGGTTGTTGGCCTGGTGCTCATCTACTTTACCCGGTTGGAGATATTGGATAACTTGCTATCCATTTTGGTGGCATTTTATATTGGCTATGTTGGATATAAGCTCACCCGAAAATCCATAGCCGGACTAATGGACGAAGCTGACTTTAAAATAGTTGAACATGTTGTGCAGATTTTGAACGACAAACGCGACGAAGCCTGGATTGACATTCATAATTTGCGTGCGCAAAAATATGGGAATGAACTACATATCGACTGCCATTTAACCTTGCCAAACTATTTCGACCTGAACCGGGTGCACCAGGAAGTGAAAGAGGTGGACGATTTGATAAACAGCCAGGTAAGTATCAAAACTGAGTTTTTTATCCATACCGACCCATGCATACCGGAATGTTGCTATTATTGTAACATGCCCGACTGCCTCATACGCACCGAGCCGAAATCGAAAGATATTTTTTGGACCATGGAAAACGTTACCCGCAATAAAAAACACTTTGAATAGATGAGCAAGTTTAATGTACGTGTGTATGGCTTATTGATAAACGAAGATAACCAGGTACTCATCAGCGATGAATGGGAGCGCGGCATGCGTTTTTCCAAATTCCCGGGTGGAGGCCTGGAGTACGGCGAAGGTATGATAGATGGCCTGAAACGTGAATTTATAGAAGAATGTAACCTGGATGTTGATGTGGTACAACATTATTATACTACCGATTTTTTTGTAAAGTCGATATTTGGTGATACACAGCTCATCGCGGTTTACTATATCGTAAAAAATACCGAACCGGTTAAACTGGCCACTAAAACCAAAGCTTTTGATTTTGATGGCGATACCGAACCACAGCAATCATTCCGCTGGGTTAAAATTGATGAATTAACGCCGGAAGATGCCACCTTCCCGGTTGATAAATATGTAGTTGAATTATTAAAAGATGGCTATGGACTTAGTTGAACGCGACCTTGCCGTAATATGGCACCCTTACACCCAAATGCAAACCGCTTTGCCGCCCATCCCGATAGTAAAGGGGCAAGGCGCTTTGTTGTATGCCGAAGACGGTAAAACCTATATCGACGCTGTATCATCCTGGTGGACCAATATCCACGGGCATTCGCACCCGCACATTGCGCAAAAAATATATGAACAGGCACTGCAATTGGAGCATGTGATATTCGCAGGCTTCACGCATCCCATCGCGGTTGAACTGGCTGAGCGCTTGTTAAAAATCATTCCGAAAAACCAGGGCAAAGTATTTTACTCTGATAACGGCTCAACAGCTGTTGAAGTTGCCCTTAAAATGTGCCTGCAATACTGGAACAACCAGGGTATTCATCGTACCAAAATATTGGCTTTTAACAACGCCTACCACGGCGATACCTTTGGCGCCATGGCCGTTAGCGGCCGCAGCGCGTTTACCAAAGCTTTCGACTCGATGTTGTTTGAAGTTGAGTTTATTGACTTGCCGGATGCTGAAAATATTGAAGGTCTAAAATCCCATATCTCACATCTAAACTCCGAATTAGCCTGCTTTATTTTTGAGCCATTGATACAAGGCTCGGGCGGGATGTTGATGTATGAGGCAAAATACCTGGATGAACTGATGGCGCATTGCCAAACTGAAGGTGTATTAACCATTGCCGACGAAGTAATGACCGGCTTTGGCCGCACCGGCAAACCCTTCGCCTGCGACCATCTGCAGCAGCAACCCGATATCATGTGTTTCTCAAAAGGGTTGACCGGTGGCTCGATGGCATTAGGTATAACCACCTGCACGCAGCAAATTTATGATGCCTTCCTTTCGGATGATAAATTGAAGACCTTGTTCCACGGGCATTCCTTTACCGCCAACCCCATCGCCTGCACTGCTGCGTCGGCCAGTATGGATTTGTTTTTACAGCCCGAAACCATGGCCAATATCCAACGCATCGAGGCCAGCCATAAAGCTTTTGGCGCTAAAATAAAATCACATCCTAAACTAAAAGCCATACGCCAAACGGGCACTATCATTGCGATGGAGTGGGAAACGGGCAGCAATACATCCTACTTTAGCGGCTTGCGCGATAAACTGTACGCCTACTTTTTAGGCGAGGGCATTATCCTGCGCCCATTGGGTAACATCTTATACATTTTACCGCCATATTGCATAACCGATGCCCAACTGGACTATATTTACGGCAAAATTGAAGAGGCCTTAGACAAATTTTAATGGAGAACTTACTGAATACCATAGTAGCTGATAATGGTTTACATGCGCGTTGGCTAAACACGCTTTCGCTGATGGAAAATACCGGCGCGCGCAAAATTTCGGCCAGCGAGGATATGGCGACCGTTACCTATATCATCCTCAAACACGCGGCTGAAGAACACCGCCACGCTTTCTACCTCAAAAAGCAATTGGAGAAAGTAGGGAATGACCTTTGCCCAACTTATGCCACCCGGTATCTGATAGCCCCTGCCCAAAGCAAATACTACCTTAACCTGCTGGATGTTGAAGTTTGCCGTTACCTAAAAACAGAGCTGAAACTGAGTGGCCGGGACCTGCGTTTCGCCGCATACCTTTTAGTTACATACGCCATCGAAGTGCGTGCGGACGAGCTTTACCCGGTTTACCAAACTGCTCTGGATGCCGCGGGAAGCAAGGTCAACGTAAAATCCATCATCCTGGAAGAAGAAGGACACTTGGAAGAAATGATCAACCAGCTCAAAGCCTTCTCACCGGATTGGCAAACACACGCCAACAAAGCCGTTGAAATAGAGTCGGGTTTATTTAATAATTGGATTGAAGGGTTGAAGAAAGAAGTGTTACTGGGAGTAGCAAACTAAACTTATTAATAAAAGCGTCATTGCGAGGAACGAAGCAACCTCTGCGCGATAGGTCTCAGATATGTGTCCTCGACATGTATGTGCAGAGATTGCTTCTCCGCTAGCCAACGGATCGCAATGACGTGGTCACTTACACGTATATCTCCCCCTTCAAATAAGTAACCGCTTTGCCGCTCATCAGCACGCGCTCACCTTTGTTCTCGCACCATAACTCACCTTTGCGGGAAGATATTTGATAAGCGTGCAATTTATCCTCGCCTAACTTTCTGGCCCAATACGGTATCAAATTACAATGCGCCGAGCCCGTTACCGGATCCTCATTTATCCCAGCCGATGGCGCGAAGAAGCGCGATACAAAATCAACCGTATCGCCGACAGCGGTAACAATAACGCCAATGGTATCCACTTTGCCCATCAGGTTAAAATCAGGTTTCATATCGCGTATATCTTGTTCGCTTTCGTAAACCAAAAAGTAATCACGACTCTTTAGTATCTCTACGGGCGGTTTCCCGCCCAGCGACTCAATAAGGTGAGGCGGAGCTGCAACAGGCTGTGGTGGCCTGCTCGGGAAATTGAGCGTGTATTTATCACCGTTTTTCGTTACTGTCAGCGTGCCGGCCTTTTGCGTATAAAAGTTGATGGTTTTTTCGGCATAGCCCAACTCGGTAAACAAAATATGCGCCGAAGCGAGCGTAGCGTGCCCGCAAAGATCTATCTCATACTCCGGCGTAAACCAGCGCAGACCGTAACCATCGCCCTGTTTTACAAAATAGGCGGTTTCGGCAAGGTTGTTCTCGGTGGCAATTTTCTGCATGGTGGCTTCGGGCAGCCATTCGGTCAACGGACAAATTGCTGCGGGGTTACCGCCAAAAAGCTGGTCGGTAAAGGCATCGGCCTGGTAAATTGGGATAGTCATAATAGTAAAAAAATGATGGGCTAAGTTAAAGAATGTTAACCACAGAGATGCACAGAGATTTTAACAGAGTTAACAGAAAAGTAAATCAGCGTCGCTCTGTGTTTCCTCACTCAGTGAACTTTGTGGTTAAAAAATAAGATAGGGAGGCTATCCTAAATACGATTTCAATATCTTGCTTCTCGATGTATGCCTCAAACGCTGCAGGGCCTTGTCCTTGATCTGTCGTACACGCTCGCGGGTGAGGTTGAACTTCTCGCCGATCTCTTCTAACGAAAGCGGCGAACTGCCTCCCAAACCAAAGAATAACACTACAATTTCGCGCTCGCGCTCGGTTAAGGTGGATAACGAACGTTTTATCTCTTCCGACAATGACTCATTAATAAGGTTAAAATCGGTATTCGGCTCGTGGTTTTCCAATACGTCCAACAACGTATTCTCTTCACCTTGCACAAACGGCGCGTCCATGGATACATGTCGGCCCGAGTTGCTGAGCGTATCCGAAATTTTATCAACGGTGGTCTCCAATATATCGGCCAGTTCTTCCGGCGATGGCTCACGCTCATATTCCTGCTCCAGTTTGCTGAAAGCCTTGCTGATCTTGCTCAGCGAACCTACCTGATTCAAAGGCAAACGCACAATACGCGATTGCTCGGCAATAGCCTGTAATATGCTCTGCCGTATCCACCAAACCGCGTACGATATAAATTTAAAACCCTTCGTCTCATCGAAACGTTTGGCGGCTTTTATCAAACCTAAGTTACCTTCGTTGATCAAATCGCCCAGCGTAAGGCCCTGGTTTTGGTATTGTTTAGCTACCGATACCACAAAACGTAAGTTGGTTTTGGTGAGGCGTTCCAATGCGGCCTGGTCGCCTTCACGTATCTTTTGCGCAAGTATTACTTCTTCTTCGGCAGTTATCAGGTCAACCTTACCAATTTCGTGCAGGTATTTGTCGAGCGATTGCGACTCACGGTTGGTAATGGATTGGGTTATTTTGAGTTGTCTCATCTGTTAGATATACGCGCTATTCTGATTATACAATACAACGTGCAATAATATGAAAATGTTGCTAAAAATTAACATTCCAAGCCAATTGCGAAAAAAAATTTACTAACATATTACCTGATTTCAACAACCCGATTTAAAATAAAAATTTATTGTTTTGCAATAAATTAAAAAATTGTTTTTATCATTGTAAAACCAAATAAAATACGTAACAGGTTATGAATAAATGGAGTGGGGCTTTAAAGTCAGTCGGCAACTGGTTTATGCCGGTATCGCAAATAAAAGGGTCGTTTGTTATTATGGTATCATTGTATGCTCTTTTTTTGATGTCCGATATGGGAAGTTATTTTACTATGCAACGTTCCGTATTATTAGAAAATAAGCATACCGGCGGTACAGTCGCACTTAAAGGGGTTAAATACACGGTGCCTTTTATCACTTCTAAAACCAAAGTTGATTTTCAAGGAAATGGCTTGATTGATTTCCTATTTCTGAGCGGCGGGGAGCACGACGAATGTTTTGTGAGTTTCTTTTTGAAAGCAGCGACAAGTATTTTTGCCATTATATTGATTTTACTCTTCGATTTCTCAGACCCATTTAACCATCGGCTTTATTGGCGGTTTAACACCTTGTGTTATCTTGCCATTGGGATAATAGTTGTCGACTATGCCAAATATTTGTACACCACGCAATGGGTTAATAAAGCCATACAAGATGACGCCAGCTTTCATTATGACGGAAACTTTAACCTTTTTTATTTTATTGGCGGCCTATGGGTAATACGGACTATTTTGGCATTTTACAATACGGCAGTAAAAACACAACAAGAAGCCGAACTAACCATCTAAACCCATGAAAAAACTAACCCTGTTTGGCCGCGACATTGAATTTTTTTGGGGTGAGCGCAAAGCGAGCACTAAACCGATAGAAATATGGCCGTTCTTTCTGGTCGTAACTTTCTTTTTGTTTTTTACGATAAGCGATGCGTACGATAGCTCGAAAAGCACCATGCGGATACCCGTATTAACGCCTACCGCGCAAGCTACAGATTATAAAGAACACGCTTTGGCCAACCATAACCTCTTTGTAACAGGCGATGGTACGGGAACATTGGTATGGCACCCGCAAAGCATATGGCAGGCCCTCATCCTGAAAATGACCAGTACCGATAACCTCAACTTTATGGATATTTTCCATATCGGGCTGTTGTACCTGTTTGTTTTGATATTCTATCTGATGACACGGCAGGGAAAAGGTACCTTAACCTTCTCCAAAAAAGTAAGCAACGGTTTCCGTTATATCTTTTTCCTGCTTGCCATCACCGGCCCATTGGAGTATGAGAAGTATAAATTGCTGAACAGTTACGTACAGTACATCACCAACGGGCAGTTCAGGCTGCCCGAAGAAACAATCCATTGGTATTACTTTTACCTCGGCATCATGCTCATAGTTTTAAGCCGCTTTACCGACCGGGCCGCCGAACTGCAAAAAGAAACCGAACTAACCATCTAAATCATGCCTATTGTTATAAACCTGGATGTGATGATGGCGCGGCGCAAAATGTCGCTAAACGAGCTAAGCGCGCGGGTGGGTATTACGCTGTCCAATTTGTCCATCCTAAAAACGGGTAAAGCCAAAGCCATCCGCCTCGAAACCCTCGAAGCCATTTGCAAAGCGCTGGATTGCCAGCCGGGGGATATTTTAGAATATGTTGATTAGGAGAGTGGTTGATAGGGTTGACTAAGTTGATTGAGTTAACTTGGATTAATAATTTCGGACTTCTGACTTAGGACTCCAGACTAATATTAATACACCGCAGGATAGTTTATATCAGTTTAAATTTTATTTTTACCCGCAAATCTATTCCAATGACCTATATTCCTGCTTCAAACAGATATTCCAATATGCTGTACCGCCGTTGCGGTAACAGCGGTATCAAACTTTCGGCCGTGTCGCTGGGCCTGTGGCATAACTTTGGCGATGTGGATACCATGTCGACGTACCGCAAAACCCTGCACACCGCGTTCGATAGCGGCATCACCCATTTCGATTTGGCCAACAATTACGGTCCGCCTCCGGGCTCGGCCGAGATCAATTTTGGCAGGATATTGAAAGAAGATTTTGCTTCGCACCGCGACGAGATGATCATCAGCACCAAAGCCGGTTACTATATGTGGGAAGGCCCTTACGGCGAATGGGGTTCCAAAAAGAACCTGGTTGCCAGCCTTAACCAAAGCCTGAAACGCATGGACCTGGACTATGTGGATATATACTACCACCACCGCCCCGACCCCGATACACCATTATACGAAACCATGTCGGCCCTCGATTTGATCGTTCGCCAGGGCAAGGCTTTGTATGTGGGCATATCCAACTATAAACCAAAGGAAGCCGCCGAGGCCATCAAAATATTAAAAGAATTAGGCACACCCTGCCTTATCCACCAGCCCAAATACTCTATGTTCGAGCGTTGGGTGGAAGATGGCTTGTTAGAGTTGTTAGGTAAAGAAGGCGTAGGCTGCATTCCGTTTTCACCTTTGGCACAGGGTTTATTGACAAATAAATACCTGTCGGGTATCCCGACCGATTCGCGGGTGGCAAAAGGCGTTGGTTTCTTAACAGAAAACAACCTGACCGAAGCACGCCTGTCGCAAATAAAACGCCTAAACGATATTGCATTAGAACGCGGCCAAAGCTTGGCCCAAATGGCACTGGCTTGGATATTAAGGCACGATGAGGTAACCACGGTATTGATCGGCGCCAGTCGCCCCGAGCAACTTACCGACTCGCTGAAATGCTTAGATAACATCAAATTTAGCACCGAGGAATTGGCTAAGATAGAGGAGATATTAAAGTAAGATGGAGTTGGTTAGCCGACAGACACCAATCAACTAATGAACTAATGAACCAACAAACTATAAAATGGGGCATCATCGGCTGCGGCGACGTAACCGAAGTAAAAAGCGGCCCCGCATTTAACAAAGTAGATGGTAGCCAAATCATAGCGGTTATGCGCCGCGATGCCGCCAAAGCTGCAGATTATGCCCAACGACACGGCATAGGCAAATGGTACAGCGATGCCGACGAGTTACTGAACGATCCGGAGATCAACTCCATTTACATTGCCACCCCCCCGGTTTACCACAAAGAATACACCCTGAAGGCATTGGCCGAAGGCCTCAATGTGTATGTTGAAAAGCCGGTAACCCTGAATGCCAAAGAAGCTATTGAAATCGCGGAAGCCGCGAGGAAATCTACAGCTAAATTAAGCGTAGCGCATTACCGCCGCGCCCTGCCCATGTTTTTATTTGTAAAGGATTTGTTGGACCGTAAACAAATAGGCGATGTGCGTACCGTGCAGATAAAAATGTGGCAATCGCGCAAGCCGCAACTCATTACTTATACCGAGCATGCCTGGCGTGTCGACCCGGCATTGTCGGGAGGCGGGTACTTTCATGATCTGTCGCCGCACCAGCTCGACCTGATGCTCTACTTTTTTGGCGAGCCCACCCATTTGCACGGCTTCTCGTTAAATCAGGCTCACATCACCCAGGCCGACGACCATACCGCCGGCCTGGCACTTTTCCCCAACAATGTGGTATTGAACGGCTCCTGGAGTTTTAACGTGGATGACGAAGAACAGATAGACGAGTGCCTCATCGTTGGCAGCGAAGGCAGCATCATTTTCCCCTTCTTCGGTAAAACGGTAACCTGGCAAAACGGCGATAGCGATGAGGTGCATATCGAAGAGTTTACCCACCCGCAGCACATACAACAACCCATGATAGAACGCGTGGTCAACTTTTTTAGCGATAAAGGCGATAACCTGTGTTCGATAGAAGAGGCCATCATTGTCATGCGAATGATAGATTCTTTTGCGGCCAAGCCTTAATTGTTGTAGTTGACAGATAAATGCTAAATTGCATCATCAATTGCTGACCAATAAACATTAACAATTAAAATAAATCCAACCATGAAAAAATTAGTATTGTCCGCGCTTTTTGCATGCGGAACGTTTTTAGCTTTTAATGCCGCCGCGCAAACCATGGCACCGCCGCCACCCCCACAACCGCCAATGGCTAAACCGGCCGGCCCAAAAAAACCAAGGCCAAGCTTGCCCGATACCGTTAGGGGTACCTTAAAAAATGGCGTAAACATCGAAATTGCTTACAGCCAGCCCGGTGTTAAGGGTCGTACCGTTGGTAAAGAGATAGCCCCTTTTGATGGCAAAGTATGGCGAACAGGTGCCAACGAAGAAACTACCATCTCTTTTAGCAAAGATGTAAAACTGGAAGGTAAGGATTTGCCTGCTGGTAAATACAGCCTTTGGACTATCCCCGGTGCCGATGAATGGACCATCATCATCAATAAAAAAACCACCGAATGGGGCACAGTTTACAGCGATGCTTTTGATGTGTTCAGGGTAACAGTTAAAACCCAAAAAGCACCCGCCTTTACCGAATTGTTAAAATTCGCGATAGACCCTGCTGGTAAAGTGTCATTTGCCTGGGGCGATTATATGGTAGCTTTCAAAGTAAAATAATTACGTAGAGTGCCCGTTTTGGGCAGAAAACAGATACAAACCATCCTGATAGCCGGGATGGTTTTTTTATGCCCAAGAATTTGATTGGGCAAATTATTGCAAGTTTTATAATTATAGCCCATCGGCAAATTGTTTAATATATATTTTTTTGCTTAAGCTCATTTTTTTATAAACCGGTAAAAAAACTGTGATGCAGACGGTTCAGGGCTGTTTTTCTTGCTGAATATGTTATTTGTATGGTACTTAGTGCTATAAATTTAACTTAAACATTATGAATTATTTGCAATTTATTGGTGGGTTATTATACCCTTATTATGTATTTTATTTTACAAAACTATCCTGCGCATCATCTTCGGTATGGTAATGATTCCCGAAGATAAGATTGGCTTGGTTACAAAAAAATTCGTGCTTTTTGGTACGGATAAGGAATTACCCGACGGGCGTATCATCGCTACAAAAGGGGAGGCCGGTTTTCAGGCAAAAGCCTTAGCGCCGGGCTTGTACTGGTTTATGTTCCCCTGGCAGTACGGTATCCGGATGGAAGAGTTTACCGTTATCCCCGAAGGTAAAATTGGTTTGATACTATCGAAAGATGGTGCCGAAATACCTACAGGTAACATCCTGGGCCGCAAAGTGGATTGCGACAACTTTCAGGATGCCGAAAAATTTCTGACCAACGGTGGTCAAAAGGGTCGTCAAACAGCCATCATCACGGCAGGTACCTATCGTATCAATACCTATGCTTTTACCATATCCATCGCGGATATGACAGTTATCCACGAAAGTAAAGTTGGTGTGATTACCGTGCTCGATGGTGAGCCTATTACTATAGGCCAAATAGCCGGTAAACATGTGGAAGGCCACAATAACTTCCAGGATATTGATGCCTTTTTGGCCAATGGTGGTAATCGTGGTTTGCAGCCCCAAATAGTACTGGCGGGCTCGTACAATATTAACCAATGGGCTGTGCAGATAGAGGAAATCCCGATGACTGAAGTGCCAATAGGGTACGTAGGTGTGGTGATATCGTACATCGGCGAAGACGGCAAAGACCTTACAGGCGAGCACTTTAAACATGGTAACATTGTGGGCAAAGGCTTCCGTGGTGTGTGGATGGAGCCGCTTGGCCCGGGCCGTTACCCTATCAATACCTTTACCATGAAGGTAGAGCTTGTACCAACCACAAACCTGGTATTGAACTGGGCCAATGCCCGCAGCGAGGCGCATAACCTCGATAAAAACTTGTGTACCATTACCGTACGTTCAAAAGATGGCTTCCCTTTTAATTTGGACGTGGCACAGATTATTCACATCCCCGCGAATGAGGCGCCAAAGGTTATCGCAAGGTTTGGTAGTATGTTGAACCTGGTATCGCAGGTGCTGGAGCCTACTATTGGTAACTACTTCCGTAACTCGGCGCAAGACAGCGATGTGATATCGTTCCTGATCACCCGTAAAGAAAGACAGGAATCAGCTAAACAGCATATCGCCGTGGTTTTGGAAGAATATAACGTGAACGCCGTAGATACCCTTATCGGCGATATCGTTCCGCCGGAAGCTTTGATGAAAACCTTGACCGACCGTAAAATAGCGCAAGAGGAAGAAAAAACCTACGAAACGCAACGTATGGCACAGGTACAACGCCAGGGTGTTGAAAAGGAAACAGCCATTGCCGAAATACAAAAGGAAATAGTGAAGGCACAGCAGAGTGTGGAGATTGCCCAACGCACAGCCGACGCTGCCGTTAAGAAATCGGAAGGTGAGGCTACCAGCATGAAATTACAGTTAAACGCGGAGGCTGCCGCCACAAAAATGCGTGCCGAGGCCGAAGGTGAGGCCACAAGGGTGAGGGCAGCCGCGCAAGCAGAGTCGACTAAGCTGAACGCTTCCGCTGAGGCCGAAAGGATTTCTAAAACGGGTTTGGCTGAAGCCGAAAAAATCATGGCCATCGGTAAATCCACAGCGGAAGCCTACGAGTTACAGGTGAAGGCCATGGGTGGTGATAACTTTACCAAATTCAAGATTACCGAAGAGATTGGAAAGAACCATATCAAGGTAATGCCTGAAGTATTGATAGGTGGCTCCAATGGCACCGATGGCCCGATCAGCGGTTTATTAGGCTTGAAACTGATGGAGATGATGGATACAAATAAAGACAGCACCGAACCCAAAGTCGCGCCCGCCGCAAAGCCGGATAAAAAGTAAAGCTAAATAGTTGCATAGTTAAGCGCCGTTGTAAAACAACGGCGCTTTTTGATTTTAGTCTTTCTTCTTCGGTACCTTTAGCCCATCTTTCCTTGCTTCCGATAAGCCAATGGCAATAGCCTGCTTAGGATTGGTTACCTTTTGGCCGCTGCTGCTTTTCAATTTGCCTTCTTTCATTTCGCGCATGTTTTCCTCAACATACTCCTGCGCTTTTTCCGAATACTTTGCCATGGTGTTTTGATTTTAGATATTGTTGATCTCAAAAACATACATGCAATTCTTTTGCCATCCTTCAATAAAACGATAAATAATTTGCACGTCTGCACATACTCACATTTGCACATTGCTATCGGGAACGATTGCACAAATAAATCGGCACAAATCATTCATTTTAGCGTTAAAACTGCTTAGCATTGCTTACCAATTACTATTTCCCGATGAAAAAGCATTTCCTATTTCTATTAACCATTGCAGCTATAACAGGCATTTTCAAAAATTCCGCCTGCGCACAGGAACACGATATGGCCTGGTATATAAAAAACGCGCCCTTTAAAATGGGTGATATAAGCGAACCGGTGTTCCCTGCACGTACATTCGACATCAAAGATTACGGCGCTGTTGGCGATGGGCAGACCCTCAACACCGTAGCAATCGCGAAAGCAATTGATGCCTGCTCGGCAGCGGGCGGCGGTACGGTATTGATACCGGCTGGCGACTGGCTCACCGGGCCTATCGAGCTGAAAAGCAATGTAAACCTCCATACCGAATGGGGAACACTGGTGCTGTTCAGCAGCGACCACTCCTTGTTTACCATGAGCGGCGGCCGCGGCAAACCGCAACTATATGGCGAAAAACTGGAGAATGTAGCTGTTACCGGTAACGGCATTTTTGATGGTGCCGGCGATACCTGGCGCCCCTTAAAACAGGGCAAGGCAGCGCCTACCTTGTGGAACGAACTGACCAAGTCGGGCGGGGTGCTCAATAAGAACGGCGATATGTGGTACCCAACCAAAGAAGCATCGGAAAACGACCGTTTACGCCCTATAGAAGTAAGTATTGCCAGCAGTAAGAACGTAATGATTGACGGACCGACGTTCAAAAATTCACCAAATTTTGCCTTTAACCCTAAAAATATAACCAACCTAATCATCCGTAATGTAAAGATCGAGAATGAATACTACGCCCAAAACGGGGATGCTATCGATTTGTCGAGCTGTAAAAACGCGATTGTTTACCATTGCACGGTACATGCGGGGGATGATGGCATCTGTATGAAATCGAGCGGGACAACCGAAAAGGGCACCGCCGGATTGGAGAACATCATTATTGCCGAAAACATTGTTTACCATGCGCACGGTGGCTTTGTGGTGGGCAGCAATACCGATGCCGGTATGAACAACATCTGGGTAACCAACTGCAATTTTGTAAACACCGATATCGGCATCCGCATCAAAAGCAACAAAGGCAGGGGCGGACTGGTGCACAACATCTATATCGACCATGTTTTTATGCGCGACATCCTGAACGAAGCCATCCTGTTCAGCAGTTATTATGAGGACGGCGGCGCGGGACATACCAATCCTCCCGAAACCAATGATAAAACACCCTTCTTTCAGGATTTTCACCTGAGCGATATTTACTGTAACGGCGCCAAAACGGCTATCTCCATCATCGGCCTGCCCGATGCGCAGGTAAACCACCTGTATTTCAACAATATCAAAATATCGGCCAAAAAAGCGGTCTACATTACAGAAGCCAGCGATATTGACCTCAAAAACGTAACCATTATATCGCCCGATAAAAACACCTATAACTTAACCAACGCGAAGAATATTAATCATTGACAAACTGTCTAATGGAGTAAGTGCGACAGCCTAACTGCGAAAGTCACCCCGCATGCAATCAGCACCAGCGTACTCACCACCAATAGCCAGTTTACATCGGCTTTACTGAATTTCTGCCTCACGGCGACAATAAATATGCTCATAAAGCCGATGACCACAATAGCCGGGTAAACCAATACCCATTTGTTGGGCATAACAATATATACCTTATCGAGTCGCTTTTGCCAGCCGTTATTGGTAAAAAACGGCACAAACGCCATCAGGATAAGAAATAACAATACCCTCACCACCGCTTTGGCGGCGATGCGGCTTATTTTAATGCTTTTGGCAGCAATGCTGGCCGGTGTTGGTTTTTGTGTTACAGGTTTCTTTGCCATTTATTCGTGTAAGGTGATGTTATCCAGTGCGGGTTCCGTAAACTCCTGTTTGCTGATGTTTTTACTACTTACATGCAGGTAAATAAGCCCTAAAATAGTGAATGTCGTCATTACGCCCGTCATGGGGATGGGGGAGAGCCTGCCCTCGTTCAAAAAACTGACTATGGCCGACGACAGCGAACCAATACCGAGCTGTAAAAAACCCATCAATGCCGAAGCGATGCCCGCCTGTTTGGCAAAAGGCGCCAACGATAATGCGGCCGCGTTGGGCGTAATGAAACCCTGGATGCACAAAAAAGTAAAAATAGTCCCCACCATACCAACAAGGCCCATATGCCCGCTGTAGGTAACACCAAATAAGCCTACGCCGATAAAGCACTGAATGATGAGCGCCGTCTTCATCAAGCCCTCGCTCGAATATTTTTTGATGACCACACTGTTTAACTGGCTAAAAGCGATAAGTCCGGCGGCAATAAAAGCGAACAGGTAACCAAAGTGCGCTTTATCTACGTGATAGTACGAGATGAAGACATACGATGAGCCCGAAAGATAGGCATATTGACTGCCCAAGGCTATACCGCCAGTAATGGCATAAACGTAAAACTGCGGATGCTTAAATACGCTGTAGTAGTTGGCAGCGATATGTTCCGGTTTTAACGACAAGTTGGTATCGGGTTTACGGCCTGCCGGTAGCCAAATAGCGCAGGCTACAATAACCACCACAGCAATTGCCGCTAAAATGATAAATATATAATGCCAACCCCAATAAGCGCTTACGTAGCCGCCAATGGTGGGTGCCAGCATGGGTGATACGATGAGTACCAGCAACAGCAGCGATAAAACCTTGGCTATCTCCGTTACCGGGAACAGGTCGCGCACCAAAGCCCTCGCGGCCACAATACCGGCGCAACCACCCAGCGCCTGCAGCAGCCGCAAAGCGATGAGCAAATGGATGGAATGGGTTGCCGCGCAGGCCAGCGAAGCTGCCACATATACCGATAAGCCAATAAACAAAGGTTTTTTACGTCCGTAACGATCGAGCAGGGGGCCATACAGCAACTGCCCGGCCGATATGCCGAAAAAATAACTCGCTAAGGATAACTGTACGCCCGACACATCGGTATGCAGGTCGGCAGCGATGGCCGTAAACGCCGGCAGGTACATGTCGATAGAAAACGCACCCAGCGCTGTGATGAACCCTAAAATTAAAATGAGTATGATAAATTGCTTTCTGTCCACTACCGTCTGCCTAAGCGGCAAATATAAACAGACCTGAAATGATTAAGCCGCGGTTTTTGCCCAATTGTTGATAATAAAAATCACAAATATTATATAATTAAAAAAAACACCTACTTTTGACCCAAACATCGAACCTTTATTCTTCTTGTCAAAAATGTCAGCGCAAACAACCAACGATACCTCGGTATTTAACCAGCTCAATATTTTTGCACACCAAAAGGTGGTCTTCTGTAACGATGTTGCCACCGGCTTAAAAGCCATCATCGCTATACACGATACCACTTTAGGCCCTGCCTTAGGCGGTACACGCATGTGGCCCTACAAAACCGAAAACGATGCTTTGCAGGATGTTTTGCGCCTTTCACGCAGCATGACGTATAAGGCGGCCATCACGGGCCTCAATCTGGGCGGCGGTTCGGCTGTTATCATCGGCGATTCGCGCAAAGATAAAACCGAGGCCTTATTACGCATGTTCGGTAAGTTTGTAAAAAACCTGAACGGTGAATACATTACCGCCGAAGATGTGGGCACCAACACCCGCGATATGGAATACATCCGTATGGAAACCGAACACGTAAGCGGCCTGCCCGAAAGCATTGGCGGGAGCGGCGACCCGGGACCGGTTGCGGCACGCGGTGTGTTTATGGGGATAAAAGGTTGTTTGAAGGAGTTATACGGTAACGATACTTTAACGGGTAAATCCATAGCGGTACAAGGCACGGGCCAGGTAGGCGAGCATTTGGTTAGGTTGCTGCGCGACGAAAACGCCAAAGTATATGTAAGTGATATCGACGAAGACCGTTTGCGCCAGGTGGCCAAAAAATATGGTGCCGAAGCAGTGGAGCATAATAGTATATTTGACCTCGATGTGGATATATACGCACCCTGCGCTTTGGGGGCAACCATCAATACCCAAACCATCAACCGCTTAAAGTGCGCCATCATAGCCGGTTCGGCAAATAGCCAGCTGGAAGACGAACAGGTACATGGTAAAATGCTGCTCGAAAAAGGCATACTATACGCGCCCGATTATGTAATCAACGCCGGTGGTTTAATCAATATGTATTCGGAGATTGCGGGCTTTAACAAAAAACGTACTTTACAACTGACCGAAAATATTTACGACGCTATTAGGAATGTTTTAAAACTTTCCAAAGCCGAAAACATTTCCACTATCCTGGCTGCAAATAAAATTGCCGAAAAACGGATAGCCGACATCAAAAAAATAAAAACATCATACTAATAAAACATAGTTTAACTTCGTTCGTTTTTTAACGGACAAAATCGTTCTTATCACATGCTAAACAGAAGGCACCTGCGCGTAAAAGTATTACAGTCATTGTATGCTTACCATCAATCCGAAAAAAAGGATATCAAAGTTTACGAAAAGTCACTAATCCAAAGTGTCGACAAGGTACAGGAAATGTACATTTGGATGCTTTCGCTCATCAACGAAGTAGCTCAATATGCCGATACCGATGCTACGGCCATGTCGAACAAGTTTTTGCCCACCGAGGCCGACTTGAAGCCTAACCTCAAAATATTGGGCAATACCTTTATCACCTCGCTTAATAAAAACAAAGAGTACCTCTCGCACTTAAAAAAATATAAAGTTATTTGGGATTTTGATCCGGAGTTGACCAAATCGCTTTTCGCGACATTGAAAGCTTCCGATGATTACAAGACCTACCTCGAAAAAACCGACGATACCATTCATTCGGATAAGGATATCATCAAATTTATTTTCAAAAAGGTGATACTAAAATCGTCCATAGCCGAGCAGGTTTTTGAAGATAAGTTTATCTACTGGCCCGTTGATAAAGACGTGTTGCAGGCACTCATCGCCAAAACATTTAAAAATTTCGCTTACGAAGAACCCGAAAAAAACAAACTGGCCGAAGTGGTGGTGAATTGGGATGAAGACCGCGAGTTTATCATCAACCTTTTTCAGCAGGCTGTTCGCTACGACGAAACTTTCCAGGAAATGATTGCCACCAAAACCCAAAACTGGGAGCCCGATCGTATCGCCATGATGGACACTTTGCTGATGAAACTGGCTCTTGCCGAGTTCCTGCATTTTCCATCGGTTCCTGTTAAGGTAACCATCAACGAGTACCTGGAAATTTCGAAGGAATTTAGTACACCGAAGAGCAATTCATTTATAAACGGTATCTTAGACAAAATTTTAGCGGAGCTAAAAGCTGACAATAAAATCAAAAAAACAGGTAGAGGATTAATTGAATAACATGAAAAAAATGCTTTTTGGCCTTTTAGCAGCAAGCATGTTAATGGCCTGTCATCAGTCAAACAAATCAAATACACAAACGGTAAATACCCTAACAGCCATTAAATTTACCGAAATAGCTTTCGATTTTGGTAAAATAAAACAAGGCGCGTCGGTAACACATAACTTTACGTTCATCAACTCTGGCAAAGCACCACTCATTATCAGCGATGCCACAGCCACCTGCGGCTGCACCAAACCCGAGTGGCCCAAAACACCCGTAAACCCCGGCGAGCAAGGCACCATTAAGGTAACCTTTAACAGCGAAGGCAAATCGGGTTTGCAGGATAAAATGATTACCGTAACCGCCAATACCAATCCAGCCGATAACATGGTGCATCTGGTTGGCGAAGTAACCAAGTAACAACAAGTAAATAATTAAACACAAAATAAAAATGACCCCTACTATTTTATTACAAGCCGCAGGCCCAGGCGGTATCCCGGTTCAAACCATTGTGATGTTTGGCCTTATATTCGTAGTATTTTATTTTTTCATGATCCGCCCGCAGGTTAAAAAGCAAAAGGACCAGAAAAAATTTGTTGAAGAACTGAAAAAAGGCGACAAAGTGGTAACCACAGCAGGCATACACGGCCGCGTAGTTGATGTTACCGATACCATGGTAACCATTGATGTTGACAATAGCGTTAAAATACGTTTCGACAAATCGGCCATTTCTTTAGAAGCATCAAAACTGCTGAATACGCCTGTAAAATCGTAGAAAGCACAATTTCTATTTAATAGCCTCACGTAAGTGGGGCTTTTTTTTTGAACGGCAATGATTAAAGCCTTTCGGCGGCTAATTATTTATAATTTTGGGATAACGTACCATGGCAATTATCAAACTATCAAAAAACGAGCGCAGGCGCCTGTCGGTATTTTTTACCTGCCTGGTACTTGCTTTTTTGGCATGGGTGCTCACCACCTTATCAAAAACCGATAAATACCATATCAAAGTGGCCGTTGCCTATATCAACCCGCCGGCGCACCGTTCGTTCCGCTCGCTGCAGGCCGATACCGTAGACGCCACGGTTGAAGGTACAGGTTGGGACCTGCTATTCTCGACAATGAACTTTACCGACCGCACCATACCCGTCAGCTTAAAAAACCTGGAGAGCAAAAATTATATCACACTCAACTCGCAACTAAAAGCTATTAACGAAAAATGGGCCGACAAACCACAAATCGCTGCTTTGGACCCTGATACGCTTTACTTCGATTTTTCATCGCGGGCTACCAAGCGTGTGCCCATACAGTTGCAATCAAAAATAACCTACCAGCACCAGTACACCGTCTCGGGCAATACCAGCTTCAGGCCCGATTATGTAACTGTCAGTGGCCCCGAAAATGTGATCGCCAACATCACCTCCTGGAAAACAGAGCCATTGATTATGGACGACGTATCGGACACCGTAGAAAAAACCGTGCGTTTGTTAGGTGTTCCCGAATCGAACATGAACATTTACCCCAGGGCCGTACAGGTAAAAATACCCGTGGAGGAGTTTACCGAAAAAACACTGTATGTACCCGTTAAACTCATTAACAATAAAGATTACTACAACGTAAAGGTATTCCCGCAAAAGGTTAAAATTACTTTTACCGTGGCCCTGAGCAGCTATACCACCATCGATGAAAGCTATTTTGATGCCATAGCCGACCTGAATTTATGGCGCGACAAAGGCTATCACCAATTGCCCGTTACCATAACACGCGTACCCAAATATTGTAAAGTAGTGAGGATTGAGCCTCAAAACGTGGATTTTATCGTTAACCAATAATGCTGAAAATCGGGATAACAGGTGGAATAGGCAGTGGCAAAACCACGGTAAGCAAAGTATTCGAGGTATTGGGCGTCCCCGTTTTTTATGCCGACGACCATGCCAAACGTGTAATGGTTGAAGATGATATCCTGATAGCAGCCATAAAACAGGAATTTGGCTCTGAAGCCTATTTTGCCGATGGCAGCCTTAACCGCAAATACATTGCCAATATTGTGTTTAACGATGCCGACAGGCTCGAAAAGCTGAACGCCATCGTTCACCCGGCTACCTTTAGGGCTTTTGATGCCTGGGTGGCGCAGGTTGGCCATGTGCCCTACATCCTTAAAGAAGCCGCGCTGCTTTTCGAGGCATGCTCCTATAAACTATGCGATAAGGCCATTATGGTTTATGCCCCTTTAGAGGTACGTATCAACCGTGTGATGCGCCGCGACAGCATCAGCCGCGAGGAGGTATTAGCACGTAATGCCAAACAAATGACCGATGACGAAAAAATCAAATTGGCCGACTATACCATCGTTAATGATGATACAGAATTGGTGATACCCCAGGTACTGGCATTGCACCAACAGTTTTTACAAATGGCCGCCGCTTTATGATATTGGATGATTTTATCGTGATAAACGATAACGGTTTATATTGCCGTTACGGCGATTTTTACCTCGACTCCAAACAGCCTGTCGAAAAAGCCGTCATTTCGCACGCTCATGGTGACCATGCCGTCGCCGGCAACAAAACCGCTTATTGTACCGAAGTCACTGCCGATTTAATGCTGCTGCGCTATGGAAAAACTGCCTCCAAAGTATTTGAGACGTATAAATTTCATGAAATGTTTTCGATGGGGGAGGTGAAAATCACTCTCATATCTGCCGGGCATATCCTCGGTTCTGCGCAGGTATTAATGGAATATCAGGGCATTAAATACCTCTATACCGGCGATTACAAAGTACAACCCGATGATACCTGCGAACCCATCGATTGGGTACAAGCCGATGTTTTGATTACCGAAACCACCTTTGCCAACCCGGCAACCCAACACCCCGACCCGGTTACCGAAATAAAAAAACTTAACAATATAAAAAGCAATATTTTGCTTGGCGCGTATGCTTTGGGTAAAAGCCAGCGTTTAATAAAGCTTATCAGCACCTGGTGCCCGCAAAAAAAGATACTGGTGCATCATAAAATTATGCCCATCAATTTGGTGTACGAGAAACATGGTTTTAGCCCCGGAAAATATAAAATATACGAGCGCAAACTGATGAAGCAACAGGACGAGTTTGTGTACATCGTTCCGCCCTTTACCTTCGACAGTTATTTTAAGGCTACGGGCGTAAAGCGCCTTTTTGCTTCGGGATGGAAAAACCTGCAGGCAAACGAGAACGACACGCTCTACATATCAGACCATGTGGATTGGAACGATATACTGCAATGTGTTAACTTTGTTAAGCCAAAGCAGGTATGGACACTGCACGGCGATGGCACCCATTTGAAAGAACATTTTAAGGATAGCATTGTAGTTAAATTATTGAAATGATGCTGGTAGAGGGCGAAGATTATTATATTAACGACGATGGTAATTTTGTGTTTACCAAAGAATATCACCTGAAACGGGGTTATTGCTGCCAGAACAAATGCCTGCATTGCCCCTGGAACTTCGGTAAGACGGATGGAGAACAAACAAAATCAAAATAAAATCGTCATATTTGAGTTGAAGTTGAGGAATGACAATGCAGATTGATAAAGAAATACAGAGTAAGTTTGAAGATAACTACCATCGCGCGGTGGTCAACCTGGTATTTACCTATGGTTGGTTTTCCAACGTGATGCGCCTGGAATTTGAAAAACATAACCTTACACAACAGCAATACAATGTGCTGCGTATTTTGCGTGGGCAATTGCCAAAACCATCAACTGTAAACCTGTTGAAAGAGCGTATGCTGGATAAAATGTCCGATGCGTCGCGTATTGTCGACCGCCTGGTACAAAAGCAATTGGTTACCCGCTGCACCAACAATAAGGACCGCCGCGCCGTTGATATCCGCATCAGCGAAGAAGGCCTGGCTATTCTGGCCCGCATCGATGCCGAATTTAAAACCCGCGATGTTTTCAAAGATAACCTGACCGAAGAAGAAGCCGGAAAGCTGAGTGAGTTGTTGGATAAGTTGAGGGGATAATTTAGTCATTAGGTCATTTATCATTAAGTTATTGCCTGCTGGATATTTTTAGCAATAAAAAATGACTCAATGACCTAATGCCCCAATGACCTTCCTCAAAGTTCAATTAAAAACCCGATAAGCGGTATACTGATACCCAAGAGCACTACCACCATTTTTTTAAGATTAAACCGGTGCCCTTCGCTCGATTCGAAAAGGATGGTGGTGGAGATATGCAAAAAGATACCGATAACAATACCCATAATGCGGTTAAAGTATTGTTGCAGGTTCCAAACGGTACTGTGGCTTAGGGTATCGCTAAAAAAGTAGCCCACCGGCGCCATTATCGCAAACAGGAATAAGCAGGCAATAATTTTATTTTTGGTTACTTTATTGGCCAGCATAACACTTGCCAGCGCGAACGATGCAGGTATGTGGTGCAGCGCGATACCAAAGACTAATTGGTTTTGATAGCCCTGCGCCAATGGCATCCCTTCCAAAAAAGCATGCAAACAAAGGCTAATGAGTATAGCGAAAGGAAACACCACGTGACCCGCATGTGGTTTATGGATATGCCCATGCTCTACCCCGTCCGAAAATTGCTCCAATACAATCTGGAACAAAAAACCACCCAATATAAACACGCCCACCAGGTTGTCGTTACCATGATAAGCGTCTGGTATCAAATGCAAAACCGTTATCGCAAACAAAAATGCCCCGCTGAACGATAGCACCAGTTTCAATAATTTTGTATTATCCTTTCCCTTGAGCAGGAAAATGCTCATCCCACCCAAAAAGGCGCATCCAAACAGTAACAATAATTGCCAAACCCTCATGCCTTAAACCCCGGTTGTAATTTTTTGAACAATAATACCATCAGCCACCCCACCACTAAGCCGTATATGGCTCCGCCGGTAACGTCGAGTGGGTAATGCACCCCAACATATACTTGCGCAAAGCTGATAGTGGCAGCCCACAGCAAAGCGACGTACCATACCCATCGCCAGCGCGTGCCAAATATCAGGCACAAAACTATCGCTATGGCAAAGTGGTCGCTTGCATGCGATGATGGAAAGCCGTACCCCGACCCCGGTATCCGTTTGATGATGGTATGCGATAACGCGGGTTCATTACATGGCCGCACCCGCTTAAATATCGGTTTTATGAGTGATGCGCTGCCATAATCGGCAACGGCAAAGGCCAGCAGTAGCGTCACAATAATGTATAGGCCAACCTTCTTGTATTTGTAAATGCAAAAACCCGTAATGGCAATGTATAAGGGTATCCATATCAGCTTATTGCGCATAATGGGCATCAACCAATCAAAAAAAGGATTGCTCAGCCCACTATTGATGAGGTAAAATAAGTGGCGGTCAAATTCGATGAGCTGCTGGGGCATGTTGGCAAATATAGCTAATTTGACAAAGTCGGGGCGTTGCCTATCGGGCAAATAATGTTATTTTTGCAGTTAAATATTTATAGTTTGACGCTGATTAAATCAATTTCCGGGATACGTGGCACCATTGGCGGTGCGGTTGGCGATGGCTTAACGCCATTGGATATCGTTAAATTCACTTCGGCCTATGGGTCGTGGGCGGTTGCCAAATCGGGTATCAAAAAAATAGTGGTTGGCCGCGATGCCCGCATCTCGGGCGAAATGGTGCTCAATATCGTGGTAGGTACGTTGCAAGGCTTAGGTATCGATGTGGTGGATGTTGGCCTTTCAACCACACCAACTGTCGAAATTGCCGTACCGATAGAAAAAGCCGGCGGAGGAATCATCCTCACCGCAAGCCATAACCCTAAACAATGGAACGCTTTAAAATTATTGAATGCCAATGGCGAATTTGTGAGCGAAGCCGATGGTTTGGAGATACTGGAAATTGCCGAAAAAAGCGATTTTAAATATGCCGAGGTAAGCGATTTGGGCAAACGCACTATCGACGATACCTATATGCAAAAGCATATCGACCATATTTTAGGTTTGGAATTTGTGGACGTGAAAGCAATCGCGAAAGCCAATTTTAAAGTGGTGATAGACTGCGTAAACTCATCGGGCGGCATATTTGTACCGGCTTTGCTGGAAGCATTGGGAGTTAAAACCGTTTACAAACTGTTTTGCGAGCCCGATGGTCAATTCCCGCATAACCCGGAGCCGCTGCCCGAAAACCTGACGGAGCTATCGAGCACGGTATTGGCCAAACATGCCGACCTCGGTATAGCCGTTGACCCGGATGTGGACCGCCTGTGCTTTGTTTGCGAAGACGGAAACGTATTTGGTGAAGAATACACACTGGTAGCCGTAGCCGATTATGTATTGAAGAACCATAAGGGCAATACCGTATCCAACCTGTCGTCAACCCGTGCTTTGCGCGATGTGACCGAGCTTGCAGGTGGTGAATACAATGCCGCCGCGGTAGGCGAAGTGAACGTAGTAAACAAAATGAAAGAAACCAACGCGGTTATTGGCGGTGAAGGCAACGGCGGGGTAATTTATCCGGCGTCGCACTATGGTCGTGATGCTTTGGTGGGTATCGCTTTATTTTTAACACACCTGGCTAAGTTTGGTAAGAGCATATCTACACTGAAGCACACTTATCCAAACTACTTCATTTCGAAGAACAAGATTACCCTGACACCCGAAATGGACATTGATGCGCTGCTGTTAAAAGTGGAAGAGAAATACAAAAAACAACCGCATAGCACCATTGATGGTTTAAAAATTGAATTTGACAAGCAATGGGTACACCTGCGCCGTTCAAATACCGAACCCATCATCCGTATTTATTCGGAAGGAGATTCGGAAACCGTGGCGAATAATCTGGCAAATAAGATCATTGCTGATATAAAAGAAATTTTGAACGTATAGTTCATTCTATGCCGTTATTTCGAACGATGGCTTTATCAAAGTGTTCGACAAAACATAACTGAAAACTCAATAACAATACCCATGCGTGTTTACTTAGACAATGCTGCTACCACTCCTGTGGACCCTGAAGTTTTAAAGGCGATGTACCAGGTGATGGAAAATAGTTTTGGAAATCCATCATCCATACACGGGCATGGGCGCGAAGTGCGTACGCTCGTCGAAAAGGCCCGCAAAACGGTGGCTTCGCTGCTGCATACTTCACCTGCCGAGATATTCTTTACCTCGGGCGGTACCGAGGCTGATAATATGGCGATCCGTTGCGGTATTGCCGATCATGGTATCAAACATGCCATCACCAGCAAAATAGAACATCACGCTGTAGTTCATACCTTAGAGGCTATGCAAAAAGCGGGCGTTATTGAGCTCGATTTTGTTGAAGTGGACGAAAAAGGCAACATCAATACCGAACACTTAGAAACTTTATTGCAAGGCCACGACCGCAGCCTTGTATCGCTGATGCATGCCAATAACGAGATAGGCACCCTGACCGATATCGAACTGGTAGGCGACATCTGCGAAAAGTACAATGCCATTTACCATTGTGATACTGTTCAAACCATGGCGCATTATCCGCACGATATGAGCAAACTCAAAATGCAATTCATTGTTGGCGCGGGGCACAAGTTTCACGGGCCGAAAGGTGTGGGCTTTTTGCACATCAATCACAAAATAAAGATAAAGCCATTGCTGTACGGCGGTTCGCAGGAACGTAATATGCGCGGCGGTACTGAGAATGTATATGGCATCGTCGGTTTGGCTAAGGCATTGGAAATAGCTTACGCCGAAATGCCCCAACACCAGGCTCATATACAGGAATTGAAAAGCTATATGATGGCGCAGCTAAAAGCCAGCGTACCCGGCATAGCCTTTAACGGCGAAACCGACCCGGCCAAAAGCCTGTACACAGTGCTCAACGTATCTTTCCCCGAAATGGAGATGGCCGATATGCTATTGTTCAGTCTTGATATAGCCGGTATATCGGCATCGGGCGGCAGTGCCTGCAGTTCTGGCACAGATATAGGCTCGCACGTGCTTACCGGCATTGGTGCCAACCCGCTACGCCCTGCCGTAAGGTTCTCATTCTCTAAATATAATACCAAGGAAGAGGTGGATTATACCGTTGAGAAAATCAAAGAGATCTGTTTGGTGAAGGTGTAGTTTATGGTATTACCAATTCTAAATTTTCAACACGCTGAAAATGTTTGGCATTTAGCGTGGCGCATGGTAAATTAAGTTTAATTGCGGTAGCTGCAATGAACAAGTCGGCAATTGCTAACTGCTTATTGCTTTTTTTAAGTTCGTTGTTTATTTCGACAGCGGTTTTTATTATCTCTGAATCTAAAGTCACTATAGGGATCAACTTTAGCACATCCCTCCAATATTCGTACTGTTCTTTTTTAGCACCCGAGTAAATTTCGTATTCTGTTAACACTGAGATTTTAAATCCCGAATATGAATTGGAAAGGTTAAAAAAGGCAGTTTTATTTTTGTCTTTTTTTCTAAAATAATCAATTAAGATTGAGGTATCTAAAAGAATTATTTTGTCCGCCATTTGTTGATCTGCTTCCGCGCATCGCTAATAGCTTTTAGCTGCTCTTTAGTAAAAACAGGCCCCGTCAACAATAAAGCCCTCAACTCATCCATATTGGAAGAGTTTTTAGGGTCATTTGCGTTATTTTTCAAATCGGCCATACCAGATGGGTTTTTATCGCCATTCAATTTATCCTTCAAGGCAGTCAATTGATCTTCAGGCAATTGCTGTATCGCGTGCAAAAGCTCCTCAAATCCTATGTCTACCTTTAATTCCATATACAAATATACAAAATATGGGATAATTAAAGTTTGGTGCTGTTAATCTTCCTTCGGCGCTATCCCTTTATCCACATTCAAAGTGAAAGCAGCTTCCGATGCCTCATCGGCGGCTTGCAGGCCTTCTACATCAGGCTCTGTTTCGCCAACAACTTCATCGGTGCCTTCTATACCATCCGAATGTACATCCTGTTGGCTTTGTTGGTCTTCAGGGTCGTTTTCCTGCGCATCAAGGGGGAGTTGGTCTTTTGGGTCTATCATGGCTTTTGGTTTTATGTAAATCTACAACATTAAACGCATCATGTTGTTTTGAAATATAGGGGCAAAAAAAATGCCCCGGTTAACCGGGGCATTTTTTTATATTTTATCCTCTTCGGCTACTGCGCCAAGCGGTTCGGGATGATCAATATAGCTACGCTCTTTTAAATGCGGCGCAACAAACATGAACAATACCAGGAAAGCAGCAACTACCCCCACGAAAAACCAATAGTATTTTGCCCCGACCAGACCCGAGAAAATGCCACCGCCTGATATGTTGCCATTTATAATGCCGGTGAACAAGTTACCCGCAGCCACAACCAAAAACCAGATACCGTTCATGGTGCTTTTCATGGAAATAGGCGAGTGTGTATAGGCGTATTGCAAACCGGTTATCGAAACCAAAACTTCCGCTGCCGACAGTACGAAATAAGCGAATATCTGGTACCAAATAGATGGGTGCCCGCCATTGTCAATATTGGCCTGTATCAAGGCGATAACAACAAATGATAATGCAGTCAAGAACAACCCAAAACCAAGTCGCCTTAGCGGCGTAGTTTTAAGCCCCATTTTATCTAATGCAGGATAGATCCAATAATTGAATATCGGTATCATGATCAAGAGGAACACCGTATTCACTGTGCTTACCTGACCCGCTATAACGCTAAAGCTGGTAAAACCAAGGTTGATGTTCAGGTTCATTTTAGCTGCCTGCAAAACCCATTCCGAAAGGCATTGATCCCAAACAGCCCAAAAACCTAACGCGAAGAAGAAAACCGCCATTACACGGTATACTGCCTTAAAGCCTTCTACCTTTTCGGGATCGAATTTTTCTTTGGCCACATCCAGTATTGATTCGCCCTTTTTCTTTTTGCCCGCATTCATCAATGCGTAAATGGTTACATTCACCAGGTTGTTCCTATTTAACCCTTGCGGTGGAACCCTTACATACATTTTACGGCCCGAAAAGAAGATGATTGTAGCTAAGCCCATCAGTATACCCGGTATGCCAAAAGCCCATTTAGCGCCATAATATTTATAGGTCCATGGGATCAAAACGGTCGAGAACATGGAGCCTGCATTAATCGCAAAGTAGAACCAGCCATATACTTTTGATAAGAGGTCCTGATTACTGGCATCAAACTGGTCGCCCACGTTTGCCGATACGCAGGATTTTATACCGCCGGCGCCAATAGCCACCAGAATAAGGCCGCCTATAAAACCGTTCAGGTTGGTATCAAAAAGGGCCAAAAACAAATGCCCCATACAATAAACCAGCGACAAGCTTAGAATGAGCCTGTATTTACCCGTAAACCAATCAGCCATAAGGCCACCCACAAAGGGTAAAGTATAGGCCAACGTTACAAAAAAGTGTGTACTCGCGTTGGCATGTGCCTCGGCAGTGGTGGTTAAGGCAGGATTTAAGGTAGGGTTATAGAATTGGGCAACCAAAAAGGTCACCAAAATCGACCTCATTCCATAAAAACTGAACCGCTCGGCGGCTTCATTACCAATAATAAAAGGTACACTTCGGGGATAACGTGGTTTGGCAACCGCTACGGGCGTGGTTTCTGGCATAAAGGGGTCTGTTAAAATTTCGTCTAAAATAGGATTATTCTTACAAATCCAAATTTTATGCTGAAAGTAATTAAAACTAATTACTTTATATTGGTTGGCCCGATTTTTTTACAAAATGGATGACTGATAAAACCAGAATTCGCACAACAAAAGTCAATTTTTAATCTGCGCCCGCTGTTTATCTATCAAGGCCTGCTTCTTCGGGTCAACATATTGGTCGTCGTTGGCTTGCGGGGCATTGCGCATGTCCAGGTTGTCTACATATACCCAACGGTTAAGTTTTAGGCGATAGCCACTGTAGGTCATGTCGGGCCCATAGGTATCAAAGTGGCCTTTCATCTTCGGGTCGGCCGGCGACAGGTGATCGAATATGATGGTATTTGATGCCTCATCAAACTTAAGCATCATCGCCGCCTGGGCGGTAAATTCGAACACGATCCGGTCGCGTGTTTTGCCGTTGCCATCAAACACAGGCAAGCCAAAAACGGGCTTATCGTTTTTAAAACTCAGTACTTCAATTACCTTCTTTGTTATTTTTTCGGTATGCCCTTTCCAGCCTATCAATACATAATACGGCGTGGCCGCATTTACCTGAATAATTTTATAGTATTGTGCACCATACCATTTGTGGTTATCCACCACCGAATCTTCGGGGTTTTTTAGCAAGGGCGAGTAATCTTCGAGACCGAAAAGCTTTAAACTGCCATCAGGGGTATTCATTTGTATGGTACCATAGTAGCGGTAGCTGCCATCGCTGTTGGTTACATGCCAGGTAATGATTCTGAAAAGGTTATCAGCCGAGCCGATGATACTGATGCTTTTCAGCGAATCGAAAGGGTAACTGAACGAATGGTTAATTTTTAGCGCGCTTACCAATGTTTTAATCATGGCATAGTTGGTGTTGATGCGCTCCACATCCTCGCGGCCATTGATCACTGTTCTCCCTAACTTTTTCAAGCTGTCTTCAAACACCCTCAACTGCTTAAGCGATGCCGCGTCCGTTACCTGCTGTGCAAAACAGATGGGCGAGATAAACAGGAACAACAATAAACCGAGGCAGGTTTTCTTCATTATCGCGATTAAAAATTTAACTAATTAACGCAAATTTTCGATCACAATTGCGCTGGCGCCGCCGCCGCCGTTACAAATACCCGCAACACCGTATTTTGCGCCGTTTTGCTGTAATACATTGATGAGTGTTACCACGATGCGCGCCCCCGAAACCCCCAGCGGGTGCCCCATGGCCACTGCACCGCCATGTATGTTTACTTTGGTGGGGTCCAGGTCTAACAATTGATTGTTGGCGATAGATACCACTGCAAAAGCCTCATTGATTTCAAAAAAATCAATATCGTCGCTTTTCAGCCCGGCACGGTGCAGGGCCAAAGGGATAGCTTTAGATGGGGCCGTTGTAAAGCGCTCGGGCTCCTGTTGGCTATCGGCATAAGCCACCACACGCGCCAGCGGTTTTATACCCAGCTCATCGGCTTTTTGTTTGCTCATCAGCACCAGCGCGGCTGCGCCGTCGTTCAAGGCCGATGCATTGGCTGCGGTAACGGTACCGTCTTTTTGGAATACGGGTTTTAACGAAGCGATCTTATCAAACTTAACCGCTTTGGGGTCTTCATCATCGCTAACAAAAGTGCTTTCGCCTTTTTTGTCTTTTATCTCCACCGGGGTAATTTCTGTTTTGAATTTCCCTTCGGCTTGAGCGTTTAAGGCCCTGTGGTACGATTCTGTAGCATAGGCATCCTGCTGCTCGCGGGTAATATGGTGCTCAACTGCACAAAGCTCGGCTGCCGAGCCCATATGGAAATCGTTATATACATCCCAAAGGCCGTCTTTTATCAGTCCGTCGATAATTTGGCCGTGCCCCAGGCGGTAACCATTACGTGCTTTGTCCAGGTAGTAGGGGGTATTACTCATGCTTTCCATGCCGCCCGCCACAATAATATCGTTTTGGCCCAGTTGTATGCTTTGCGCGCCAAGCATAATGGCTTTGGTGCCCGAGGCACAAACTTTGTTAATGCTGGTAGTTGGGACATCGGGCAGACCGGCAAACTTGGCCGCCTGTGTGGCTGGTGCCTGGCCCAAATTGGCCGACAATACATGGCCCATGTAAACTTCCTGCACCTGCGCAGGGTTGATGCCCGCTTTTTCGACTGCTGATTTGATGGCTATGGCACCCAATTGGGTTGCCGAAAGGGATGATAAACTGCCGCCAAAACTACCGATAGGTGTACGCGTAGCGGCAACGATATAAACTTCGTTCATAAATAGATGATTCAATAATGTGGTCGGGGGCAAATTTACGAATTTGCTTGTGCTTGTAACGAATTATTCAAAGCTTGTGTTTCAGCACGCTAAATTTTACTAAAGTACGACATCGACAAAAAGCCATTTCTTTCAATACGCGGCTAAGCCTTCAAGAAAAGGAAAAATGACCCAATGACTTAATGATCAATGACTACTCAACACTCTTCCCCCTCATTGCAGTACCAATGGCCTGATCCATCAGGCGCTCGGCAAAGGGACGGGTAAATTCGTTCAGCTCGTCGATGTTTTTATGGATGAGGTCCTTATCGCCGCTGGTTAGCGCTTCTTTCAGACTTTTGAGGTATTGTTGGGTATTGGTAACTTCTGCTACGCTCAGGTGTGTGCCGTGTTTTTCAATAAAACGCTCCACGGTGTACACCATTTGCTCTCCTTCGGTGCGGGCCTCTATCAGCATACGTTGTGCAATATCGTCTTTGGCGTGGGTAATGCTGTCCATCAGCATTTTTTCTACCTGGTCGTCGGTAATACCATAGGTTGGTTTTACTTCCACTTCTTGTTTAACGCCAGAGCGCAGTTCAATCGCCTGTATCTTCAATATACCATCCGCGTTCAGCAAAAAGTTGATATCTACCTTCGGGAAACCTGCAGGCATGGCCGGTATGCCTTTCAGGTCGAACTCGGCCAGTTTTCGGTTCTCTTTTATCAGGTCGCGCTCGCCCTGGTACACGGCTATCTTCATATTCACCTGCCCGTCAATGGAGGTAGTGTACTGCCTGCCTGCTTTGGTGGGCACTTTGCTGTTGCGTGGGATGATGACGTCCATCAGGCCGCCCATGGTTTCGATACCGAGTGAAAGCGGGGTAACATCCAACAATAAAATATCTTTACGGTTACCGGCCAAAATATCGGCCTGTATGGCAGCGCCAAGGGCAACAACTTCGTCTGGGTTTACCTCATCGTGTACCGGGCGGCCAAAAAACTCCGATACCATGCGTTTAACCAGCGCGGTACGGGTGGAACCGCCAACCATTACCACCTCATCTATCTGGCTGATATCGAGCTTGGCATCGGCCAGGGCTTTGCGGCAGCAATCAATAGTTTGCTCAACCTTTGGCAGGATGAGTTGTTCGAAGGTATTGCGGTCTATCGTACACCATATATCGCCAATTTTTTGATTGACGATGCTTTGGTGCAGAAACATTTTCTTGGTTTCTTCGGCCTTCAGGCGCATCTCCTGCATAATCTTCGGGTAAAGCAGCAAGGTATCCAGATCGAGGTGGTTGTTTTTTATCCAGTAATCCAATATCGCGGCATCAAAATCGTCGCCACCCAAAAAGGTATCGCCATTGGTAGCCAATACCTCAAAAATGCCGTTCTGAATCTGCAGGATGGACACATCAAATGTACCGCCGCCTAAGTCGTACACGGCGATGGTTTTGGTTTCATCGGGATTCAACCCGATACCATAGGCCAAACTCGCGGCGGTTGGTTCGTTCACAATACGCAACACATCCAGGCCCGCCAGTTTGCCCGCATCGCGGGTAGCCTGGCGTTGCGAATCATTAAAATAGGCAGGTACGGTTACCACCGCGCGGTTAACCGGGGTTTTCAGCGCGTGTTCGGCACGTTGTTTCAGTTCTTTCAATATCATTCCCGATAGTTCTATCGGTGTATAAAAAGTATCGCCAACTTTTATTTTGACAAGGCTCTCACTGTCATCATCAATGACTTTATAGCTAAAAAAGTCTTTATGTTTTTCGATGTCCTTGTACGAGCGGCCCAGCAAACGTTTTACCGAAAATATGGTGTTTTGCGGGTCGGTTAGCAGGTAGTTTTTGGCTTCATTGCCTACGGTTACTTCGCCTGCCGGGCCAAAGTGCACAATGGAAGGCACCAACACGCCTTTGCCGGCATCGTTTATTACTTTTGGCTCCTTGTCGGGATTGATAAATGCCACCAGCGAATTGGTGGTACCTAAGTCGATCCCTACAATAATTTCTTCTTTTTGGATAGAACCCGTTGCCAGGTTGATAGAAATTTTAGCCATCTTAAACGTGAATTAACAAGGCGCAAATGTAGCGAGTTTTTGCCGATGGCGTGTCATGATATTGTAGGTTGATGCATATCGAAAACCACTTCACGTAGTTTTCATAAATTTTCCCTTATTTTCACCCATCAAAACCTGTAAATGAAGCTTGTTAAACTGCTACTGCCATTGCCGCTGATCCTTTCGGTGCTCCTGCTACTATCAACTGCCGGTATAACCAAAGCGCAGCTATTTGGCGGCAACCCGCCATCCATCACCTGGCAACAGGTAAATACCCCGGCCGCTAGGGTGATATTTCCCAAAGGGCTCGATTCGGCAGGTATACGTATTGCCGATATTGTAGGCCAGATGAACAAGGCCATACAGCCCACCATCGGTCCCGATAGCTATCGGGATAAACAGCTAAAGGTGAGTATACTGGTGCAAAATCAAACCACTATATCTAATGCGTATGTTGGCCTGGCGCCTTTCCGCAGTGAGTTTTATTTTACACCAGACCAGAATAGTTTTGAATTGGGTAGCCTACCCTGGATAGACCAATTGGCCGTACACGAATTTCGGCACGTGCAGCAGTACAACAACTTTAATGTGGGCCTCTCCAAAGCCATGCATGTGCTGTTTGGCGAGGGCGGACAAGCCGTAGCCAACAGCCTGGCCATACCGAACTGGTTTTTTGAAGGCGACGCGGTATTTAACGAAACCTATGTTACCACGCAGGGCAGGGGCCGCCTGCCCTGGTTTTTCGATGGTTACCGGGCTTTATGGGCCGCCGGGAAAGATTATAGCTGGATGAAACTGCGCAACGGCTCGTACCGGGATTTTGTGCCCGACCATTACCCCTTGGGTTATATGATGGTGGCTTATGGGCGTGATACCTATGGTGATGATTTTTGGAAAAACGTTACACAGAACGCGGCGGCTTATAAAAGCCTGGTTTTCCCGATGCAGCATGCCATTGAAACGTATTCGAGAAAATATTTTTACCAATTTGGTAAAGATGCTTTGGGTCATTTTAAAGAACAATATGGCTTTAAAGCCGATGATGCCAATTCTTCAAAATCAATCAATCAATCATTCAATAAATCAATCAATGCTCACCAGCATTTTATCGCCGACGAAGAATACCCCGCTTTTGTTGATGATAACACGATAGTCTATGTGCGGTCGAGTTACGACCGCGCGCCTGCATTTTACACCCGCATGGGCAATACTGAACACCGCGTACGCGTACACGATTACTCGCTTGATTATTATTTTGCTTACCGCAATGGTAAGATAGTGTACGACAGTTACCGCACCGACCCGCGCTGGGGCTACCGTACCTACAGCGAACTAAATATACTGGACATCAAAACCGGCAAGCAAACCCGCATCACTAAAAACAGCAAATATTTTTCGCCGGCTTTTAGCGAAGACGGCACACGTATTGTAACCGTGCAGCAAAGCACCGATGGCAAGAGCCAACTGATTGTATTAGGTACCGATGGTAAAGTCATCTCAGCCATCCCCAACCCCGACCATCTGGTATATACGTACCCCAAGTTTTATGGCAACAGCATCATATCTGCTGTGCGTAATGCAGCGGGTCAAATGTCCATCGCGAAAAGCGATATCAATACCGGTGCAAATACTTATTTACTGCCCTTTACCATGCAGCCCATTGCTTTCCCTGTGGTTGCGAACGATAAAGTCTATTTTTCGGCCACCAGCGATAAGAACAATGAATTGTTCGCGCTATCGCTGACCGATAAAAAGTTGTACCAATTGCAAAACGATTCGCTTAAAGCGAGTATCGGCAACTACCAGCCTGCATTAAGCGCCAATAAATTGGCCTGGACCAGTTTTACCGCCTATGGTTATAAATTGCACCAGGCCGATGCAAGCCAGGTACAATGGCAGCCAGTAAACAGCAACACATTGCCCGGAACCTTGCCCGATTATGGTATAAATGCCTTAGGCAAAGGTGGCGCGGTTGATTTCCTGGCATCGGTAAAGGAGGAACAACCTGCCGTAACCAAATACAACAAAGCTTTTCATTTGATCAATTTCCATAGCCTGATACTCAATATAAGCGACCCGAACTATGGGTTTGCTATTGAGGGTGAAAATGTGTTGAATACCCTGCAATCTGAACTGTCGTTTAACTATAACCGTAACGAAGGGTACAAAGAGTTTGGGTTTGATGCTGTTTACGGGGCCTTGTACCCTTACCTGTCGGTAGGGGCTAATTATTTGGTCGACAGGACGGGGCTTTATACCATTAATCACTCGCCGCTGATGTCGTACTATTTTAACGAAACCCAGGTGTTTGGCGGTTTACAGTTTCCCTTCAATTTATCGCGCGGACGCACTTCGACGTCATTATCATTTGGCGGGCAGGTGGTGTACGATGCCACGAATTACCAATCGCCATACAACCAGCTGTTTAAAGATCAGAATTATATGTACACCGATTACTTTTTAAGCTTCAGTAGTTTAAGCAGGCAGGCCAAAAAGAATATTTACCCGCATTTTGGGCAAAGCATTTCGGTTGATTATCGCACGGCAATCACCAATATCAGTGGCAACCAGTTTTTGGCGGTGGCCAACCAGTATTTGCCCGGTTTGACAGTCAATCATAATTTGGTGTTACAAGGCGCTTACCAGCAAAGGGATTTTAACGACGAGGCAGGCTTTACCAATAACTTTCCTACGGCAAGGGGCTATACATCGGCCAACCTGTACCAAATGTATAAGCTGAGCGCCAATTATCATTTCCCGATAGTTTATCCCGATGCCGGCGTGGCTAACTCGGTTTATTTTTTGCGTATAAGGGGTAATTTATTTTACGATTACAGCTATGCTTCGGATGCGAAGTATATACAGGCTTATACCGGGTCGAACACGGCTACTTTCCGCTCGACAGGTACCGAAGTATTTTTTGATACGCAACTGTTTAACCAGTACCCGGTATCGATAGGGCTGCGTTACAGCCGTTTGCTGGACAACGATATTTTTGGTGGGAACAGCCCGAACCGGTTTGAGATTGTTTTGCCTTTGAGTATATTTTAACCAAAGGGTAAAAAACAAAAGAGGGTACATAAATGCACCCTCTTTCCCCTAATTAATTTAAACTATTGATTAAACCCAAAGTACAAAGAACGTTTTCAGTACGGCATTGGGCAACCGAACTTGAGTAATTATACGAATAAGATTTATTTTTGTTCAAGTTTTTATCATAAAAAGTAAAAAAATAACGAATTTGTCATCATTTTACAGAATTACGTAAATTCACAAGCAACTATCCACGCATAAAAGGGTTAAAACCCCGGGTGCCTATCTCCATTCCGGCAGCCCGACACACGGTTTTATCGCCATACTTATAGTTAATTTTATCAACTGCATGATAAAGGTTTATTCGTTCCTCGTTATCCTCAAACAGGTTGATTTGGTAATTACCGGTGCAGAGCTGGCTTAACTTTACCCCGATGAGCCTGATGGGCCGACTTTGGTTCCAGGCTTTGGCCAGCAGGTTTTTTACGCCCGGTATCAAAATGTGGTCGGCCGAGGTGAGGGCTATTTTCTCCTGCAAAGTATGCGTTTCAAAATTGGCGTAGCGTATTTTAATGGCGAGGCAGCTCGATAGCTTGTTTTCTTTGCGAAGTTTAAAGGCCAGTTCTTCGGTCATGGATACCAAAATAGCTTCCAGTTTTTTTTTATCCATGGCATTTTTGTCGAAGGTACGTTCGGTAGAGATGGATTTACGGTCGGAGTGGGGCACTATCTCGCTGTCGTCCAGTCCCTGCGCTTTTCGCCAGATGGAACGCCCCGCGATCCCAAAAACTGATTCAAGGAAACGGATATCGGTGCGTTGCAGGTCGGCTATTTTTTCAATACCATATTGATACAATTTTTGGCAGGTCTTTTCGCCCAGCATGGGTATTTTGCCGATCGGTAGCGGGGCCATAAACGCTTTTTCGCCCCCATGGGGTACCCAAAGCTGCCCGTTGGGCTTGGCCTCGTTGGTGGCCATTTTGGCAATGGTACGGTTTGATGCCATGCCGAACGAAATGGGTAAACCTGTATCGCGTATCACCTTTTGGCGAAGTTCGGTGGCTATCTGGTAGCAATTGTGAAAACGCTCCATCCCGGTAAGGTCGATATAAAACTCATCTACTGAGGCTTTTTGGAAAAGGGGCACCGCGTTAGCGATTATTTCGGTTACCTGCGCCGAAGCTTCGGCATACTTTTCGTACGAACCATGTAAAAATATGGCTTCCGGGCATAATCTGTAGGCCTGTGCCGATGGCATGGCCGAGTGGATACCGAATTTACGTGCCTCGTAACTGCAGGATGCCACCACGCCCCGCTCTTTTGAGCCACCAATAATCACGGGTTTACCGATGAGCGATGGGTCGAACTTTCGTTCTACCGAAACAAAAAACGAATCGAGGTCGATGTGGACGATCTGGCGCTTTATATCCATATAACAAATGTAAAAAAAAAGATTTCCAAATGCTAATAATATTAGTAATTTAGTTCATCGAAAAGCAAAAACCCATGGAAAAAGTAAAAGCAATCAGCGTCGGTGGTATCAGCGCGTCCATCTACTCCGATTATATGTTGGTGATACCACCGCCCAATGAAGTGAAGGAAATGATACGTAAATACAAACTATCCTGCGCAAAAGTAATAGGCCATTATGATGGCATGCACAGTATTGCCCATATCAGTGTAACGGGCCAGCACCGGCAAATGCCGGTAACTATGGGGCAAAAACTGGATTGCTACCAGCGTGCACTTATCCGGCTAAAGCCGATAGAACTGAACATCAACGGTTTTGGTAATTTTATGCACGGTTCATCTGGCGCTACCATTTATGCTAAAATTGAGATGAATACCGAGGTGAACCGCTGGTTTGAGCAACTGAAAAGGGTATTCGGCGACAGAAAGACCATCGTACCGCATATAACCATTGCTAAAAATATACCGTTATATGCCTTTAAGGCACTTTGGCCACATTTTGTAAACCGTGAATATAGGGAACGCTTTGTGCCCGACAGGTTGACCACCTTAACCCGCCCCACATTTTATACCGAAGGTGAATTCTGGCGTGTTTTTAAGGAATTGCATTTTACCAAAATAGTTTAGCTAAATTTATTTTTAATTAAGATGGCAACCTTCTACCGTATCATTTCCGTAATGCTTGTAGATAAGGATTACAGATTAACTGATTCGTCGAAACCTACATGGGCGAAGAGGAATTAAAGCAACTAATTGACGGGTGCAGGCAGCATGACCGGAAAAGCCAAAAAATGCTATATAAGGCGTTGTATGGCTTTGCCATGGGTATATGCTTGCGTTATGCCGGCAACCGATACGAAGCTGCCGAGATTATGAACACGGGCTTTTTTAAGGTAATGACCAATATTCAAAAATATGATAACAACAAGCCTTTTAAAGCATGGCTTGGCCGCATCATGATGAATACATCAATCGATTATTACCGGGCCAATTTAAAGGTGGCCTATACCGAAGAACTCGACCACGCCATACATATTGGCGAGCGTGAGGTGGCAACAAGTAAATTAGGTTATGATGAGTTATTGTTGCTGATACAAAGGTTACCTGAGGCTTACCGTACGGTTTTTAACCTGTTTGCCATTGATGGGTATACGCACGAGGAAATTGGTGAATTACTGGGCATAAACCCCGGTACTTCAAAATCTAACTTGCATAAGGCAAGGCAAAAATTACAGAGAATGATTGCAGAACAGGAACTGAGCGGCGGGGCGGGCGAAATGCGAAATTCGTCCATTGTAGCCATCAGGCATACGGCTGTAAAAGATTTATATTTAAACAAAGGTTTTAGGCCATGAGCAGTATAGAGGAAGACGGATTAGACAAGTTGTTTAAAAAGTGGCTAAAGGAGCCCGGGCGCGTTGCGGAGTACCGCGAAGCTGATTGGGACGCCTTCGAAAAAATGCTGGATGAAAAGGATGAAAAAAGGCCAATCGTGTTTTGGCTGCCTATCATCAGCGGTATTGCGGCATTAATTGTATTGGGTTTTGGCTGGTTCTATTTTCAATCGAACAGTAATACTGTGCCCAAGCAGCAAGTTGCTGTACGCCCTGTAAATAAAAATAACAACCAAGCTTTAGCGCAGGTGAATGCCGGCACTGATAAAAAAGACAATACCGGTTTAAGCGGCGGGCCCGAACATCAATTGGCAGATGGCGCTAACAATATCCCGCCTTCGGTAACCCGTGCCGGTGATGTGGCACAGGTAGTAAAAAATTACCGTAAAGGCAAATCGTTCTTATCCTTATCCGGTACTGCTGCCCGCCGCTTAACTACCGGTTTGACTGATAATGTGAAAAAAGATGTGGTTAATGATGTGGAACCTGAACCTTTCCCATCAGGTTGGAAAAACGATATAACTGCTTTAAGCGAGCAAAATATCCCCAATGGTGAGTTGATAGGCGCGAATAATTTACCTGCATTGCCTGTTGCATCGGAGGCTGCGATTACTGATATTAAGGATGTTGTTAAAGGGACTAATTTTAACAAAAACCGCCCGCAATACGCCATCACGGTTTTGGGCTCGTCCAATATTAACGGGGTAGGTTCGTTCAGTCAGGCGCAGGTGGGTACCAATTTGGGTTTGCTGTTTTCGGTAGGGGTATCTAAATTTAGCTTTAGCACCGGTGCCATATATGCCAAAACACCATACACCGCCAACGCTTCAAATTATAATGTAGGCTATCCTGCCAAACATACGCCTGATAACATCAGTGCCGATTGCCGCGTGTTGGATATCCCTTTGAACGTTGATTACCGGGTATACAGTAAAGCGAAAAATCAATTCAGCATAGGTTCGGGCCTATCATCGTACATTATGCTCAACGAAAATTACAATTACACCTATTCGGGGCCCTATGCTCCATTATATCCTTCGAATCTTAGTTTAACCAACCAAAACCGATACTTTTTAGGGGTGCTGAATCTGGATGCCACCTATCAGCGAAAGCTCAGCGCCAAACTCAGCTTTGATGTGCAGCCCTACCTTAAAATACCATTAACAGGTATTGGCGCGGGCGACGTAAAACTGCAAACGGCCGGGGTAGCACTTGGCCTGAGCTGGAACTTAAACCGGCTTTTTAAACCGTAGACAGATATGAAACTCATCAGTATTTTACTTGCCTGGATAACAGTTTTCCAGACAGGGCAGGACATCTATGTCTGTAAAACCGCGAAAGTATCGCTATTCTCATCGGCCCCGGTCGAAGATATATCGGCAACATTAACAAAGGGCGCATCGGTGTTTAACGCCAGCACCGGTGAACTTGCTTTTAGCGTGCCGATACGCTCGTTCGAGTTCCCGAAATCGTTGATGCAGGAGCATTTTAATACCGAGTATATGGACAGCGATAAATTCCCGACAGCAACCTTTAAAGGGAAGATAAACGAGCATGTGGACGTTACCAAAGACGGTACAACGACCATAACCGCCACCGGCGACCTGACCGTACACGGCGTTACCAAACCAAGAACGGTTACCGGCGGTCTGGTGGTAAATGGCGGCGTAATTAGCATGACATCCACTTTTACGGTGAAATGTGCCGATCATAACATCACCATCCCAACTATTGTATTCCATAACATTGCCGAAACCATTAAAATGGATGTATCGGCAACTTATAGTCCCTACAAAAAATAATAAACAAACAGCTAAAAAAAATGAAGAAGTATTTGATATTATTAGCCCTGCTTGCGCTTACCACAGGCTTAATGGCCCAAAAAGGTGATACAGAAAAGAAACCCGGCTCTACCGACGCGTTATTGAGTGCGTTAAGTACCGATAGCACTAAACAAGCCGACATTACCTTCCGTTCAACGCGGCTTATCCTATCGCAAACTACCGAAACGATACACAAAAATACGCTGAACTTTATGGTGATACACCGTTTTGGCGATTTTTCGGGCACCAATGGTGGCGGTCAGATATTTTATGGTCTGGATGCTGTAAACGACGTGCACATCGGTTTTGAGTACGGCATTACCGACAATCTGAATGTTGACCTGGGCCGCAGCACCGTAGGCCGCCTGGTAAACCTTGATTTAAAATATGCCTTATTGAAACAAACTACCGATAACGGCATGCCGGTATCGTTTACCTTGTATGGCGGCGCGGCGGTAAATACTTATGGGGTATACACTGCTTTTGGCAACAGGATGAATTACCTGGCGCAGGCTATCCTGTCGAAAATTATTGCGCATAAGTTATCACTGCAAATTTCACCTACGTATGCGGATGATACAAGACCTAACCCCTATGTGCCCGGCAACGAAACTAACATTTTTTCGGTATCGGCGGCGGCACGCTTCAAATTCGCAAAACATGCCAGCGTGATTGTTGATTACGCGCATCCGTTTTCTGATTTCAGGAACAACAACAGCGCCTTTCACGACCCGCTGGGTTTTGGTATAGAAGTTGAAACCGGCGGGCACGTATTTACCATCAACGTTACCAATTCGCGCTCGGTATACGAAAACAACTACCTAAGCAATACACAGGAAAGTTATTCGGCGGGGCAATACCGCATTGGTTTTACTATTTCGCGTATATTCGATTTTAACCATAAAAGTACTTATAAGTAATTGGTTGAGTGGTGAGTTGTGGATAGGTGAATAGTTGAATAAATTGATTGTCTGCCCGCTATGCACCACTCAGCGCAAGCTTTTGTAAAGTTTTTATTAGGACAAAGGCAAATTTTTCTATATTTGCCCCGGGGTAAGTCTTTTACGACCAGCTCCTCTTGAACTCCCCCAGGGTGGGAACGCAGCAAGGGTAGAGGGTTGTAGCGGTGCGATAAAAGGTGCTTACCCTTTTTTTATTTTTCTTTTTTTCGGGACATATGCCAGGCGGCAACTTCTTCCCGATAGCCTTCACTGATTTTTATTAGTAAATTGCAGGCCTAATCGTATATTCATAACAATGCTTGATATTTTTATTGTGGGTGCCGGCCCTATTGGTTTGGCTTGCGGCTTAGCCGCTCAAAAAGCCGGTCTCAGTTTCGTAATTGTTGATAAAGGTTGTTTGGTCAACTCCCTGTACAACTACCCATCCACCATGACCTTCTTTTCCACTTCCGAGAAGCTGGAAATAGGCGGCATTCCATTCGTATCCAACAATGTAAAACCGGTGCGTGCCGAGGCATTGGAATACTATCGCCGTGTAGCGGTATCCAATAATATGCCCATCAACTTATTTGAGGAGGTACTGAACATTGCACACCAAGATGGTGTCTACACCATAAGAACGGCTAAAACCGAATATCAGGCAAAATACGTTATCATTGCCACAGGTTTTTATGATATAGCCGTTAAACTAAACATACCCGGCGAAGATCTGCCCAAAGTAAAGCACTATTACCAGGATCCGCATTACTATGCCATGCAAAAGGTATTGGTAGTGGGGGCGAGCAATTCTGCGGTCGATGTAGCTTTGGAAACCTACCGCAAAGGTGCCGGGGTAACCATGGTGGTGCGCGATGCTGACATCAGTACGCGCGTTAAATACTGGGTACGGCCCGATATCATCAACCGGATAAAAGAGGGTAGCATTAAGGCTTATTTTAACAGCTCGCTGAAGGCGGTGCGCCAATACGAGGTTGACATTGAAACACCCGAAGGCATCGTAACCATTCCCAACGATTTTGTAATGGCCATGACGGGCTATAAACCTAACTTCGAATTTTTAAAGAAGATAGGTATCAACCTTTCCGCAGATGATAATTTGTTGCCCCAGTACAACCCCGAAACCATGGAAACCCATTTGCCCGGCCTTTACCTCGCCGGTGTGGTTTGCGGCGGTATGGATACGCATTTATGGTTTATCGAAAACTCGCGCGTGCATGCGGAGATGATTATTGGGGACATTGTGACCAAACGATAAATTTTACTGCAGGCAAGCAAATTTCATTGTTTTAAATCAGCTATTTACAATTGATTATTTTCGATTATCTTTAGCTGATGAAGAAACATTACCGGCACGAAAAAGACTGTCTGAACTGCGGAGCTGAACTACAAGGCCATTTTTGCCATGTTTGCGGGCAAGAGAACCTGCAGATAAAGGAGAACTTCGGGCACCTGATGAGCCATGCCATTGCCGATTACTTTCATTTTGATGAAAAGTTTTTTCACACCATGAAACCCCTGTTGTTTCAGCCGGGCAAACTAACGGTCGATTATATGGCCGGCAAGCGTACCCAATACCTACACCCCATCCGTATATACATCTTTATCAGCTTGATTTTCTTTTTGCTGTATTTCAGTAACGACAGCAAAGTCGAAAAAAAGTCGGTTACCGTAAGACCTTTTAACAAAGAGCATTTTTTAGATAGCCTGAGCAAAGCCGTGGGTAAAGACGGTTTGGACCTTGGGATAACACATATCACAAAAGAACAATTAAAAAGCGGCCTGGTCGATGTTAAAGTCAGTGCTGACGGCAGGGATACCAATATAACAATAGGACCACCATCCCTCAAAAGGTTAAGTGAGATTGGCAGCAGTACTAAAGACACCAGCTATGAGCAATATTTGCAATCGCAGCAAAAACTTGCCCCTGCCGACCGCGACGGTTTTATAAGCCGTTACTTCGAGAAAAAGAACCTGGAATGGAAAAGCAAGGGGCTAACACCCCGGGAAGCGGTATCAGAGTCGTTTAAGCATAATTTCCCTAAATTGATGTTTTTCCTTGTTCCCCTTTTTGCGGTGTTGCTGAGGTTAGTATTTTGGAAGAACCATAAGTTTTATGTGGAGCATCTCATCTACGCATTTCACCTGCATTGTTTTTTCTTTTTGTTTTTAACCCTGGTGATGCTGATAAAAATGGCCTTGCCGGTTTCATGGTCGGCTGTGGGCGGTTGGGTGAGTTTTTTGGCTACTGTTGGGGTGATATGGTATGTTTACCGGTCATTAAGGGTGTTGTACCACCGCAGCCGGTGGCGTACCGTTAGCAAGATGATTGGTTTATCGTTTATGTACATGATAACCTTCTCTGTTTGTGTAAGTATCTTTTTGGTCATAGTTGCCGCTTTCGGTTAAGTTTATTTTTAATTAAAACATTGTCGGTTTAGTTTGGTTATCAACACATAACAAACTAAATAAACATGAAAAAGATATTGTTTTTATTAGCCTTTGTAACCCTCACGATAGGTGCAATGGCCCAACAAAAAGTGGTAAAAGACGAAGTTAAAGTTAAGAAAACCACTACCCCAATGCAAAAGGTACATAATGTGTTCAGTAAACACAAACAGTATAGCGGTACAAAAACCAAACACGTTAAAAAGGTTGAAAAAGCAGTAACGGTAAAAAAAGAAGATTGAGAAAAAGGGGAAGCGAAAGCTTCCCCTTTTTGTTTTTTGCTGCAGTTTAAAGTAATTTTATGGCAACAATAAAGGTTGCATGCAAAGCATTGGCGAAAACTACCTGTTGAACAGTAAGAAATTGTTTGCCTATTATAAATCGTTAGGCGATAAGGCTATTGAGCGCACCAGCGAAGATGACCTGCATTGGCAGTACAATGCCCAATCAAACAGTATGGCCGCCATTATCAAACACATGGCAGGTAATTCGTTATCACGCTGGACGGATTTTTTGACTACTGATGGCGAAAAACCATGGCGCAATCGCGATAATGAGTTTGAAGACGAGCACTTGTCGAAAGCAAAACTCATTGCTTACTGGAACAAAGGCTGGCAATGCCTTTTTGATGCCATCGACCCGCTTACACACAACGACTTATTAAAAACCATTTATATCCGCGGCGAAGCGCATACGGTTATTGAAGCTATTAACCGGCAGTTGGCGCATTTAACTATGCATGTGGGGCAAATTGTTTTCATCGCTAAAATGATAGCGGGGGATGATTGGGTTTCGTTAACGATACCCAAGGGGAAGTCGAAAGAGTTTAATAATCAGAAGTTTGGGGGAGTGAAGTAAATATATCCCGGATTGCGAAACAATTCCTCATTTGCACATCCGCACATTAAAGTCAATCCCTACTTAACTTAACCCTATACAATATCCCAATCCCCACATAATCGGCTTCCGTTCGGTGCAGGTATTGTTTTGCTTCGAGGGCGAACGAGGGCGTGATAAAGTATTTGCCGCCAAAATCCCAATACCAGTTTGGTGGGTCGGGGTGAAAACCTTTAAGGCCCTGATAAGCATTAAAGTGCAGGTATTGCCCATAATTGATATCGAATACTACGCGGCCTAAGTAAATATCGGGGCCGGCGCTTATGCCAACCGTCCAACGGTCATAACTGCTGGCCAGCTCCTGGAAGGTGGCATAAAAATGGTTAATGGTTTGTATGGTATCGAGCGTGGTGTAATAATATATGGCATCGGCACCCAGTTTAAAGCCAAACAACGAGTTAAAACGGTAGGTGTAGCCAGCGTAAAAACCCGATTTGTACAGGTGCGAAGTAGCAGTACGCTGGTACTGGCTTTCGGCAGGGCTAATACCCTGATTAGTTTGAAAAAGTCCCCGCCGCCCGATATTAGCACCAAACTCAAACGAGTGTTTGGCAAAGGTTTTATACTTTTCGTTAGTTTGCGAGGTGCCCGGGCCCGCTTTGTCGATATCATGGTCGATGCCGATGGAGGCGTTCAATACATTCACCCCATCGTTGGGCAGCTTTACCGCGGCGTTCGAGTAGTGGTAAATATCGATACCGGCCAATAGCCGGGTGGTTTTTGAAACCGGGGTAACTACTTTTAGCCCCGCCTGGGCTGTAAAGTTGATATGGCTGCCAATTAGCGGATTGTTATCGGTATAATAGTCTTGAGTAGCATACGCGAAACCAAAGCCGGGTGTAACCCTTACGTCGGTAGCGCCAATGTTGAACAGCGAGATATCCAAACGGCTTGTCAGCCCGAATACATTGCCCAAAATACCCGTGCTGCCCGGCTGTTTAACCAAATATGCACCATCCAACTGACGATAGGAGGCTGCGAAGCTGATGCGTTTTACCCTAAACATGCGTACCCAAGGGGCCTCGTTATTGGCCATGTTGAGGTGATAAGTAGCTTCGACGCCATAAAACTGGCCTTTTAATGTATTCCCCTCGCCCGAAAACATTTGCAGGCCATATACCGGCGAAAATTCAATACTGTTTTGTTTGTCCTGCGCGCGGGCATGTTGTAAAGACAGGCAAGTAAAAATGAAGAAAGGAAAAAAGGTAAATTTTTGGTCCATAGGTACGCTAAATCAACATATAACGGACAAATATGAATAAATGTTTGGGTATATGGGTTTAGGCAGTGTATTTATTATAGGATGTTATTGCCACGAAGGCACAAAGACACGAAGTTTTTATTTTGTGACTTGGCGTCTTAGTGGCTCGAAATAAACTCACGTTCAGATAGTTGTTTGTTGATACCGGCCAGTATTTTTGCGATCTTGATTTTTAAGAGTTCGTTGCTCACAATCTGGGCCATATCGGCAAACATGATGAACCAGCGGGCAAAACCTTCTATCGAATTGGTTAAAAAGGTCATTTCCAGATAGTCGCCATCTTCCTTTTCGGATACGAAACCCATGTAAAATTTTTGGTCGTTGATGTGCGGTATGATGGATTTTTCTATCCGGATAACGATGGTTTGCAGGTCGTTCTCTTTACCAACTTTACCTAAATATTCTTTCAGGGTGGGGTGTTGCCCGGTAAATAAATCATCTGATACCATGAGACTTTGTATCCGGTCGATACGGAAATCGCGGTAGTCTGAACGTAATCGGCACCAGGCAATCAGGTGCCAAAAGTTATCGGCATAGAATATCCCAACCGGCTCCATATCGCGTTTTGTTCGTTCCTGGCTGTGGTTGGCAAAATATTGCAGGCTAAGCACCCGTTTTTCGGATATCCCTTTTAAAATATTCTGAATAGGGTTTATTCCCTCCGGTTTATTACCAACGCGCCTGCTTTTCAGTACTTCAATTCGCTGGTCTATCTGTTCCAAAAAATCCTTATCGGCACTGCGCAATACCGCCCTTACTTTGTACATGGCCGATTTATAACTTTCTTCCGTTGTGGCATCCGTCAGTTTTTCCATAAACTTTTCGGCGGTAAGGAAAGCTGTCGCTTCTTCTTTGGTAAACATCACTGGCGGCAGGCGGTACCCGTCCATAATGGAATAGCCCACACCGGCCTCGCCAATAATGGGGATGCCGGCCTCTTCCAATGTTTTTACATCCCGGTAAACGGTGCGCAGGCTGATGCCGAAGCGTTCGGCAATATCATAGGCCTTTACCACCCGCCTCGACTGGAGCTGGATTAATATGGCGGTAATACGGTCGATGCGGTTCATGGTAATAAAGCTAAGCAATTATAGCTTAAACACAATAATAGGGCGGCATTTTCGTATACCATAGTTAACAACCGACACACCACAATTGTTCACGATGAAGAAATTCTACCTCTTTTTGATCCTCATTTCGGCGGCTTTGGTTTGCCTAAACATCAGGTGCGCCAAAATCAATAAGGACCAGCCCTGCGGCATATACCAGCAAAACCAAAGCCAGTTGTTTAAAAGTACCGATAGCCGCTGCTATTACCTCGATAATTCGGGAAACAAAGTTTATGTAAACAACTCGAACTGCACTTGTTTTTAGCCTCATCCAAACCCTCTCCATCCCGATAGCTATCGGGATCAATTTCGAATTTATTTTGATTGATAATGATGCCCTACTTTTTGCTAATATCATCGAAAAAGCGTATATTGTATGGATGTTAGCCACAAAGGCACGAAGACACAAAAGGTGGTTTAAAGGTTAAAATATTTCTTACTTTTTCCCCCCTTTATTTGAATCAAGAGCCGAGAATCAAGAGTCAAGAAAAATCGAAAACACCCATAAATACCCATAATGATTAGCAAGGCGCATGGAGCTATGCGCAAAGCGTCAAGAAGCAAGAGGTAATTTTTAGATTGTAACAAACACCCATAAATACCCATGATGAAGACGGAATCCCGATAGCTATCGGGAGGAAAATGGAAGATGGAAAAGGAACCGGGAAATTCGAAATCAAACATCCGACATCCGAAATAAAAAAATGAAACACCCATAAATACCCATGTCAGCATTTGCACATAGGCACATTAAAAAATTTGCACATTGTAATATTATGGTTTCCTAACTAATGTGGTATTGGTAAAGTGTTTTTAAGCACTTATATTTGGAAGACAAAAAATTAACCTTTTATGGCCAAATACACGCTTTCCGTCAACAACAAAGCCATGTCTGTTGAAGCTGATGAGGATACCCCGCTTTTATGGGTATTGCGCGATCATTTGAATTTAGTTGGTACCAAGTACGGTTGCGGTATTGCGCAATGCGGTGCCTGCACGGTGCATATCAACGGTGCGGCGGTTCGCAGCTGCCAGTACCCGGTAGCGGCGGTTGGTGCCGGCAAAGTGTTGACTATTGAGGGCCTGAGCCCGACAGGGACGCACCCTGTGCAATTGGCCTGGGAAGAAATGGACGTGCCGCAATGCGGCTACTGCCAGGGAGGGCAAATTATGGCGGCTGTGGCCCTGCTGAAAACGCACCCCAACCCCACGGATGACGACATTGATAAGTTGATGACCAATATATGCCGCTGCGGTACGCATTACCGTATACGAAAGGCCATACACCTGGCAGCCGGTAAAATGACCCCTAAAGCAGCAAAAGTATGATAGGCGAAACTGTATCGAGGCGTAATTTTTTAAAGATTACCTCTATAGCCGGCGGCGGGATGCTGATCGGTTTTAACTTTTTGAGCGATAACTTATCGGCCGCTTCGGTTGCCGACGCGGTATTTTCGCCAAACGCGTATATCACCATCAACAGCAGCGGCTTGGTAACGCTGATGGCGCCCAACCCCGAAATTGGCCAGGGTGTTAAAACCGCCTTACCGATGATATTGGCCGAAGAGCTGAACGTGAAATGGGACACCGTTGAAGTGGATATGGCACCACTCGACCCGAAATTTGGTTCGCAGGTGGCAGGCGGTAGTGGTGCTATTCGTGGTAGGTTTATGCCGATACGGAAAGCAGGTGCTACGGCCCGTGTGATGCTCATCAGTGCTGCGGCCCAGCAATGGGGCGTTGCCGAAACAGATTGCTATGCCGAAGATGGTTTTGTGATCAATAAAGCATCGGGCAAAAAATTGGGTTATGGCGAGTTGGCAGCTAAGGCCGCGACCTTGCCGGTGCCTGCAGATGTCGCTTTGAAAGACCCTAAAGATTTCAAGATTATTGGCACCCGTGTTCATAATATCGACAATAAAAAGATAATTACCGGGCAACCGCTGTATGGTATGGATACACGCAGACCGGGTATGCTTTACGCGATGGTGGCCCGCCCGCCCGCTTTTGGTAAAGCAATCAAATCGTTCGACGATACCGAGACCCGCAAGGTTGCGGGTGTTAAGAATGTGGTGATGGCACATGGTGTAGTGGCGGTATTGGCTACTTCGACCTGGGCCGCCAAAAAAGGCCGCGATGCGTTGGTTACTGTTTGGGAAGATAAAAGTCCCGGCGAAAGCACGGCGGACCATGATGCGCAATATACCAGCCTCATTATCACCAAAAGCGACAGGCCCGGCCGTGTTGATGGCGATGTGGACGCGGTTTTTGCCAAAGGCGGCAAAGTGATAGAAGCTGTGTACGAGTTGCCAAACCTGGCGCACTCGGCCATGGAGCCGCTCAACTTTTTTGCCGATGTAAAGGAAAACAGCGCCGAATTATATGGTCCAACACAAATACCTGCCCGTATGCGCCAGGAAGTTGCCAAAGCACTGAATATACCCGAAGCCAACATTACTTTGGGCATGCCACGCCAGGGCGGTGGCTTTGGTCGTAAGCTACAGGCTGATAATGGTGTGGAAGCGGCGCTGATATCGCAGGCTGCCAAAGCACCCGTGCAAATGATGTGGACCCGTGAGGATGATATGCAAGGTGATTATTACCGTGCAGGCGCCATGTACAAAATGAAAGCGGCCATCAGTGCTGATAACCAGATAGAGGCCTGGCATTTGAACGGTGCTTCCTTAGGCGGCGGTTCGGCTATGGCCGATAGTTTCCCGGCGGCATCGGTACCCAATTTCAGGGTAGATACGCATAGTTTGCACTCCAATATTCAAACAGGGCCGTGGCGCGCGCCTACCAGCAATATCGTAACTTTCGCCGATGAAAGCTTTATGGATGAGCTTGCCCATGAAATGAAAAAGGACCCGATTGCTTTCCGTTTGGAACTGTTGGACAAAGCCGCTAACACTCCCGTAGGTAAAGTGGGTTACGACATCAACAAATACCGCAGCGTGGTTGAACTGGTGGCCAAAATGAGCAACTGGGGCAAAGGCTTGCCTAAAAATGTATATCAGGGTTTTGCCGCGAGGTTTTCGTTCAGCACCTATGCCGCCCATGTGGCCGAAGTTACCAATACCAATGGGGTGCTGCGGGTAACCAAAATATACAGTGCCATTAACTGCGGCCGCGTGGTTAACCTGAGCGGTGCCGAAAACCAGGTGCAGGGCGCTATTTTGGATGGTTTGAGCCATGCCTTGTTCAGCAAAATTACCTTTGATAAAGGGGCGGTGAATGAGAAGAACTTTAACACCTACAAGTTTATGCGACAAAAGGACGCGCCGATAGAAGTGTTGGTACAGTTTGTACCGACGGAAGACGCCCCCACAGGTTTAGGCGAACCGGCTTTACCGCCGATAGCCCCTGCGGTGGCTAATGCTATTTTTGCTGCTACAGGTAAAAGGTATAGGAAGTTGCCTTTTGAGTTGGGGAAGGCATAATAAGTTAAAAGTAGGAAAATCAACCGCTGTCGTTTATGACTAAAGAAGAATTTTGGGCTTGGTTTGGCGACAATAGAAAGGTTTTAGAAAAATTTATATCTGAAGAGCCTCGTGACTATGCTATTTATGAAGCACTTACCGATAAGCTCCAGGAATATAGTGATTTATTGATCCCAGAGATCACAATGAATGGAGTTGGCGGTTATGTTTTGATCATAAGCTGTGATGGGATAGCAAAAGGTATACCTTTTGTTGAAAGTTTGGTGGACGATACAGTAGATTTTCCAAATTGGGAAATATTGAAATTCAGACAACCGGCCCCAATGAAACTTATACCAGTAAACGGCTTGGTTCTAAAAAGGAATAGTATTTTTTTAGAATGGGAACAGACGACCGATCTAAAATACGATGTTGTTTTTTTTACTGAAAACTATGACAGGAGTAACAAGAACTATGATGTTGGAATATTTTTGCATTTAGATCATACCATTGGCGAATATCACTCGATGACTAAAATTGGAAAAGTTGAATTAAAAAGGCTTGGTTTCTTTCAATCCAAAAAGAAATTAAAAACCTTGGATGACTTGAAAGAAGAGATTTACAAGAGTCTAAACTAAACCCGACCAACACATCTTTTTACTCAAACACCACTGTCTTATTCTGATAAACAAACACCCTGTCTTCAAACACCAGGCGCAAGGCCTTGGCTAAAACGGCGGTTTCAATTTCTTTACCTGCTTTTACCATATCGACAGCGGTTAGCGAGTGGTTAACCGGGATGGTTTGTTGAGCGATGATAGGGCCTTCGTCCAGTTCATTGGTAACAAAATGGGCGGTGGCGCCTATCAGTTTTACGCCGCGCTCAAAGGCTTGGCGGTAGGGGTTCGCGCCGGCGAAAGCCGGCAAAAAGCTATGGTGTATATTGATGAGTTTCATCGGGTATTGCGCCACAAACTCCGGACTGAGTATACGCATAAACTTGGCCAGCACAATATAATCGGGGTTATGCTGCGCGATGAGCGTAGATATGAGGCTTTCAAACGCCGGTTTGGCTATATCCTGATGCGGTACCAAAAAGAAAGGGATATCAAAGCGCTCACAGATGTTTTGCAGGGTGGCATGGTTGCCGATAACGCATTGCACCTGTGCGCCTAAAGTGCAGAAATAGTTGCGCACCAAAATATCGGCCAGGCAATGGTACTCTTTGGTTACCATTACCACCACCTTTTTTACAGGTGTGGGGTTGATGTTGATGATGGCATCAGGAGGAAGTACGCTTTGCAGTTTTGAGGCCAATGCGGTATCATCGGTGGTTCCGGCAACGTCAAGGCGCATAAAGAACAGGTTTTCGGTGGTATCTACATGCTCTCGCAGCGAAACGATGTTAAGCCCCTGCTGCGAAAGCAAACCTGATATGGCAGCCACCAGGCCAACCTTGTCGGTACATTGTACTACGATGATCATGCGCCAAAGAAAGAAAAAACGGGTGGGAATGGCAAGCCCTTCGATAGAAATGCCGACCGCTACAATTGATATACTTTGAAATTGGTAACAGATTGTCTCGACCATGTCGACCGGAACCCAAAGTACCCCGAGGTTAGCGGTGTTGGATCGGTGTAGGTAAAGTAACGTTCGCCGTCCACCCAAAAACTGGTTACGCCTTTATTCACCACAATTTTGATGTGGTAGGTTTTATTGGGTTGGAGCATATGGGGCTTATCGAGGTACTCCTGTATCAATGGCTTTTGGCCGTTAAAGTATTTGCGGAAGCGGGTGGTTTTGTTGGTATTGCCGCCCATGCCCACGTAGTACAGGTTCACGTCATCGTAAGCCTCAAACTTGCCGTTGCGGGTAAACAGGTTGGGGTTATGCGGGTCGGTAGCCATCCAAAATTGGTTAAAGTCCGATAGACGGTCATTTTTGCCGGTATCCACTAAAACCACTCGGTCGTACTCTATTTGGATATTGCCCGTCAAGACCTTGTTGAGCCATACGGTAACACCGCCTTTAGTATCCAATATTAGGGACTCGTTTTTGGTGTAGACAACGGACGTATTTGCGGCAGGTTCAATCTCGGCTATCCAGGTTTTGGGGTCGAGTGGTTTACTGAAGTCATCTGCATAAATTAGCTTGCCTGGTGTTTGGGCGTAGCTGTGGCTGACGATGAAGAATAAAGGGATGAATAGCTTTTTCAATTTTACCATAGTCTATGAAACTACTTATCCCAAGCCACGTTGTGCTCCGGTATTTTATCCCCGGCCAATTCTAATAGCTCAATGGCATTGAGACACCATTGCGATGTACTGTTGGTGGATACATTCCGTATTTCGTTCAAAGGCTTCAACACCAGCGGGCCATTCAAAGGTTGGGAGTCAAATCGCCCGGCGCCTGGTATACGGGCAGGTACTCCTCCGGCACGGCCGGCTACCGGAACGCCACCACCGCGGCCAAATCCGGGCTGCTGATTAGGCAAAAACTGCTCCCATGCCCTTTGCGCATATTTGGGGTCTTTGGTTACATAATAGGCGTATGCAGGTTCGCGGGCAAAATCGCCTTGCGGTTGCCCTAATTGCCCTTTGTCAGGCCCAAATGCCGCTCTCACTTCTTCCACAGGCGCACCATATAGCGAGGTATATTGCAGGTAAAGCCTGTTCCAGTCCTTATTGTTCAACAGGGGGGTAAGCTCCCAGCACATTTCCATGCCGCCCATCATGGTGGCGAGGGTTAGGGCGCCAATATCTTTCGGGTCGAGTTGGTACATGTGGTTGGTTTTAGGGTCGTAACCCATGCCGGCATCTTTGCCTTTGGCCGAGAAAAGGCCATAAGGCATCTTGGCATAATCGTTAACACCTACCAGTATTTTGTCCCTCCATTTGGTATCGCCTGTGCGTTCCCACTCAGTCATCCAGTTACCTGCGAGGCCTGTCCAGTCTGGTCCGAAACGGGCATGAGTTGGGTATTGGCTTTTCGGCAACAATTCGCGCAGCGGGTCAACATGAGCTAAGCCGCTATCGGCATTCATGGCGGTTTGGTGCATAATGTCGCCTGTGCGCTCGTCGGTAGTGAGGTAGTAATAGTAACGGCGCAACAATGCCTGGCTTTCGCGTACTTCTTTCGACCCATCGCCCCAATGATTCACATTATGGCGCGAACCCAAACCTGCCATTGGCCCTAAGTGATAGCAATCTACTTCGCTGGTATGGCGGGTCATCGCTTCAGCCATTTTGAAGATATCGGCTCTTCCGGTACGCAGGTAACTGTACCAAAGCCATATATCGGTAGATAGTTCGGTATTGTCCCACGCAAAGCCGCCCATATCGTATTTCCAGGCATGGCGTGCGCCATCGTATGAGTGCATCACATCGCCATAGTTCCAAAAACCATACCACTCACGATGATCGATCTCCTGCTGATAAAAGGCGATGGCTTTATCCAACTGGTCTTCAATCCACGCCTTGCCTTTGGTCGTTCGGTCGGGCAAACTCCACATCCCTAAAGCGCCAACTTGGTGTAAATATTGGGGTGTAGCGACCAGCAAGGTGGTATTATTCGTTTCGATAACATTGTCGGCCAATTGCTGATTGGTGGGCATACTGGCATAAGGGTTTATCATTATTTCGCTGGTACGGCCAACACCATATGGCGTGCTAAAGCCGGGCTGTACATCCTCGTAAGTGATGTTCAGGTCGTGCGCGGTAGTATCGTAGTGGCGCAAGTCCATGGCGTCGTTATATGGCGACCACATCCATAGCTTTATCTTGGCCTTTTGGGTATGCGCATCCCTCACTTCCAAGGCTGCAGGATATGATTGCCAAAAGTTTTTCAACGATAAAGCCAGCCCGCCGCTCACATCGCCAACAAAAGCTAAACCTGTGGCGCGTTTTCCGCCGATGACATCCAGATAACTGCTGGCTCCATTGGTTCGCTTTTGTATGTTGAAGCCATCGGCACTGCCTTGTACCAGCTTGTAATCGTTCCAACTGGCCATATTATCGTACAGTATCTTTTGGTCGGGCGCGTCTTTTACATTGGGTATAGGTTTACCGGCAGCCTGGTCATACGAGTATGTGCTTGGCCTGCGCCCATTGAGCGGTTGTACTGGTTCGGCCCAGATGCCATCGCCTTCGCCCGAAAAGCGCACATGGCGGTTTTGCAATTCTTCCCTGAAAGGCACGGTAAAAGTCAGGCCCAAACCCTTGATGAAGTCTTTTTGCTGGTCGCCGTTATAAATAATAGTATGCACCATGCGGATGCTTTGTGTTCCCTGGTAAAAGTATAAGCGCACAATGAATGGGAATAGCGACACATTACCCTGCCCATTAATGAAATTACCCTCAATCCGTACGACAGCACGTATGGGGCCGCTTTGCTCTACGGTTACTGAGCTTATTTTGCTAATGAGTTTTTGCTTTGTAGCTGATGCGTCGATATCTGCGTCCGGCTTATTTTGCAGGATGCATTCCAATTGTCCCGAAGCTGCTATCGTTTTACCGTCAATACTAATGGACGGTATTAATACATTCCCTGTTTTTGCGATATCACAAAGCAAGCTCCCTGTGTTGACGTGGATAATGGTCCCATCATCCGTAACCATCGTCCGTATCGCCATCGACTTTACCCCCTTTACTGTAGAAGCCGTGAGCATCGCACCCTTTAGCGATGAGTCGCTTACAGCGGCAACGGCAGTCCATTTTATCGAACCATCTGGCCAATAAGCCAGTGGCCAGGTTTGTATAGCAATGGTTTTACCATCTGCGCCGGTCAATGTATAGTCGGTATTCTTTTTTACCGAACCTTGCGGCCAGGGTACGCCCCAGCTTACGCCCGTAGCTTTTACAGGAGGGGTGTTTAACCACGATAGTTTAACCGGTTCCGGCTTATTTTGCCCGAATACCATGGGAATGCTCAATAAAATAAAAAAAGCAACAATAGACACCCGCTTAACGTATAGGTTAGGAATCATAATTTTGTTAAATAAAGTACAGGTGATAGGTAGATCAAATATAAAAAGATAATATGGAATGTATCGGTAACTTGTTTATTACCAATATTGATAATTACGAGCAAACACCTCGGGAACATGTTCATTGTTGTGTTACTAAATAGGTGAAGTAAATAGTTTACTTTTTCTGGTCGACGAAAATATTCTGTAGATTTATAGACTTGAGAAGCTATTTTCAACACTCCCTAATTGATAATAATTTGAAGCTGTTTCACCTTTTTTACGAACTCTGGTTAAAACTTATTGGCAAGCGCGAAGAGTTTCCGCTCGAATTTCGCATCTATCATGCGGTGCTCATCATTACCGCCTTAAACTTATCGTACAATATTTGGTTTAAATATTATGTTGGCTTAACCGAGGGGTCATTGCTGGCTGCTATCTTCTTATTGGTTAATATATATCTGTTTTACATTGCTCGCTTTAGCCGGCACGCCGGCAATAATGTATTATTGTTTACCGTTGCCGGTAATTGCTTGTTAATAGCAAACTTTTTCATCAATTCGGGTATCAACGGTCCATCGCTTGTTTATGCGGCTACTTTTGCACTGTTGCTTATTGCTATATCGCCTGCCCACAAACAACGTTTACTCGTGATTGTCAATTTTGCAGTTGTGGCTGCATTGCTTTATATGCAGTATGCCCACTCAGGCTTTTTTATAGTTCCGCTCATCAGCCTGCGCGCCAGGTATGTTGATATTGGCATTGGCTATCTATTTGCTATCGGCATTATTTATTTCGCCATGCGCTATGCCCGTAAAAACTACAATCTCGAAAAATCATCAGCCGAAGAAAAAGCGCGATCCATAGTTGAACAGCAGCAGTTTATCATCGACCAAAATACTGAATTAGAAATCCTTAACGAGCGCTTTGGATATGTTACCAAAGCAACTTTTGATGCCATTTGGGATTGGGACATGGCAACCAACGAATTATACTTGGGCGAAAACTACGAAACTATTTTCGGGTACCCCGATGATGCTACTCGCGAAAAGAGTCAAAATTATTCGTTATGGCAAAGCAGAGTGCACCCTGATGATACAAAACGGGTAGTAAAAACCCTGCGCGATGCAATTAAAACTCCTACCAAGCAGTTTTGGCAGGAGCAATACCGCTATTTAAAAGCAGACGGCACTTACGCCTATGTAATGGACCGCGGTTATATGATACGCAACGCCGACCAAAAAGTGGTAAGAATAGTTGGTGCCCTGCAGGACATTACCTCATTCAAAGAACAAGAGTTTCGAATCATCCAGCAAAACGAGAGTTTGAAAAAAATAGCCGATATTAACTCTCACGAGCTTCGCCGACCGGTCTCTACTATTTTGGGCCTGCTGCAATTGATTGAAAACGAAGATGTTAAAAATGAGTTGCACAGTCAGTTGTTCGAATACATCAAAATAACCACATTGGAGTTGGACGACATTATCAAAAAAGTAGCCGATAATACCGACGCCTCGAAAACGCCCCAAGCGCTACTATAAATCAGCGGCCAACAAAAGCAATAACGCTTCATCAGGCTTTCCCCCGGCAATCATGCTTTGCGCCGCTATGTGTAATTCCCTTTCAGTTAAACCGACAGGATTTTTGTGTTCTTTAACATAAACGTCAACAATAGCCTTGTCGGGAAAGCACGTGAGGTTGCCTAACTGCCCCAAATCATTCCCGGTCAATATCTTTGAATGGCGAATTGCTTCGGGTAACGCATCTATCCCAATACCAATCTGTGTATTTGGTTTAGGCACCTTAAACAGGTTTTCTCTATTCGCCCGGCAATACCAGTCGCCGCCCATGCGGGCCACAAAATCGGTTTTCAACTGGTCAATTTTACCGTTCGTATCCAATATGCTTTCGCTGATGTGCATCAGCTTGATTTCGGCTATTACCAAATTCCCTGCACCACCTTTATCGCCTAATGGTATCACCCTGTTCACAATGCACTCAAACTGTACGGGCGCTTCGGCCACACGCGGCGGTTTTATCAGTTGCGATGGCAGTTCCGTAAAGCCGGCTTTGACAAACTCGTTCACACCCTTCGGGTACTCTACGCTCGCCAGCGATGTTTGCTGCACCATATCATAACTCACCAGGTTGATTACACACTCCGGCACCTCTAATATATTGTCGAGCGTATGCTTGGTGGTATTGTCGCGCCCTCTTCGCGACGGCGAGAATACGCATATCGGCGGGTTGGTGCTGAAGAGGTTGAAAAAACTAAAGGGGCTTAAATTTACGTGCCCGTCCCGGTCAACCGTCGAAGCGAAACAAATCGGTCTCGGCACAATGGCATGTTGCAGATAGTTTTGCCGGTCAGGTAAAGAGAGGTCGGCAACGTTCAACGTCAGCATACCTTGATCTTCTTTTGGTCCAATATCGACCAATCCGAATGTGCCCTGCGGATGGTATTGCTCAATATGCCCAACCCGGTAATTTCCATGTCGATAATGTCTTCGTCCTGCAGCCATTGGGTCTTGTAATTCGGGTCGTGCAGCAAACCGGTGCCGTTTAGTTCCAAAAAGCAGCCCGTGCCTACCGTGCCCGAACCAATCACATCGCCGGGCAACACATCGCAACCGTACGAGCAGCGTTCAATAATTTCGGCAAAAGTCCAGTCCATGTCAGCCATCGTACCGTCGGATACCTCGATGCCGTTCACCCGGCATTTCATTCTCAGGTCGTAGGCATTGCCGGTATGGCCCGACTTGGCAGGTACTTTATAAGGCTCCAATTCATCCGGCGTAACCAGCCAAGGCCCAATCACTGTCGAAAAATCTTTTCCCTTCGCAGGGCCGAGGTTTAGCAGCATTTCTTCCATTTGCAAGGTTCGCGCACTCATATCGTTCATAATCATATAGCCTGCTATATAATCGTCAGCATCGGCGGCCTTAATATTACGACCCTTTTTATTGAGTACAACAGCTACTTCCAATTCAAAATCAAGCTTCTCAAAATGGTCGGGCATACACTCAATTTCGCCGGGCCCTTGTATGCTGTTATGGTTGGTAAAATAAAAAATGGGGTATTCGTCAAACTGGGGTATCATCTCCACCCTGCGGTTACGGCGCGCGGCGGCTACGTGCTGACGGAACGCGTAGCCATCCCTGCACGATGAAGGGTGTGGTACAGGTGCAATGATTTCAAAAAATATTTCTTCCTTAGCAGCTAACTTATCATAGTTAATATCGTGCGCTACCTTTTTGGCCAATAGCATAATTTCTTCGCCGCCCTGCAAAAATTCGTTCATGTTATCGGGTATCAGCTTATTGCAGCTGTTCAGGTTGTAGATGTGCCCGTTCACAAAAACACCCAGGTGTTCACGGTCTTCAGTTTTGTACGAAACTAATTTCATATCGAGGTCGGTTTATTGGTTAATCGTAAGGTATTCTCTGATTTTAGGTTTTTACGACTTTGATAATCGCCGCCCTAAAACCACCGGAATACATGGGTAAATATGGGTATTTTTACAATCATTTTTCATCCCAAATTATCAAATTCGCAATTTTTATTTTTTGTCGATTTCCGGATTCCATTTCACATCTTCCATCATTATGGGTATTTATGGGTGTTGTGAATTTTTTGTTTCGTACTATTCGATTTTTAAATTCACATCTTCCATTTCACATCTTCCGTCTTCCATCATTATGGGTATTTATGGGTGTTTGTTACAATCTAAAAATTACCTTTTACTTCTTAACGCTTTGCGCTTAGCTCCATGCGCTTTGCTAATCACTATGGGTATTTATAGGTGTTTCATTTTTATTTCGGATTTTTTTGATTTTGAATTTCACATCTTCCGTCTTCCATTTTACATCTTCCATCATTATGGCAACAATCCATACAATATACCATTTTTTGCCCGCATCGGCAAATTATTACCAAGAAAATCCCATTCAAACATCCTGATATAATCAAAAAATCCCTCTTGCAAACCAAACTTTAATAGCTTAAATTTGTTCAACCAATTAGCATGAACGCCAATATCTGTCAATACCATAAACAAGGGGTTATATCCAGTGATGTCGCAGCATCATTCCGCTTTGCTATGCTATCGAAGATTGTCTTCGCCCAATATTCGTGCTAAGCCTGCTTTAGGCCATCCCCGTATTTGTCATTCTGAGCCCGTCGAAGAATAATCAGACAATTTTTCATACAAACCTTTATAACCATTATGCCTATTTATCATTCATTGGGAAATATCCCGCATAAGCGCCATACCGTTTTCCGAAAACCGAACGGCGAACTCTATGCCGAAGAATTGGTTTCCACCGAGGGTTTCTCCAGCCTGTATTCGCTGGTGTACCATTGCTACCCGCCAACCCTGGTAAAAGAGCTGGGCGAACCTTACTCTGTAGAGCCCAAAATAGCCCGGGCCAAACACCTCAAACATACCAGTCTCATCGGCTTCAACATCCAGCCCGAAGACGATTACCTAAAAAGCCGCAAACCCGTACTGGTAAACCAGGACCTGCACATATCACTGGCCGCGCCGCGCAAATCAATGACGGATTACTTCTTTAAAAATGCCCAAGCCGACGAGGTGATATTCATCCATGTAGGCTCAGGAACATTGAAGACCGGATTTGGCGACATCAAATTCGCCTATGGCGATTACCTGGTAGTGCCCCGCGGTACAATTTACCAAATGGAGTTCGATACCGAAGATAACCGACTGTTCATTGTCGAAAGCTTTAGCCCTATCCGTTCGCCAAAACGTTATCGCAACACATACGGGCAACTCATGGAACATTCGCCCTATTGCGAGCGCGATATCCGTCGCCCCGAAAACCTGCAAACACATGATAAGCATGGCGATTTCAAAATACTCATCAAAAAGCAAGGTTTAATATATCCGTACATCTACGGTACGCATCCTTTCGATTTTGTGGGTTGGGACGGCTTCCATTACCCTTGGGCCTTCTCCATTCACGATTTTGAGCCCATTACCGGCCGCGTACACCAACCACCACCGGTACATCAAACTTTCGAGGGCAATAACTTTGTTATCTGCTCCTTTGTGCCGCGCAAATATGATTACCACCCGCAGTCAATCCCCGCACCATACAACCATAACAATGTGGATAGCGACGAGGTATTATACTATGTGGATGGCGATTTTATGAGCCGCAAAAGCGTGGTAAAAGGGCAAATTACCCTGCACCCCGGTGGCATACCGCATGGTCCGCACCCGGGTACGGTCGAAAAGTCGATAGGCAAGGAGCGCACCGAAGAACTGGCCGTAATGATAGACCCCTTCCATCCGCTAATGGTAACCGAAGATGCGATAAAAATAGAGGACGAGAATTATTATAAAAGCTGGAGTCACTAAAAAAATAAAAATCATGTCATTGCGAGGCACGAAGCAATCTCAGAGAAAGGTAAACGCCCTGTACAGTTCGCGACCCGTCTCAGCGATTGCTACGTCGTTCCTCCTCGCAATGACAAAAAGGAACACAACCCATGGAAACACAAATTCTTCAAAATAAAACAACAACGGCAGATTTCCTGCCCCTAAACGGTACCGACTACGTGGAGTTTTATGTAGGCAACGCCAAACAGGCGGCGCATTATTATAAAACTGCCTTCGGCTTTCAAACCCTGGCCTATGCCGGGCCCGAAACAGGCTTACGCGACCGTGCTTCATACGTTTTGCAACAAGGCAAAATACGTTTAGTGCTCACCACACCCTTACATTCCGACCACCCAATTGCCGAACACATAAAAAAACATGGCGATGGCGTAAAAGTACTGGCCCTTTGGGTGGATGATGCTTACGATGCTTTCGAGCAAACCGTTAAACGTGGTGCCACACCATACCAACAACCTCAAACCATCCGCGACGAGTATGGTGAGGTGCGCACAAGCGGTATTTGCCTTTATGGCGAAACCGCGCACCTCTTCATCGAACGCAAAAACTATACAGGCGTTTTCCTGCCGGGATACAAAGCCGCGACATCTGCTTATAATCCTGCAGACACAGGCCTATTGTACGTAGACCATTGCGTGGGCAATGTAGGCTGGCACAAAATGAATGATTGGGTGAATTTTTATGAGGAAGTGATGGGGTTCCGCAATATCCTCACCTTTGATGATAAAATGATATCCACCGAGTACTCCGCGCTGATGAGCAAGGTAATGAGTAACGGCAACGGCTACGTTAAATTTCCGATAAACGAACCAGCCGAAGGCAAAAAGAAAAGCCAGATTGAAGAATACCTCGAATTTTACGAAGGCGAGGGTGTACAGCATCTGGCCCTGGCCACGCACGATATTGTAAAAACCGTTACCGAGCTGCAAAACCGTGGCGTAGAGTTTTTAACCGTACCAACCACCTACTACGACGAGTTAACCACGCGTGTTGGTAAAATAGATGAAGATTTGGAGCCCTTAAAGCAACTCGGCATCCTTGTCGACCGTGATGATGAGGGATACCTGTTGCAGATATTCACCAAACCTGTGGAAGACAGGCCAACCGTGTTTTTCGAGATTATTCAGCGCAAAGGGGCAAAATCTTTTGGTGCGGGAAATTTTAAGGCACTGTTCGAAGCCATCGAACACGAGCAGGAGTTGAGAGGGAATCTTTAAACGAGTACGATATACAACTATGTCCGACAGCGATTTTAACGACTTTAACAACGCGCAGGTGGCGGCCTTGCCCAAACATCTGCGCCAATACATCGTGCCGCAGCATTATCAGCACTATACCCCGGTCGATCATGCCGTTTGGCGATACGTGATGCGGCAAAACTATAGTTATTTAAAAGACATAGCCTACTATCCTTATATCCCGGGTCTCGAAAAAGCCGGCCTCACCATCGAAAAAATACCAAACCTGCAAGAAATGAACGATGCTTTGGGTAAGATAGGTTGGGGCGCGGTAACGGTTGATGGTTTTATCCCGCCAGCAGCCTTTATGGAATACCAGGCTTATCGTGTATTGGTAATAGCTGCTGATATCCGTACGCTTGCCCATATCGAGTACACACCGGCGCCCGATATCATTCACGAGTCTGCAGGCCATGCACCCATCATTGCCGATAAGGATTACCACGAATACCTGAGTTATTTTGGTTCGATAGGGGCAAAGGCCATGTATTCTGCACAGGATTATGAATTGTACGAGGCTATCCGCGCACTTTCCATCCTCAAAGAAATGCCGGATGCCAATCCCAAAGCAACTGAAAAAGCCGAAAAGCAGGTGGCTTACTGCCAGGAGAACATGGGCGAGCCATCCGAAATGGCACTGTTAAGCCGCCTGCACTGGTGGACGGTGGAGTATGGCCTTATCGGGACGCTGGAAAACCCCAAAATATACGGTGCCGGATTGCTATCCTCTATCGGCGAAAGCGCTACCTGTATGGATCCCGCGGTTACCAAACTTTGGTACAACAAGTACACTGTAAATTATCCCTACGATATCACCAAACAGCAGCCGCAACTCTTCGTTACCGAAAGTTTCCAAAACCTCATCACCGTACTCGAAGAGTTTGCCAATACCATGTCGTTCAGGGTAGGGGGCAGTTATGGTTTGAAAAAGGCTATAGCTTCCAAAAACGCGTGTACAATAGTGTACAGCTCAGGCTTGCAGGTATCCGGCGTATTTACTGATACGGCTTATACCAATGATACTCAACCCGGCATGGTCAAAACCACCGGGCCCACCATATTATGCTATGGCAACAAGCAGTTGCCCGGGCATGGCAAAAACTTCCACAAAGATGGTTTTAGCTCGCCTGTTGGCAAGCTGAGAGGACATAATAAACCCTTAGAAAATTTTAGTTTGCCAGGTCTCGAAAAAATAGGCATAACCGAAGGCCAGGAGGCGAAGCTTGAATTTGATTCGGGTATTGTGGTAAACGGTATGGTTAGGAATATCCATGTGCAAGGCGTTAAACCTATCATTATCACATTCGAAAAATGTACCGTTACCGGGAAAAATGGCGAACTCTTGTTCGACCCGAGTTGGGGAGTATACGATATGGCCGTTGGCGAAAGTATCGTGTCAGTATTTAGCGGCGCTGCTGATAAAGATGCCTATGAAGATTCGGTTTATGTGCCAAAAACAAAAACGCATCACGCTAAACTTGATGTCGCAACTGTCGCCCTGCACCATTTATATTGGCAAGTGCGTAATTGCCGCCAAACACAGCGTGATGTAGATATATTGCCTTTGATATGGCAACGCTTAAAAACCGATTACCCCAACGACTGGCTTTGCGCTCTCGAAATATTGGAGATTCTCGAACAAGAGGAACAATACTCAGGCACAGCAGAAAACATCCGGCAGGCGCTGCAAACCAAAATGGTACAACAGCCCGAATTGCGAAAGCTGATTAAAGATGGCTTGTATTTGATAACGAACCCGGCCGAGCAAAAGCTGATGGTAAAATAGCCCTAAATATTTCAGGGCCGTTTTTATCGGTATACCTTATACGTAAGCCGATACGTGGGTAGTCTTTATAGTCAGGATAAAGGTTTTGCCAACGCTTATTTTCACTTGTTTGTCCTGCAACATGGTTTTGATGGCCTCATCGCCCTTTAAGGCTTCGTAAAGGTCGCGCGCCACTGCCGAACCGCTGATGTTATTGGTTACCCTGCCGTTTTCCATAGCGATATTGAACGAGTAGCCCGACTTTCCGCGGTCGCCCGCCGATTCAAAATCGGTAATGTTCAATTTAAAACTTTGGTCTTCGTTCAGGCTTTTTTTCAAATGCAAACGAATAACGGGGATGTATTTTTTCCAGGTGGTTAAATATTGTCTTTCTTCCATGCTATCCTACAAAGGTATCATATAAAAATAGAATGCCACTACTTAATTTGCGTGGTGCCTTAAATGCAGCTTAATGGCAAAAAAACCGACACAAAAAAAGGCGGACACCAAACAGGTAACCGCCTTTATTATGAAGCTAATAATTTATTAGTTTTCCATTGCTTTGTGAGTGTGCTCCCTCTTAGGTGTAACAAACAGAGGTAAAATAATAACAGCAAATAACACTACAAATTCTAATACAGTTGTCATGGTTTTAATTTTTAATTGTTTTAAATTCTTTTAATTCTAATTTTTTTGAACCCTTGTCATCTTCACTTGATAGGTTGATGACACGCATTCTCGAGAGGGGGTGCGCTAAAAACATGCCACTAAAAATACGGTTGCCAAAAGCCTGGTTTTGGCAATAATTGGCGATTTTTAAAATTGCCTGAATTTTTAAAATAGGATAAAAAATGAGGCATTTTTCAAATTTTTCTATTCATTTTAACTTTTTTGGTCAAAAAAAAAGATCAAAAAACAGAAAAACACCTTTTTTTAGGTAAAAATCAGGTTCAATATCAAAAAAAAATCAAATTGGGATTAAAAACGGACATTGTGCTTTTTATAAAAAAGTTAACAGGCTAAACATCTCATCTTAGAAAAATATCGCTCGGGCATTTTGATCTTCCGGCTAATCGGCAAGCTCAATAAAGCTGAAATATTTCCGCTTAACTATTTTAAAATTATTTTACGACAATTTGTCATAAAACATGACATTTGATAATTTTAAGACATTTTGGCTGAAAAAAAACTGCCAAAAGCCTGTCAATTACCGATTTTTGACCAAAATCTATAATGTTTGCTAAAAAAATGGGGTATGCCAAATAATTTTATGGGAAACATAAAAAGTGAGTACTATTATTGTCATTTTGTGATTTTGAGGGTCGCATTTTAAAAATTAAATAAAAATCAGACCCTTGCGATAATTTTCCTAAATTGCTGCTCAATTATTGATGGAACTACAAAAAGACTTTAAAGTAAATAATTTCGACTTGTTAAGGTTACTGGCAGCCACCGAAGTTATATGCGGCCATTACTACGACCATATCAGCCACGCCGGCAATCACCGGCTTATCGATATCATGTTTTCGTTCCCGGGTGTTACCATTTTCTTTGTGATAAGTGGTTATTTGATTTCCGCGTCGTTCGAACGTAATAGTCAATTTAGTAATTACATCCGTAACCGTATCCTTCGTATCTATCCCGGTTTGTGGGGTGTTATATTTGTCACGTTAATAGCCATATCACTAACTGGCATCAGCTTTATAAACAAACAGGCTATGGCCTGGCTGCCCGCGCAGTTGGCCGGCATTATATATACGCCTGGTTTCTTAAATAATTACGGATTTGGCTCGTACAACGGCAGTTTATGGACCATCCCCGTCGAGCTGCAATTTTACTTAGTATTACCGCTCTGCTATCTCTTCGCACCAAAAAAGTTAACCAATTATTGGTTTTCCGTCCTTTTTATCGTGTTCTCGGCCATCTATTTTATTTATCAGCTCGATAATTTTGGCCACGTAGTCAATAAGCTGTTACAATACTCCTTTTTGCCACACTTTTATATGTTTTTGCTGGGCGTAATATTCCAGCGCCTGCGCATTTTTCAGTCAAAGTTTATTTATGGTAAGGCGCTATACTGGTTGGTCGGCTACCTGTTGATATGTCTGCTGCCCCTCGGCGACTATTTTAACACTATCGCTTTTGCATTTGCCAAAAATATCATTTTAGGTTTTACAGCGATATCCATGGCCTATACTTTACCCCAAACGGCCAAAAAGCTGCTCCGCGGTAACGATATCTCGTACGGCATCTACATTTACCACGGCCTGCTGTTAACCATTATTGTACAAATGAAATGGCAGCCAAACATTAACCTTGCAATGGTTATCGCGGCTGCCTATGTATTAGGCTACCTTTCGTGGATATTCATCGAGAAACCTTTCATCAAACGCAAAAAGCAAACCATTAAGGCAGGGGTTTAGTTTACTTTAAAGGAACCAGACACGGCAGTAAAAAATCTATTAAGCTTATTAAGCCCCCACTTGCGCATAAGCGGCTATCTTACGATAAAGCTCGTCGGGGTTAAACGGTTTGCTGATATAATCGTTCATGCCCACAACAAAGGCCTGGTCTTTGATGTCCAGCATGGCCGATGCGGTAAGAGCAATAATGGGCAGGTCCTGATACTTTTGACCGGCCAGTTTGCGTATGGCAACGGTGGTTTGGTAGCCATCCAGTTCGGGCATTTGTAGGTCCATCAGTACCATATCGTAGTCGTTGGTTTGTACAAGGGTGAGCGCTATCTCACCGTTTTCGGCAACGTCGCATTCCACATCCCAAAGCTTCATGTATTGTTTGGCCAATATTACGTTTATCTGGTTGTCTTCGGCTATCAGCAGTTTAACACCTTTTAAGCTTTTGGTTTCAACACGCAATTGGTTGCTTGGGTTGTTGCTCATAAACTTCATCGGGCTGTTCTTTATTTTCAAGGTAAAATAAAAAACAGAGCCCTTGCCCAATTCGCTCTTCACCTTGATTTCGCTACCCATCAGTTCGAGCAATTTCTTGGTGATAGTAAGCCCTAAACCGGTGCCACCAAACTTACGGGTAGTATCGGCGGCGGCCTGCGTAAAGCTTTCAAATATATGGTCTATTTTTTCCGGTGCTATGCCTATTCCGGTGTCCGATACTTCAAAATCTATCAGTGTATAACCTTCCAGCTTTTTGTTGAGCGATGCCACAATGGTAACCTTGCCCTCTTTGGTAAATTTTACGGCATTGCTAATCAGGTTGGTCAATATCTGTCCAAGCCTAACAGGGTCGCCTTTTACTACATCAGGTAGGTCATGGTCAATCAGTAACTTTAATTGGATGTCTTTTTCGCTGGCCTTTTGCAAAAGTGCTAACCTGATATTGCTTACCAGGTCTTTGATGCTGAAATCTGCTTCTTCAAATTCCACCTTACCGGCTTCAATTTTGCTGAAATCCAAAATGTCGTTGATCAGTACCAACAGGTTTTCGGCCGAAAATTTTAACAAGCGCAGGTACTCCATTTGCTCGGGCCGGGGCTCCATTTGAAGTAGCAGGTGCGTAAAACCAATTACCGCGTTCATCGGTGTCCGTATCTCGTGGCTCATGGTCGACAGGAACTGCGATTTGGTCATGGCAGCCCGCTCGGCTATTTCTTTCGATTCGATGAGTTGTGTTTCCAACTCCTTTGCCTTGCTGATCTGTTTCTGCAAAAACTGGATAATATGGATTAGGTCGTTCTCGTTCGAGCCGTTCATGTCCATTATCGAATCGGGCGAAAGCGAACTGATTGCTTTTTTTATCTCCGATATCGACTGTTGTTTTATTTCGTTTTCTTTATAAAGGTTGTTATAAACCTCCTGATACTCGCGTTCGCTAATAGTAAAAGCATGTTCAGATATTTTTTTGGCTTTCTCAAAAGTATGGTAAGAGTTGCTGATGCTCTCCAAAAACTCTTGAATAGCAGGATCATCCAAATACCCTTCGGGTAATTGTTTTTTTATCTGCTTGCCTAAAATAGGGTGAAACTCCATACCTTAATTATAGTTCGGTAAACGTTGTAATGGTCATGGTTTGGTTGTGCAGTTCGCATTGGCTGCTTTGGTTAAACGGCGATATTTCGCCATATGAGTAAAAACCGGTAATAGCCGTATTTTTACCTAAAACCTCTTTTGCCGCTTCAACTTCTTCATCGGTCCTGTCTTGCAATATCAATTTACGACCAACACAACTGATTAATATGGCCAAATCGGGGTCATGGTCTTTAATGCTTTTAAACGAACTTTCCGCGGCTGTCGCCGAAGCTTCTATCAGTTTGTCGAAATTTGCTTTCATCAGCCTTACCTTGCTTCCTTCGGGCAGGTTGCCGGCAAAAGTCATCGATTTTTCGTCCTCGCTCAAACTTAATATAGTACGCACCAGGTTTTTGTCCGATCCGTTTATGCGGATAGATAGCGGGAACAACAGGGCCGATCCAGGTAGTTCGTCCACATAGTCGCCTAAATATTGTTTGTAAAGGTCCAGGGCGTTTTTATCATCTATTTCGTATAATACGTTTTTGTCCGACTTGGTAATCACACGCTCGTGTCCAAATTCGTCCCATCCGCCAAACGAACCATGGCCAATAGCCAGGTCCTTACCATAAAAACCAACAGCAATCACATTGCCTTGCGATGGAACTTCGTTTAGGCTGGTAAATGTTTTTTCAAACCTCGCGGCGTCGCCCGCTAACCCACCGGTAACAGGCACATTGTGTGGATTATCGTTGTTAAAGCCATCAACCAGTTCGCTGCCGTTTATAAAAGCACCGTCCGATATCGCGAATATGCAATTCAGGTCTTCACCTGCCAGTTGTTTCATAAGGAAGTTACCTGTTTCAAAACTGTTGCTGTGTTTACTGATGTTTGTTTTTACACATTTAACTTTTGTTTTTTCAAATTGTATGGCTGTTACAACAGCACTGTTATCGTAAACGGAATCGTTAATTATTTCGCCCGCAGTCGACGAGAAAACAACATCAGCTTTAGGGTAAGTAGCCTTTAAATGGGCATATATTTCTGGCTTTGTTATAACTTCGGGTGCACCAAATACCAAAACCAATTGGCACAGATCAGGGTTTAATGCTGATGGGAAATCCTTCCATGCATTGTTTAAAAAATGGTGTTGTCTGGTCTTCATTTTAGGTTTAGTTTAAATCGTTCTTATATCGGGGCCTCACAATTATAATAAAACTACTGAATATTTATTGAATCAAACCAAGTTTCGGAAAAAAAATTAATTTTTGATTAATCATTTAATTTATTTAACCTTCTGTTTCCAAAAATGCGTATCAACAACAGACGACTTTCTTTAATAAACATTTAGCAAATCTAATTTATTTAAACTCTAATTGGCCCTAATTCGTTTCGTGGCTGCCTCTGTACGGGCATTGTTTCTTGATATGTTTGTACGCAAAAAATAAAGGAAAGTTATTGTTGTTTATGACGTTGTTTTCCAAATTCTTGTGAAAAAGAGCCCCATCGTTTCGCCCTGAAATTAAGCCCGCTCGATAGATCCCGATAGAAAGACAATTTATATATTGTGTTGATAATTTACCGAAAGTAACTACATTTAACTCGGCGTTAATTATTAATTAAGCGGCATATCCCCTTTTTGACTGAAAAAACAACGACTCATGATTGCTATTGATGAAATTAAGAAAAATCATGGTACCGAAATGGCGGCAATTATATTGTGCTGCCGTTTTTTTTTCAAAACATCAACTATCGATGAGTTAAAGGGTTTTATTTCCGATAACGACGTTGATTGGTACGCACTTGTTCGTTTGGCTTTGAAACACCGTATCAGGCCAACCATTTATAAAATCCTTCATTTGCTAAACCTTCCGCCCGACATAAAGGTCCTTATCTACCATCAACAAACGGAGATCACAAAGCTAAATTGGAAACAAGCTATAGAAACAGAGCGGCTTATTTTGCTTCTGGCCCAAAATGGTATCGAAGCGGTTCCTTACAAAGGGGCGGCTTTTTCAAAACAATTTTTTGGCGATTTGATTTCGCGGGAAAGCAGCGATATCGACCTCGTTATCAAATCACAAGACTTAGAAAAGGCGATAGCTATTTTCAAAAATGATGGATACCTGCCCGAAATTGATCATGTATACAAATATTTGGGAGAAGCTTATTGTTCTTATTATAAAGATTACAACTTAAATAAGTTTAAAAATGGTATAAGGGAGTTTCATGTTGAATTACATTGGGCTATTGGCGAAAACTACCTTAACATCAACAAAAATGTAAATGCTTTTATTAACCGGTGCAATAGCCAAATTGCATTGGTCAAATATCCTGTTAAGGCCTTGAGCCAACCCGATCACTTTTCGGCAATATTGGTTCACCATGGCATAAAAGATACATTCAGATATCTAAAAAACATTGTTGATCTATGCCAGGCAATACAACAACTCGATGTGCAAAAGGCAATGACTTCAGTAAAAAGCGATTTTGAAACAATCAAATTGTCAAAAGTATTGGCTGTAGGTAATTTTCTTTCCATTCAGTTAATGGGGGTTGCAATGTATCAGCCGCAGTCATTGTTAAACAATAACAATACAACAGATACTTTTTTTATTAACCAATTATGTTCAGGTAATGTTTTGGGGGCAGAAGATACAAGTAACGTGTTTTTATGGATAAAACGACGAGCCCTGTTGCAGGATTCATCACTGCAACAATTTAAATTCTATTGGGTGTCGTTAAAATACAGATTTATACCTGGAGAGGCTGATTTTGACGTGATACAGTTACCCAGGCTTGTTTTTTTTATATATTACTTTATGAAACCCTTCAGGTCGTTGATAAAACCACTTGACACGGTGGAAAAGAAACAAAAATTGATACCTGCCGATCAACGTTAATGAGTTTTATACATTCATTTTTTGTTATTTGCATGCGGATAGAAAATTGGCCTTAAATTCGCGAGGATTAAAAAATAATATGTTGAGCTACACGTATTGGGGTTTCGGCCTGCACATTGCATCGCAAATAGAGTTTCCTGAGTTCGTGCCTGTAAAGTTTGCTGAAGCGGATGTTGAAATTCATATTGCGTCTGTACCCAGGGTTTTAGGCGAAAAAAAGATTTCTCCTGCTGGTTTTAGCTATATCCAAAACGATACAGAATTACTATTGGAGATAAATGATGTAGCTACTTATTATGCCAAAAATGGCGATACCATCGTCATCGAACCTCGTGCGGGTTTAACCGAAATGCGTGAATTGCGAATATTTGTTTTGGCCACCATATTCGCGGCAATTTTAACACAGCGCAAACGCTTACCCATGCATGCTTCCGCCATATTGCACAATAGCGAACTGATATTGATTTGTGGTGATTCAGGTGCAGGTAAGTCAACCACGCTGGCCGGACTGATAAAAAAAGGCCACCCTGTATTTAGCGATGACGTAGTGGTAATGGGGCAAGATGGTCTGGCAACAGCGTCTTATCCCATGATAAAACTTTGGGAAGACGCTCAGGATAAGCTTAACCATGATTTGTTTGACGACAGGTCATTCACCATAAAGCCTGGTATGAACAAGTACGGGATCTTTTTTCACGATAAATTTGATATAGGCAGTTACCCCGTGAAAAAGATGCTGATATTAAAAAAGGCCGACGTGGCCAATATCGAATCAAAGCAGATAACCGCATCGGCGGCCTTCAAAGAGTTGGGCAAGCAGGTTTACAGGCCAATGTTGATACATAACAATGAGTTGAAGGCCTTGAGATTTTCAGTAATTTCGGCTCTGGCCAATAATGCAACGGTTTATCAAATAACAAGGCCAGCTACGTGTAATGTAAACGATTTGGTCAATTATGTCGAAAACATGATTTACAATGAAGCCTAAAAAAAGCATCGACGATTATCTGTTTTTTGGCGAAGCCTGGTTTTTTTTAGCCATAGCCCGGTTGATGCTCGTTTTTTTGCCATTCAAAAAAATAGTGCCGGTATTAGGCACGAGGGGAAGCGCCCTTGAACCCGAGTCTGAAAATGCCGAAGCCATATTGGCAAATATTAAATTAGCTGTTCAGCGAGGATGCCGTTATTCGCCTTGGCGCACAAAATGTTTTGAACAAGCCCTGGCAGCTAAAATGATGCTAAAAAGAAGGAATTTTGTGAGTATAGTTTTTTTTGGGGTTTATAAGGAAGATGGCAATAAACTTAATGCCCATGCCTGGCTGCAAAGTTGCGGCCAGGTTATTACAGGAGGGGGCAATCTCGAAAAATATACCGTGTTGAGTAGTTTTAAAAGTTAGGTAAGTTGTTATGAGCGCGATATTTGGTATCATCAATAAAAACGGCAGGCCTGTTGAGCAGGAAATCACCAATAAAATGCAGCAAGCCATTGCTCACCGTGCAACCGACGGTAAAGGCCTATGGAATGAGGCAAATGCCGTGCTTGGTTTTTGCAAGCTTATTATTTATCCCCAACAAAAAGACGAACAGCTACCAATAGAGGCCGGCGATATTGCTTTTACTGCCGATGCTAGAATTGATAACCGCGATGAGCTGTACAGCAAACTCAACCTCGATAAACAGCAATGGCAAAACGAAGCAGACTCATACCTGATACTAAAAGCTTACCTACACTGGGGCGAAAAATGTGTGGAGCATCTGGAAGGCGAGTTTGTTTTTGCTGTTTGGGATAAAGTAAGCCAGCAACTTTTTATGGCAGCTGATCAAATAGGTTTTCGCCCGGTGTTTTATTATGACAGCCCCGATACCTTCATTTTTTGCAGCGAGATAAAGGGTGTGGTGGCAGCTAAAACTACGCCCAACTATTTTAACGAGGAGCACTTGATAGAATATCACTTTCGTCAAAGCGACCCTGCGCAAACCTATAATAAGGAAGTATTTGCATTATGCGGGGGCAACACACTCAAATTACTTAACGGTCAAATACAAAAAAGTAAATATTGGACACTGGAAGACCGCGGGCGATACAATTTTACAAGTGATGAAGATTGGATTGCTTGCCTGCGCGATTTGATGTACAAAGCAGTTGAAAAGCGCTTGAACCCCGATGTGCCCATTGGGGTTACGTTGAGCGGGGGTTTAGACTCAAGTAGTTTAGCCTGCATCTTATCGGATTTGTTGGCAAAAAAAAACAAGCCCTTGTATGCTTTCTCTTCCGTTTTACCTTTAAACCATGGCGGTATCGAACAAGATGAAAGACAATACATCGAAATTGTAAACAAACATTGCCCTAACATCTTACAAACCTTTGTCGAAGCCCCTGGTGTTGGCCCTTTTGATGATGTTGCTGCTGCTTTTGACAAAGACGAAAGCATACCCAATGCGTTTTTTTATATGGACCAGGCTCTATTGCTTGCCGCACAGGGAAAAAATATCCGCAATTTGTTCACCGGTTTTGGTGGCGACTTTTGGGTGTCGTGGAAAGGTAATTCCGTTGTTTATTTGTTGATGCAGCAGGGGGAATATAAAACTGCATTTGCTTTGCTCAAAAGTCTGGCTAAAACCAACGATGCCAATTTGCAGTCGCTTACAAAATCCGACTGGCTGTTTTATACACAGGCATGGCAGCAATTGCGAAAATTAAAACCCAAACCAAAGGTAGATTGGCAGCTCCAAACGGTATTAAGGCCCGAGTTGGTGAATAAATACAAACATGGGTTTGATTTTTCGCCCGAGGCAGACCAACGCATAGCCATGCGTAATCTGCTACAATCGGGTAATATTGCTCGCTTGCTGGGGACGTTTGCTAACCGAAACGGAAACTATGGAATGGGTACCGCCGATATAATGTTTGATAGAAACATAATGGAGTTTTTGATTGAAGCTCCTGTAAACGTATTTAACTTTAAGGGCTATAAACGCGGTTTGATAAGGCATGCAATGGAAGGGGTTTTACCACCCGAAATACAATGGCGAAAAGATAAATTACCCTATAATCCCGATTTTTCCCGCCGAAGCATAAACGGCCGCGATAAACTTTACAAGATTATTGCGGCGAAGCATTCTAACTGGATGTTTGACAAGTACTTTTCCAAAGAGATTATCGATAATTATTTTGACGCTATTAAACCTTTTGCAGGGTTTAGCAGTCCAACGAACATAATAGGTATTAGGATAACACAAGCGGGTATAACGTGCGAGGTTTTGAACTATTTACACCAAAAAGGATTTTTTTTTGAATAATTGTATCAGGTAGTGTTATAATTCAAAAAAAATCTGTAACTTTACAATCATACAGATAGAGATTTTGTAACGATTCCCCTACTTATAATAAACTATTTATGAAGCTTCATGAGTATAATGCACGATGTAAGTTTTAATTTCTTCCTCGCATATGGATTATGTTTAAAGATTTTTTAATGCGTATAACTTTTATCTAGTGACTATCACATAATTAATAAACAATAAATTAACCACACTAACAAAAACGGCTATGGAAACCATCACTACAATTGAGAACAACAGCACTCAAGTTAAAGAAAACTGGAGCAAACCCGAGATTAATATTATTTCGGTCAATGAAGAAACATTAGGTTCAGGTACGAACGGTTCAGACTCGATGAATGGTAGTTAAGTGTACTCTAATTTTTATTTTTACCTTTTACTTTCTCGTTGGACTAACTTATATTTTAAAGGTTTTTTATTATATCTTTGTTAATCTGTTGAGATAGTATTTTGTTTAGTCATTTTCATTAATAGGCACTTACTTTTTCGTAAGCCTATTTTTTTGCCCGTTTATTTAAGGTTTGTTTGAATCTTTATCTTGGTTTTATTATGGATAATTACAGTATCGCAAAAACAAAGGATTTAGCACCAGAAAAAGAAGCCTGGAGTAAACCTGAAGTAGATATTACTTCCGTAAATGAAGAAACATTGGGTTTAGGTGTTGACGCAGAAAAAGTCATTCATTTCTTGTCATCTAGCTAAGTTATAGTCTGCTTTATTTCGCGGTTATCGCTTTTTGATCGAGCATGTCTTGCAGGTACGCCAATGTATCTGTAGTGCAAGTGTCTTTGTCAATGTTAAAACGACTGGTAAGGTAGCTTATTAAAGCTTCAACTTTGACAGGTTGTTCTATCTGCTCCCAAATTACCCGGCCAACCTTGTTCAGGCTGATATAATTTCCACCCTCCAAATCCATCATTACCATTTCATCACCAACCTCACTGGTCAGCAGGTTTTTCGTATCCCTTTGTATTACACTATTTAAGTTTATCATTTTATCCTGTCAATATATCTGCCTGTGTCAACCTGTTTCTTAAGAGCTAAGCTTAATTTGCGGTAGCAAATTAAGGGGTTATTTCCTATGAGCTAAAATAAATTGGTATAATTTCTTTGCCGATTCATCGGCGGTCTCCGCGTCGGTACGGATAACCAGGTCCGCATTTAATGGGGCTTCAAAGGGGTCGTTCACGCCGCTCAGGTTGCACACCCTATCCGGATCGGTTTCGGGCAATGCTGCCCTTTTATACAATCCTTTAGTGTCCCGTAACATCAACGTCCCCATGTCGCAGTCAATATAAACAGTTCTTACATCGTGGTATTTCAGCGCAAGTTCGGTTCTGATGTCTTCATAAGGATTGATAGCGCAAATAATACTGATAATGCCATGCTGCGAAAATTTACTGGCCACAAAACCCAGCCGTCTGATGTTTTCGTTCCTATCCTGTCGCGAAAAACCCAAATCCGCACAAATCGCTTTTCTGTATTCATCCCCATCTATAATTTCGACGGCAATATCCTCACGCTTTAGCAACTCTTTTGTTTTATAAGCTACCGTAGTTTTGCCGCTTCCGGATAATCCGCACAATTGAACAATCATTATCTACCTGTTTTTGAGAGTGCCCAAAGGTATGGGTATATCCGAGACGTTATTCAATTTTGCCATCCCCAAATATATTGTTAAGCTTCAGTTTAACCAACCCTGTTCCAACTATCATGTAAAAAAATCGCAAATAAAATTAGGGCAGGTTAATGTTTTTAATTGTGGATTTATTTATGTTTATACTGTTTAAACCAATTATCAAACTTTTAGTCAAACAGCTACCATTCCTATCTCAACAATGCGAAGAATAACTTTTCTCGTTAAGCTGGTGCTTCTGCTTAACTTAATAACAGGTATTGCGCTGGCTCAGGCCCCTGCGGGCAATATCAACACTATCGTATCAAAAATTGGCACATATAACAGTTTGATGCCCGTCGAAAAAGCTTTTTTGCAATTCGATAAGCCCTATTATTCTGTTGGCGATACGGTTTGGTTTAAAGGTTACCTCACCACCCAAGCTATTGGCTACTCACCATTGAGCAGCCGTCTTTATGTGGAGTTGCTAAATGATAGCAATGCCGTTGTAAAACGTTTTGTTTTCCCTGCCGATTACGGGCTTACCTGGGGAAACATCCCTTTAAATGCCGCTTACGTGCACGAGGGCACTTTTACCATACGTGCTTATACCAACTGGATGCGCAATTTTGGCGATGACTATTTTTTTAAGCAAAGTTTTTATATCAACAACCAGGGCGATAATACATGGCTGGTCAACGTACGTCCGTCCATAACCCAAGCTGATGGCAAGGATAATGTGAAACTTGACTTAAAGTTTACCAGTCTTGATGATAAGACTGCCGGTCTGCGCGATCTGCAGTTAAAAGTAATGAATGGCAAAAAAGTGCTTTTGCGCAGTGCGGCACAAACAGCAGCGGATGGCACCATGAATGTCGATTTTAACTTGCCCCCGCAAACCAGTTTGAAAAATTTGAGCGTGATTGCACAGGATAAATTGGACAAAACACGCGCCGCGTTGATTCCCGTTGAGGTTAACCGTCCGCAAGATGTTGACATACAGTTCTTGCCCGAAAGCGGCTCGCTTGTTACAGAGGTACCGTCGCGCATTGGCTTTAAAGCTATTGGCGAGGACGGCAAAGGGGTTGATGTAAAAGGCGTGATCATGGATAGCGACAATAACCAATTGACAGAAATCAATACACTACACAATGGCATCGGGTCATTTGATATGACACCGCAGGCCGGCAAAACATATACCGCGCAGTTTACCTTACCCGGCGGAGCTAAAAAAACAGTGCAGTTGCCCGTGCCCTTAAAAACAGGAACTGTATTACGGGTAAAAAACACAATGGACAGGGATACAATGACAGTATCTGTATATAATACAACCGAGCAAACAACAAATCCTGGTAAATATTACCTGTTAGGCATGGCAAGGGGAGTAGTGTGCTATGGAGCTACATTTACATTTAGCAGTAATTACTTTTCGGTAAGGGTACCTAAATTACTGTTTCCTACCGGTACGGCTCATTTTATTTTGTTGAACCCCGAGCAGCAACCGGTTAACGAGCGGGTAACTTTTATCGATCATCACGACAATTTTAAAATAGAATTGAACACGGATGCAAAGTCATTCAATCCGCGCGATAGTATACCGGTGCATATTTTGGTAAAAGACGAAACTGGCCAGCCTGTTGTGGGGAGTTTTTCGATGGCAGCAACGGACGACAGTCAAGTAAAAACAGAGTGTTCAGTGTCCGACAATATTGTTTCGCATTTATTGCTGGCATCGGATTTGAAAGGCATTGTTGAAGACCCTACATACTACTTTCAGCACGATGAACAAAACTGGAGAGCTTTGGATGCTTTGTTGCTAACACAAGGTTGGGTAGGTTACGACTTAAAAAAAATAGACCAGCCGGTAAAACCGGAATTTGCTGCCGAAACAGAATTTATGGTAAAGGGCACGGTTACAAATCTGTTTAACCGCCCGGTCAGTCATTCAAATGTGATGCTATTGTCCAAAGGCGATCAGGTTTTCTTTAAAGATACTACGACCAATAACCTTGGTAAATTTGTTTTCAATAAGTTTCCACGGATAAATAATTCAACGTTCATCATTTCAGCACGTAACGAACGCGGAAAAGTAGTCAACGGAGGTATCAGTATTGACGAAAAAAATCAAACTTCGGCTAATGTTGGCAATAGTACGTTATTGGCCCCGTGGAATGTGAATACCGATACCACAGTGTTGAACTATGTTAAATCGAACAAAAACTACCACGCTATTTTGGATAAAGAATTGTATGGCATAAATGGTAAATTGCTTAAAACTGTCGATATACGTTCGCAGGCAGTAATCAAAGGTTCGCATAACCTGAATGGTCCCGGTACGGCTGACCAAACCCTCGGCGAAGACATAATGGTAAATGCCGGTAAAGCAACCTTGTTGGATGTGATACAAAGCAAAGTGAGTGGCTTTAGGCAAGGCTTTTTTAAAGACAGCCTGAAGCACATGAACCTGGAATACTTTATTAAGGACAAACGCGTACGCTTCGTTTTTGACGGTGTTGACCTTGACCGTTTCTACGAGCCATTTGGTGGAATGGCCAACGAACATTACGAATATCAGAAACAATATCTGGACTACATTTCGGCCGAAGATATATTAGGGATAGAAGTTTTGTACACCCGCAATGCCATGTACAATGCGCAAAACATAGAAAACACGACTGATTTATTGGCAGCTACGGCAACGGGCCCGCCTGGTTCAGACTTTGCATACCTCGAAATAACTACCCGTGCCGGAAGCGGGCCCTTTATACAACGCGCAACAGGTATATATCTGTATAAACCCCTGCCGCTTGCCGAATACAAACAATTTTACAGGCCACGCTATCCGGTAAAAAGCACCTCCGTCAACAATGCTGATTTACGTTCTACCATCCATTGGGAACCGAATGTTGTTACCGATAAGAATGGTACTGCAACCGTATCCTTCTACGCTGCTGATAAGCCAACGCATTATACTATCATATTTGAGGGTAGTGATATGAACGGCCACGTGGGGTATCAAACAAAAACCATCACTATTAGTGGTAATACGCAGTAAATAGTGTAATTAGATAAGCTGGGATAGCTTGGAGCAGCGCGAAATGGGAAAAGTAGAATGGTTTAAACGCCATATTTACTTTTTCCATTATTTCTTTTGCACTTCCTTTATCTTCTCTGCAACATCAACCATCGGGGCAACCCAAATGTCTTTTTCGTTTTGTTTAAGATAATGTAATAATTTGGTGTGCTCGCCACGGTTTTCATTGATGTTGTGTCCACCACCAACGCCGTGGAAAAGGAATACCAGCAGTGTATGCGTTTGTTGCGCTTTTTTTACCAGGTCAATCATATATTCCGCGGGCTTGTCTTGTATTACATAACAGTCTATATTATCCAGGTCAACGTGATCGGCAGTTTGCAGGCCACCTGTTACTCCGCGCGCACCAACAAAATCATTTCGTAACCCGGTATAAAAATTTACGCCGCCAATTTTCAAATCGCCGCAAGGGTAGGCAAAGGTGCGCTTGTCTTTCCCGTCAATAGCCTTTAGCAGGATGTTGTTTGCCCTTATTTCCTGCACGGCCCTTGTTACGGTGTACTTGCTCAGGTCGCCATCCGGCGTTACAAAACCGCGTCCAGGCAAACTGCCATCGCAAGGGTGAAACAAAGAGTGATTGCCCAGTTCATGCCCGTGTTTGGCTGCAAGCCGCCACTCATCCAACCTTTTACCTACTACAGAAGAGTTGCCTATAATATAAAACGTTCCCTTCAGGTTCACCGAATCTAAAGCAGGTACTACATTGTCAAGGTCTATATCAATGGCATCGTCATAAGTAAGCACCACCGCGCATTGTTTGTTGTTCCAAACGGTAGTATTTTTAACGAACGACGTATTAATGCCCATAACTATAAACAATACAGCCACCATCGTTATTTTTTTCTTTTTCATGATATCAGGGTTAAAAATTTTGTCTTTTGGATAGTCATTTAATGGTGTTGCATGTAACGCTCTCCTATTATATTAATTCAGATACATTGGATTCAGAACTTGAGTATTTGATACAATAGCTGTATCACTTTGTATTAGCGGTTTTAAGTGGCTTGGCGATGGTAATTTATCAACCCAACAGCTGTAAATATCTTACATATTTATAAAAAATGCAATCGATTTCATTAAATGATTTTTTGAGGTGTTGGATAAATAAAATAATTCCGCTTGACCGTAGGAAATTGTCAGCAAGAACATCCAATGATTAAAGAACCGATAATTATGCGCCCTAATAAACTATTTGTGTTTGCTGTCCTCGCAGCTTTTGTGCTGTTTACATTTTTTCAAGCCTGTAAAAAAGGCACCGATACAACGCTTATAAATACTTATCCTGCAGTGCTGGCCGCTTTTGGCAGCAACATCGACCTGAATAATCTTTCAAACTACACCGGTCAAACCATTCCGGCGTATATTACTAAGGATAATTCGGCAGCCGACCCGGTTACCAACGCCGGAGCCACGTTGGGCAGGGTACTGTTTTACGATAAGAACTTGTCGGTAACCAATACCATAGCATGCGCGAGCTGTCACAAACAGTCGATGGCTTTTGGCGATAGTGTGATACAGAGTTTAGGTGCCAATGGTTTAACGGCCCGCCACTCCATGCGCCTGGTAAATGCCCGTTTTGCACAAGAGGTACGTTTTTTTTGGGATAAACGCGCAGCCTCACTCGAAGACCAAACGACTCAACCAATTCAAAACCATAACGAAATGGGGTACAGTGGTGCCAATGGCGACCCGGGCATCGGTGTATTGATAGCCAAGTTACAGGCTATACCTTATTACAACGAACTGTTTAAATTTGTATATGGTGATTCCGTAATTACCCAAACGCGTATGCAAAATGCGATGTCCCAATTTGTCCGCAGCATCCAATCTTTCGATTCGAAATTTGATGCAGGCATGGCAGTTGCCAACAACCTTAACCAGGATTTTTCCAACTACACCGCGCAGGAAAACTTGGGCAAGCAATTGTTCCTCGCTCCGCCTGCCCTTCCGGGTGCGCCCGGCGTACCAATTTTGGGGGCAGGTTGCCAGGGCTGTCACCGTGCCCCGGAGTTTGATATCGACCCTAATGCTGCCAACAATGGTATCATCAGTGTTGCAGGTAATCCGTTGTTGACCGATATTACCAATACCAACCCGCCATCATTGCGTAATTTGCTTAACCCGGCAGGTAAGCCTAATGGCTTGTTTATGCACGATGGCAGTATCAACAGCCTTGCAGGGGTAATCAATCATTACAATCTTATCGCCATAAATCCGATTAATACGAACCTCGACCCCCGGCTTGCCAACGGTGGAAAAGGACAATCGCTCAACTTAAGCCAACCACAAAAAGATGCCATTGCAGCATTTTTGGCAACATTGAGCGGAAACGATGTTTATACCAATAAAAAATGGGCGAGTCCGTTTTTAAAATAAGTGGTTTTTAAATATGACTTTGGTCATTATAGGCTATGATAGCCATCATTTGTTTATGTGGTATAATTGAGCAACTTTGCAACTCATGGGCACGTTAAACAAATATTGTTGATGAAAAAAGTTGTTGTTACCGGTTTAATCGCAGGGCTGATATTGTTTATCCTAAGTTATGGAGGGCTGTTTTTGGCTATAAGATTCTTTCCATCGCTTTTTATCGAATACAATAATCCGTTGTTTAATTCAAACGGCAGCCGCGATGTGCTTTTTTACATGCATGCTTTTATTATCAGCCTGGCTTTATCGTGGTTTTGGGACAGATTTAAAGCTTTATTTAAAGGCCCATTCTTACTAAGGGGAGTAGAGTTTGGTCTGGTTTACTCTGTTGTGGCCCTGCTGCCGGTCATGTGGATTTCTTTTAGTTCCTTAGATATTACACTGACTATGGTGGCAAGCTGGTTTGTTTACGGCTTATTACAAGCCATTGTAGCTGGTGTGGTGTTTGCCAAGTTAAATCCCTGATAAATATTCTTGCGAAAATCCCGGTATATTATTTATTTTTATCATAAATAATAAGCCTTTTTATGCCGGTATCCGAAATAGTCCCTTCATCCGAAATGGGGAAGATAAAAGTAATGCACTTGAAACGTTATTGGAGCAAAGCGCTGTTAAAACGCAATGGTAAGCTAAAGCAAGATGCGCTTCAGGAAGAGTGGAACCTCGACACCATATTGCTCCACACCCTGGGCCTCGGACTGGAACAAACCTCCAAGTACGTTTATCAGGAAGTTCCCGACTTTGAAAAATTTGAAGACTGGATATTGGAAGTTACCGGTGGCCCTGATGATGAAAAAACCAGACAGTTTAACACCTTGTTTTTGGAGACCACTACTCGTGGCGAACGAAAAATTGAGGAGGTATTAACCAGGGATGACCTTGATTTTTGGAATGAAAATGGGTACTTGATTGTCAGAAATGCCGTAAGTAAAGAAGATTGCGATGCTGTCATAGCGGCTTTGTGCGATTATATTGGGATTGATAGGAATGACCCCACAACCTGGTACAATCATCATCCGGCCCAACAAGGTATCATGATTCAGCTTTTTCAACATCCTGCTTTGGAAAAAAACAGGCAATCTGCCAAAATCAGGACGGTTTGCGAACAGCTTTGGCAGCGCACGGATATTTGGCCGACTACCGATAGAGTAAGCTTTAATCCACCCGAAACACAAGCTTATCCATTTCAGGGTCCGAGATTACATTGGGATGTAAGTATTGATTTGCCTATACCTTTTGGTTTGCAGGGTTTGCTTTATTTGGCGGATACTGCCGAAAACCAAGGTGCGTTTACACTAATACCGGGTTTTCAACATAAGATAGCTGATTGGGTAAACAGTTTGCCTCCTGACGTCAATCCGCGATTCCAGGACCTTTATGCATTAGGCCCCAAACCCATTGCCGCCAATGCCGGCGATTTTATTGTTTGGTTACAGGCGCTACCACACGGCAGTAGCCCGAATACCTCAAAATTGCCACGGTTTGTACAATATATTACCTATAAACCGGTAGACGAAGGGCTTAGCAAAGTTTGGAAATAGACAAGCTTAATTAGCCAAAGATTTTAAAAGAGGTGTATTGGCCTAAAGAATATCCGCAAAAGCTGGCGCAGAGGCGTTAAATTACTTTTTCGTAAGCAGAAGCCTGAGGTGTCATCTGTATGATTTTCGCTTCCGGCTTTGTTGTCATCGCAGAGAATTTTTTAACCATCATTTGATAGATGAATACCGGGCCATAGTACATATAGCGTTTCCACATACGTTTTGGTTCTTTTACCAAACGTACAAACCACTCTAATTTAAGGTCAATCCACAATTGCGAAGGGCGTTCAACAGTACCCGCATAAAAATCGAATACGGCACCTATTGAGCAAATGGTTTTTGCGTTCAACAATTGCTTGTGTTTAGTAGCCCATTTTTCTTGTTTTGGAGCAGTCATGCCAACAAACAAAACATCGGGGTTAAATTTGTTTACCGCGGCAACCATTTCAGCATTTTCGGCGTCGGTAAATTCAGGTTTGTAAGCAGGCGAGAAGGTTCCAACTTTAACATTTGGATAGTCAACAGCCATACGCTCACGTATCAGGTTCAGCGTTTTTTCAGATGAACCTAAGTAAAAACAGCTGCCACCTTCGTTATTCAGCTTGTTAAGCAAAAATTTGTGGATATCGGCACCGGCAATTTTTTCAATTTTTTTGCCGTTCATCATTTTAGCTGCGGCAACAATGGCCACACCATCCGGCAATAAGATATCCGAACCCATCAGTGCACTTTTAAACTCTGCGTCTTTTTCGGCCATTACATAGGAGTATTGGTTGATGGTATTGATCAAACATTTTGAATCAAAGTTGTACTGATCAAGCGAGCCTGAAAAGATGTTGTAGTTGAACATTGATGTGGTTTGATTTGCTAAAGTTGTCATAACGGAAAAATTGACCTGTTGCTTAATTGCAATAAAGAAGGCAACAATCGTGCTTCCATTGAAACATTCTGGAAAGCGCATCCGTATAAAGAGGGAAAAGCGCCTCTGAATGATATTGAGGCTATTTTCAACTCACTTTTTTTTACGAGCTAAATTTTCTTCAGGCCCGATACTTCCCTAAACTTTTTTTAGTGGGGAAATATTTCCATAATAAAGTGTGGTTTTTAGCGGGGAAATTGCACCCAAGACGAGTCTAAAGGAAGAACGAATACAGCAAACGATTATAAAATGGACGTTGGCGTAAGTTATACTCGGCTTGCGGTATAGGCATAAAAAAGCCACCGCAACCTCTAAATAGATTACGGCGGCTTCGTTAGTTTTTTTAATAGTTCTTTATCACTTCAAAATCAAAACCGCCCATACCAATAGGCGCGCCCGGCGGCATTTCGAGTGCCGGCTCCGGCTGGAATTTATCCGGTGTTTTCTCAAACTCCGCTATCTGCGATAAGCCATAATAGATAGATGCTTTGCGTTTATCGTCTGCTCCTGTTAGGCTTTTTGCCATCCACTCTTCCAGTTCATGAATTTTCAGTAAGGCCTCGCCACGCACATTCTCAGCATTGCGGGTATCAGCAGCCATCATCAATAAATATTTTAGGGTTAGGTTGTTCACCAATACCTGCATTTCGCCGGGGTATCCGGCTAAGGGTTCGGCCTTCCAGGTTTTGTCTATCAGCTTATCCAAAACGGCAAACAAACCGGGTTGGCGACTGTCGCGGGCCTGGTATTCAATTAGTCGGGCTGCACGCGGTCCATCCAACAAATACCCCAAAGTGGTGCCCGCAGCAGTTTCAGCCGCGGCAATCGGATCGAACGTTGGCCCGGTATGCCCTGCGAAGGTTTCAACACCACCAGGGTAACCCGTAGGGCGGGGCGGTATCTTTTCTATCAGGCCTTCGGGCAACATCAAAGCATTAGGCGTAATGGTATTCATCATGGCATCAAACGCGCGCCATTGTTCAGCAGGGTCAACCATTTTGGTAGGTTCCTGGCCATCGTTTTTAATGGCATGGGTAAAATACAGGCCACCTATCGATTTTGCCACGGCTTCTAACTGGTAACGGTGCAGCAGGTACATCGGCACCAGCACTTCCTCCAAAGTAGCCATTGGCGCATTCTGACGGATGGCTTTTTCGGAGAAATTATCCAAAACATGCCTCCTTATCGTCATCAGTTTATCCAACTGGTCAATAGGGTTTACGCCATCATCCCATTGGTTCGACATCGGGTGCGCGCCGCCGCCAACATCGGGTATGTATTTAAAGCTCTGTTTCAGGGTTTCTTTCATGATTTTATCCAGCTCGGCATCCTCATTCGCCCCTTTCGGGAAGTCGGAATAACCCCACATAATACTGCGTTTGTCCCAGGTGCCGATACCTTTGGCATATGCTTCTGAAACATCGATGGTGCCGTCTGCCTTAAGGCTAAACCTTGGGAAAGGATAGTCCATTACCGATGCGCGGTCTTTAGGGCTGGCGGCAAAATTATGCGTAAGGCCCAAAGTATGGCCAATCTCGTGTGCTGATAATTGCCTGATACGTGCCAACGCCATTTCTTCCATTTTAGGCGATACCGGTTTGCCATCCTCGTAGGGCTGTAACAAGCCTTCGGCTATCAGGTAATCCTCGCGGTGGCGGTCGGAGCCCAGCGTTACCACGCCTTTAATGATCTCGCCGGTACGTGGGTCGATATACGATGAACCGTAAGAAAACGCCCTTTGCGGGCTGCCCGAACGGTTTACCCAGTTCACCATGTTATAGCGTATATCCATCGGGTCGGCGCCTTCGGGTAGTTCTTTTACAATAAAGGCATTCTTAAAGCCTGCGGCTTCAAAAGCCTGGTTCCACCATGAGCCGCCTTCTATCAGGGCTTTTTTGATGATGGGTTGTGCCCCGCGGTCGATATAATATACAATCGGTTCAACAGGTTCACTTACTGCTGCCGAAGGGTATTTTTTGATTAAACGGTGGCGCTCGATGAATTTTTTAGAGATTGGGTCGGTCATCGGAGCCGAAAAATCCATATATTGGAACGAGTTGAAACCCGAACGCGGGTCGAACTTGCGTGGTTTGTAATTGCTGTCAGGCAGTTCAATAAATGCCTGGTGCAGGTTTACCGTAACCGAACTTGGGTCGGGCGCAATACCACGGCCACCACGACCGCCGCCACCTCCTGCTCCCGCAAAAGTCAGCATGGCTTCAAACTCACTATTTTTTGGAAAGTTTTTGGTATTGTCCATAAACACCGCAGAGCGGGTCTCATCAACACGATAACCGGCACCACCCGCTGCGCCACCGGCACCACCACGGCCACGCGTACCTGCGGCCTGCGCACTGCCCGGATTGCCGGCACCGCTACCTAAGGCGTCGCCGATATGCTCGCTGTCGCGGATAAGGAATGGGGTAAAATCGACCAATACCTTATCGCCCTCAATAGCTACCGGTGCAAAACCAAATATCACCGACTTGGCAAACGCGTTCTCCACGTCTTTCTTTTCGTCAGGGTTACCATTAACAGAGCGGTAGTTGTAAACCGGTTCCACCAAAAATATCTTTGGGCCAACCTTTACAAACTTGGTGATGACCGATGATGCCTGCCCGCGTTCCGGGCCGCCGTTGCCAACACCATCAACCAATGAGCTGAAGTACAGGAACTCCTTATTGAACTGGTCAATCTCAAGGTATATCTTACCGCTTTTTTCGTCGTAGTAAAAGTTGAAATAGCCTTCGTACTTTTTAAGGTTTTGAGTAATGGCGGCTAATGTTGTTGCCGGGCCGGTGTTGGAGCCGCCTTGCCTGCCGCCGCCCTGCGCATAGCCGAGCGTTGAAAAACAGACGAGTGCGCAAAAGAAGAGTAATAGTGGTCTCATGTCAGTTAATTTTTGAGGGTTGTTAATGTTACCGACTAATATAACCAATATTGTTAAATAAATTCCATGTTTATTGCGAAAGCTGCATCGGTTGATTGTTTATCATGAAGATGTTACAGTTTGTTAATTAAGCAAAAGGTATTACCTTGTATTACCAAACAACCTTTTCTTTATGAAGAAACGATTTGTTTTGCTGTTGGCGCTTATAGTTACCACCTCGTGTACATTTGAAACAAGTTCGAGCACAAGTATCACTCTTGCCCATTCGGGTACAATTGTTTTTAAAGACGACAAAACCGGTATCAAAAGCATAACACCCAAAGGTTTTTTGATGTTTAATAACGACGGCGATGAGTTGAAAGTAGAATGCGACACGAACGGGAATATCAGTTACCGGCTAAACGACGATAACAAAACCAATACGCTTCAAGGCGAAGAGGCCAAACTGCTTGGCGAAGCAATCAAGTTTTGTATTGCCAATGGCGACTTAAAAACACCACCATATACGCTTACCGACAAGCCGGATAAGTAGCTGTTACCCTTACTTCGCAAAAGCCACATTTATCGCTGTCACCATTTTAATGCACCTGCCTGCCTTTTTCTCGTCTTGCACAATAACGCGGAACGGCCCATCGCCAGTTGGCAAAGGTTTCCCGTCCATCGTATCCGCAAGGATAACGGTACGATCCGTAAAATCCTTGTCCAATTCAACCAAAGCGAAAATAACACGGTAGCCATCGCTCGCATCTACCGATACATAGCGGGTAAGCCCGTGCCCTTTCTTATCGCCCCCCAATATTAAGCCTGCCTTTTGCAGAATGGTGGCCAATATCACGCCCGTATAGCTATGCTCATTGCCATCCTTTTCCTTACGCATAACGGTAGTTTGAGGGAACTGCTTAAGGTCAGCCAATGTTAAGTCATACGGTGTATCAACTTCGCCGCTTATTTTTACGGACGCAATCTGGGCTTTGGTTGAGGCGGGGTTAGATAGGGTCGCTATAATGGCGAAAAACAGACTGAGGTAAAGTGCTTTCATGCAGATTAGGTTTTTGTATTACCCTGCTAAGTTAAATAATAGGCATCGGCTTTTAGCCGATATAACCACCAATCCGTCTGTTTTATGTAACATTTCCAAATCTGTGGGTTCAACAGCGCCTTTTATCGCTATTTTTAGTTGCAATCACAATATCAGCAGCATGGCGACAAACAAACCTACCCAAAACCAACGCAGAGACTTTTTAAAGAACGCGGCCAAAGGCGGCATCGCGGCATTATCGTTAAGCAGTATAGCGGCAAGTGCGTTCAGTGCCGAAAAACACATCAGTAAAGCTGTTTCCGATAGCGGCGATATTGCCGTTAAGCCCGACCACCTTATCCGTTCCGTTCCCGAAAACATGGTTTGGGGTTATTACGGTGCCGATGTGCCGCCCGTTGCCACCGTTAAAGACGGCGATATTGTGGAGATACAAACCATCAACACCACCGGCGTGCCCCGCCGTAACCCTGAGGACTTCTACAAAACCAACAACCTGCCGCTCGACGAGCAGGCGCTCGACATCATCGAGATATACAAAAAGGTAAAGCCAGAACCATCAGGTTTGAGCGGCCACATGCTCACCGGCCCCATCTTTATCGAGGGCGCCGAACCCGGTGATACCCTCGAAGTGCGCATACTGGATATTGTGCCCCGCAGCGGTTTTGGCGTAAACGCCGTTTGGCCCAAAGGCGGCGAGCTTGGCGACGTGGTAACCACTCGCGAGAACTTTGTGTACAAATACGATAAGAAGAAACGCATCGCCTCCTTTAAAGAAGGTATTGAAATACCTGTGAAGCCTTTTATGGGTGTGATGGCCGTATCGCCCGCGCCCGAAAAGGGCAGGGTAAGCTCCATTCCGCCGGGCTATTATGGCGGTAATATGGACCTTAAACACCTGGTTAAAGGTACTACGCTATACCTGCCCGTATCCACCAAAGGCGCGCTGTTTACCACCGGCGATTGCCATGCAGCGCAAGGTACCGGCGAGATCAGCGGTGTGGCCATTGAGGCTTCGCTTTCGCTGACCGTGAAGTTCATCGTTCGCAAGGATATGCATATCAAACAGGTGCGTGCCGAAAGCCCTACCCATTTTATCCTCTTGGGCCTCGACCCCGACCTGAGCAAAGCCATGAAGAACGCCGCCACCGAAGCCGTCAACTTTATAAAGGACGACCTGGGCTTTACTTTTAACGAAGCCCTGTCCATCTGCAGCACCGGCGTCGACTTTGAAATTACCCAGTTAGTCGACCAAACGCTTGGCGCCAATGCCATGGTACCTAAGTCTATCTTTACCAACAAAACCTTTCCGTATTGGAATAGTTAATGTATTGATTTACAGATATTAATGAAAAAATAAATTCCGTTGGGGGGGGGTAAAAGTTGGAAGTTTACAAACTCTTTCCCCCTCAATCATTCAACAAATCAATCCCTCAACCATAAAGCAGGGGGGGGGGAAATAGTAGGATTATTGTAAAACGTCTTTACGCCTGCCACTTCCAACTGCCACTGCCACTTCAAAAGCAGGGGGGAAAAAGTAGGAAAAAAATAAGCCTTTCTATTCCATCCAACCATCACCCACCATACCAATGACTTCCCGATAGCTATCGGGATGACCCAATGACCAATGACTACCAGCAGGGGGGAAAAAGTAGGAAAAAATAAACCTTTCTATTCCATCCAACCATCACCCGCCATACCAATGACTTCCCGATAGCTATCGGGATGACCCAATGACCAATGATTCACACCAGGGGGGGGGGAAGTAGGAAAAAATAAACCTTTCTATTCCATCCAACCATCACGCGCCATACCAATGACTTAATGACCAATGACTACCAGCAGGGGGGAAAAAGTAAGAAATATTTTCAACTTTTTTGCTTCCTGCTTCCAACTTCAAGCCTCGCGCTCAATTCTATACAATATAAGAAGAATCATTGATACATCAAATAAATACTCGTAGTTTAGATACAAATATCTGTCCGAAACCTTTAATATCTCATCAAAATCCACTTAAATTTATGCATGAAAAAGTTGCTTTACTTGTTGCCATTTATTATCCTCATTTGCTGCAATAGGCAAAAATCAACAATGAGCAAAACACCCTTATCAGCAACAACCAAACCCGCCGCTAAGCAATACGATCCCGATAACGACAAACAATACACGCCACAACAACTCGAAGCATTTTTAGACAGCGTCGGCCATCTGCCCACCAAACCGCTTGCCGATAAAGTTGCTTTTTACGCCGATTCCGTTTTTAAAAGCCAAAAGCAAATGGATACCATTATCTCTCCTGCAGATATGACCATCCTTAAACATGCCATCCGTAAAGGTGTGATGGCGGTGAGTACCGCGAGGCGAATTTTTAGAAACAAAGACATCGATAGTGCCTGCAATGAGAAGGATATTTTTTTAACTTATAAACCCGGCCTTATCCCGGTGGTCTTTTATCCCTTCGATAAAAACAAGAATGACTTTAACGAATATGCCATTTGCATTGGCGACCCGGGACATTGTCCCAATGCTGCCCTATATTTTTTTAAAGGGAACAAAATAATTGCCCTTCAAGATGGTTATAACCGCTTTGGAACTGATGACGGCCATTATAAAGATACTGATGGCAAAACAGTTTTTTACAGAGTACAAGAATTTGCCGAAGGTTCCGGTGTTGGTTGGTTTAACTACTTTTTTTATAAATATGATGGAGATAAACTGATTCCAGTACTAAACGAATTACAGAACGGCAATGTACAAGGCCCATTGGGCACACGCGTGATATGGCTGGAGAGTACCATTCTGAAAACTAACCCATTAACCATTAAGATGGTTTACAGCCAGTTTGGGATGAAAGACGATGCGACCATTCCTCGTGAGTCACTTATCATTAACGATTCCACTATTGTGCAATACCTTTGGGATGAACATACCAAAACCTTGCAAGGGCAATACGCTAAGTCGAAGATTAGCAAGGCGCGGATATTGTCGTACTACTTAGAGCATAACGATTTCTTATTTATGAACAGCTATTACAGCACGCTAAAAGCAGCTCTGCGCGATAAAGCAAAAAGCAAACTGATACTGGAGTATTTGAATAAGGTTAAGAATATTTACTGTGGACAACAATAAATAGATAAAATGAAAAATTTGATGTTGATGATAATCTCCTTGATGTGGGGTACCCATACCGCTTCGGTAAAAAAACAATCAGAACAGAATTATATACAGTTTCAATTTACAGGGCCACAACAGTGCGGGCCCAAGGAATTATTCATTGTTAAACGGAGTGTCGACTTTGAAACAATTGAGAAAGTTTTGGGTGAAATTATAACAACTTCGAGCCGACCATTAACAAAGGAAGATAAAGAATATATGTGGAAAGCGATGTTTAATACGGTAATTACCAATGAAAGGACATTTTCGAAATTTGTGCAGTTTATGGATGCAAATCCTACCTTCTATACATCGAAAGAACAAAGCCAGTATTCTATTATTATCAACGGGGCAAGACACCGCATACGCCTGGAATTACAAAAAGAATTCTTTGCCGATTTGAGTAAATATCTCGAAAATGAAAAGTGCGACAAAATGATAATTAGGGAGGTAAACCTTGTTCGTGATGCCACCGAGTAGATTTGCAAACCCGCACATTTACACATTTGCACATTAAATAGTATATTGCTGGTTCAAACATTAAACTGACAATGAAACGCAACCTCATCTGCTTATCACTTATTGCCTTAACTTTTTGTGCCAGCGCGCAGCGCCGCGGCCGCAGGCCCAACACCAACGATACCATCAGTTCCAACTACTCGCCAAAGGAGCTGTTCGCGCCATTGCATTTTACCGATAAGGGCAACGAGTTCCACTCGGCCAATGGCGAGCCCGGCCCAAAATACTGGAAACAAAAGGTGGATTACCTGCTCAAGGCCAGTATTGATACAGCCACCAAGGTACTGAGCGGCACCGAAACCATCAGCTATACCAATAACAGTCCCGATAACCTGAGCTACCTGTGGGTACAGCTCGATCAGAATACTTATAAAGAGGACGCGCGTTCCAATTTTGCCACCGGTGGCGGCGGCAGGGGCCAATACACCAAAGGCTACGAGCTGGCCTCGGTGGACCTGGTAATAGCCGGCAAAACCGAAAAAGCCGTTTACGCCGTTACCGATACCCGCATGCAGATCCGATTGCCGCACGATCTGCCGGCCAATGGCGGTAAGATCGGCATCCTTATCAAATACAAATACAGCATCCCGCCAAACGGTGGCCGCACCGACTTTTTCTCCACCAAAAACGGCACCATCTACGAAATTGCCCAATGGTTCCCGCGCATGTGCGTGTACGACGATACCACCGGCTGGGATACCCTGCCCTTTTTAGGCAGCGGCGAGTTTTACTGCGAGTATGGCGATATCGACTACTCGGTAACCGTACCCTCCAACATGATTGTAGCCGGCTCGGGCGAACTGCAAAACCCGACCGAAGTACTCACTGCCAAACAGCTAAGCCGCCTCACCGCGGCCCGTGCCAGCGATAAAACCGTGATGATCCGCACCGCCGAAGAGGCCGCCGACCGTACTTCGCACCAAAAACCAAGTCCAACGCTCACCTGGCACTTCAAAATGTTCAATACCCGCGATGTTGCTTTCGGTACGTCGAACGCCTACATCTGGGATGCCGCGCGCATCAATTTGCCGGGCGGTAAAAAGAGTTTGTCCATGTCGGTTTACCCTGTAGAGAGCGATTGGGGCCGGTCGACCGAGTACCTGAAAGGTTCTATCGAATATTTCTCATCCAAATGGTTTGTATACCCTTACCCTGTGGCCATCAACGAGGCGGGCCATGCAGGTGGGATGGAATACCCGGGCATATTGTTTGACGGCATGGGTGCAAAAGGCGAGGGGCTGTTCTCGCTCATCGCGCATGAGATAGGCCACAACTGGTTCCCGATGGTGGTGGGCAGCGACGAGCGCCGCTTTGCCTTTATGGACGAGGGCTTTAACACCTTTATCGATATTTATGCCAGCGATGTATTCAACAAAGGTGAGTACGCCCCCAAACGCGATGGTGAATACGCCCCCAACAAAGGCAACCCTGCCGACGAGATACAGCCCACCATTAACGACCCCAAGGCGCCCACCATTATGACGGCTGCCGATGCCGTTGGCGGCGAATACCGCCACCCGATAGAGTACTTTAAACCCGCTTTCGGTCTGGTATTGCTGCGCGAGCAGATATTGGGAAAAGACAGGTTCGATTACGCCTTCCGTAACTATATCCACAAATGGGCCTACAAACACCCCCAACCTGACGACTTTTTCCGCTCCATGGAAAGCGGCGCGGGCGAGGATCTGGGTTGGTTTTGGAAGGAATGGTTTTACAACAACTGGAAGCTGGATATCGCCATCATCGATGCCAAATACGTGGATGCCGCCGACCCTAAAAAAGGCATCAACGTAACCATCGCCAATAAGGAAAAATCGGCCATGCCCTTTACCGTGGAAGCGACTTATAAAAACGGCGAAAAATTCCGCATGCAGTTGCCTGTGGAAACCTGGATACAAACCAAGGCCATCACCTTTGTAATGCCCACCACCGGCGAAGTAGCTACCGTAAAAGTAGACCCGGATGCTGCTTTACCGGATTGTAACCGGGCGAATAATACGTTTACCGTGAAATAAAACCAATATCACGCCGGGCAATGCCCGGCGTCATTATTTTACCCAATGGTTGTGGCGAATTTTACGTTGGTAAACCAAGCCACCACCACCATGGATACGATACTCGTCCCAGTTGATTTTTCGGCCAATGCCGGGCATGCGGCCGAATATGCTTACTATTTGGCTAAACAACTAAAAGCCGATATGGTATTGTGCAATGCGGTTCTCGCGCCCTCCCAAATCCCTCAGGCGGGTGTTATTGTTTGGCCGATAGAAGAATATAATACCCTGTTGGAAGGCAGCAACGACGAATTGACCTTTTTAAAACAAAAGCTCGAAAAAGCCGATACTTCAACGGATTTTAGGCCCGAGATTAGTTTTTTGAGCGAGGCTGGTTATTTACCCGACGTGGTAAACGGCCTGGCAAAGGATATGCAGGTAGATATGACCGTAATGGGCACACATTGCGCCGGCGGCCTGAGCACCTTTATATTTGGCAACCATAGCCGTAAAATGATTGACGCTACAACCGGTCCCTTGATGATAGTGCCCCAAACAGCCCTGTTGCAACCTGTTCGCAAAATAGCCTTCGCTACCGATTTGACCAAAATTGCCGACGATGAGGAGGCGGTGTTTGCTTTGATACCATTTGCAAGGGCTTTAAATGCCGAAATACTGATAACCTACGTGTACAACGGCGGCGACGGTTTTGGAGGTTTTCAGGACCAGATCGATCAGTTTATGACGGTGCTTTCAAACAAGGCCAACTATCCAAAAATTTACTACCGTATTGTTACCGATAGCAATACCGAAGCCGGCCTAGATTGGTTATGCCATCACGGCCAGATAGATATATTGGCGGTAGTGCACCGCCAGCACAATTTTTTCGATAACCTGATAAAAGGAAGTCATACCAAGAAACTATCGGAGGTGGTTGAGATACCGTTGTTGGTTTTATCCGAAACGCGACGATAGTCGGGCTACACGTCATGGGCCAATAACGGTTAAGGGGTATAAGCAATTATACCCCTTATTTTTTTATCCTATGAGGGTCGCTTCCAAAGCGCTTTCCGATGCGGTAAGCTCATCAAACCATTGCTCAATAATATGTGCCGGTTGTTCGGGCCATTGGGCAAACAGGTCTTTATAGTAAGCAATACCTTCCTGCAATTGGGCTTTAAACTTGGTCAGTTGTTTGCGCTTCTTGTCGTTCAGGTCTTTCAGGTTGTTTTGCAGGTCGGTTTGCAGGTAATCGATGTATAGGTTTAGCTCTTTGATAAACAACTGCGGGCGTTTTATTTTGTCGAGTAGGTCAAGCTTGCCATAAATATGTTTTACCATCTCGTCCAACGAGTATATCTTGCTGAAGTAGGCCAGATTGGGCCCCGGGCAAATAGCCACGGCAATATTTTCTTTGGGCTTGTTGATGCCGTTTTTTAAATAGGTGGATGAGCATAGACCCTCACACAAGCATATTTTTTGAGTAATGCTGTCAAATTGTTCGCGGTACTCCTCTTCAGGCAGTTGCAGGCTCTGTATCTGTTTTATCTTCAGGTTTTGGTACTCGCGCGATGCTGTACAAATCGGCTGTTCGGTAAACTCAGTATTGGTAACCAGGTATTTTTTGGTACATGGGCTGCCCGGCCTGCCTTTTGCCAACCGCTCCAGGCGTTGGCTTTCGGCGCTGCTGCGCTTAAAATTATTGAACAATATGCCCAGCGGCGATGACGCGCTCAGGTAATAGTCCGATTCGTCTGCATGTGCCAACTCGGTCAATGTCGCATCATCCACATTGGTCACTTCGGGTACCAATAAAAACGGGCTGCCCCAACCGGTGGCGTCCAGTTCATAGTATTCGAGCAAAAATGCATTTTCAGATGCTGTGCCGATACCGCCCTGTACGCTCAGGTTTTGTTTAGGTGCCGATGCAAGGCTGATACCTTTGGTTTCCAATGCTTGTTGGTATAAGCCGGTAAGCTCGGTTATCATTTCCGGCTTCTTTTGCTTAAATTCTTCCAGTATGGGGCCAAGCAGGTATCCTTCGGTGGCAAAGGCATGCCCGCCGCAGTTTAAGCCCGATTCTACCCTGAACTCAGAAACCCAAATCCCTTTTTTTGCCAAAAATTTGGCCTGTATAAACGCCGACCTGAAATCGCTCACCTTAAGGATTACCTTTTTGCGCAGTTTGCCGTGCGCATCGGGGAAAAAATCAGGGAAAGTTTCCAAATAACTGTATAAGTGCGGGTTCATCCCCGCCGAAAGTACTACCGACGATTCAAGGTCGCTTTCAACAAAGCCTTTTAACGCTTCCAAAGCGTCGGTATGTTCGTCGCCCAGGTATTCGCCGTCGCTGTCAAAATTCATCTTGTCCACCTTAGCCATAATGTTCACGTCAATGGCACCCTTGGTCATCGAGTTGCGCAAAACATTTTGGAAAATGAGCTTACGGTCATCAGCAGGATAATCCATCATCAAATCGTACCCTTGTTTCAATTGGCTTGAGTCGGGCAATAGTTCAAAATA
>NZ_CAITNG010000048.1 GCF_903893715.1 uncultured Mucilaginibacter sp.
GAGCCCCCGTATTTTTCGCCGGTAAAACCTTTGGGGCCTATGTTGAGGCGGGCATCGCTGCCGGTATAGGTTTGGCTGAGCTGGAAAATATTGAAACGGATGCCCTGCTGTGCCTTCACATCGCCATCGATAACGATATCGCTGTGCTCCCATTTTTTATGCCATGCGGCAGCTTGTTCGGTAAGCATCGTATCAAAGCCTTTTAGGGATACCGTCGCAATCACTTTTTTGCAGGCGCCGAGCAAATCGGCAGGGGCATGGTTTTGCGAGGATACATTTGCGGCGTATTTGCAAATCACCAACTCTTCGCCTTGTTTGGCCTGAACAGTAAAAGTGGAGGCCACATACTTTTCTTTCAGGATATTTTCCGCGCTCACCTTTTGCGAAACAGTAAATTTACTACCTGTACACACCTCAAAACCCGTTTTTTTGGTTCGCATGGTAAGGTAAAAATCGTTGCCATCTTCGGCATAAGCTACATGCTCCCAAAATTTTTCGTCGTAATTAGAGTCGGCGTTTGATATATCGCCATCGATGTAAGGCGTAACGGTAATATCGGCACTAAAATTCAATGGCGTAATGGCGTATTTGATGACACCAGCCTCTTCGTCCACAATACTGCACAGGCGGGTAGCTGTAACGCTTACTTTTTTTCCGCTTTTCAGTTCGGCGGTAAAACTGCGCTCCAAATAACCGTCGTGCATGTTGAGCACGCGTTTAAAAGCGCTAACCTTGCATTGGTGCAAGTCCAACACCTCGTCTCCAATTTTTATATCGATACCGATCCAGTTGGCGGCGTTCAATACTTTGGCGAAGTATTCGGGGTAACCGTTCTTCCACCAGCCCACGCGGGTTTTATCGGGATAGTAAACACCCGCAACATAGTTGCCTTGCAAAGTCTCGCCACTATAGGCTTCTTCAAAATTGGCACGCTGCCCCATGCGGCCGTTGCCCAAGCTAAAAATACTTTCGGATACTTTGTTTAAATGCGGGTCGAAACCTTCTTCTATGATGTTCCACTCGTGCGGGATGATGTAGTTCTTCATTATAATTGGTGTAATTGAGGCACTAAATTATGCTTTCTTATTTTATAGTAACGCCGGCAAATAAAAAATAGCAACATAATATGCATTTTTTAGTAGTTTAAGGCTGTTTTATGTTTAAAAAGTTTAATTATCTTTAAATCGTAAAACAAGTTTCATGTCAGAAGAAAAGGTAATTCAACATTCAAAAAAAGCACTGAAGGCACTGAAAAGCCCCGACAAAACGTGGCTCGAAAAGATAAAAGAGTTTTTAGGTGAGATTCTCATTATTGTGCTGGCGGTAAGTATTACCTTGTTGTTTCACAACTGGAACGATGAGCGGCACGAGAAGAAACTGGCGCGTGAGTTTCTTCAAGGTATCAGGAATGACCTGAAAGGTAGTGCCGATGATATTGAGGCTTCGGTAAAAACCTTTCAACCTACTGTCGACTATTATAACGAGGTGTGGAAAGAAGTAAAAATGCATAAAATTAATGCTGCTTACGTTGACAGCAATGCCGACTACTTGATGAACACCAATTATTTTATTTTTGATGATAGCCGCTTTGAGGGTTTCAAATCATCGGGCTATTTAAGGCTGATTGAAAATCAGGAGCTGTTAAAGCATTTGGTTATTTTATATTCCAGCTATATGCCGTTTGAAAGGGATGCCGATATGAACGTTTTTCGCACCCGCGAAAGGGATTATAATACCTACATCGGAATAAAAGGAACTGAATATTCAGAAAATATCGGCGTTTCAAAGCTACTGAACGACCCTGCGGTGCGCTACCAAATATTGCGTTACGTGTTTATTTTCGATGAGCGGAAAAGGCATAAATTGCAACTGGCAAAAAGACTTAGAATAATGGTAGCCGAGATTGATGAAGAGTTGAAAAAGTAGGAGATTATTAAGCCATTTATTGCTTAATAACTATATTTCAAAAATCGCACAACATCTTCTTTGTCATGGCGTTGAACTAATAACATTGCGACCTCCTGTGCAATGATAACCCAATGTTCAACCTTTAAACTTAACCACCATGGCAGAGCTCAATTCTTCTCCCGAAAAAAAAGGCGGAAAAAGTCCGCGGAAAAAATTTTCAGCACGCGTTGACCTGACAGCGATGGTCGACCTGGCATTTTTGCTGATTACCTTTTTTATGCTCACCACTACGCTGCAAAAGGCGAGGATATTCCAAATGGATATGCCTGTTGGCGACCCCGGCGGCGAAGCGGCCAGCCGTACGCTAACCGTATGCCTGGGCAGCAACCATCAGGTGGTATCGTATCTGGGCCTGCCGGATAAACCCATTGTGGGGCCAAATCTGGTTGGGTTTGATAAAGATGGCCTAGGCAAAACAATTGCCGATATGAAGCGAGATGTGGAACAAAAGACCCACAAAAGCATGCTGGTTATTGTAAAACCAAGCGATAAATCGCTTTACGGCGATATGGTGGGTGCCCTCGACGAAATAAAAATAAACAATGTAGAGCAGTATGCCGTAGCTGATATAATGGATAAAGATATTGCCTACTTGAAAGACAAAAAGGTGTATTGATTTAAAGATAATTATTAAATTTGTGAGGATGACAACATTAACGGTAGATATTCGTAACGAGGACGAAGAAAGGGTACTGATAGCCTTTTTGAACAGCCTCAAATATGACTATCGTACCAACGCTGTTGATGAATTATCTGAAACTCAAAAAACTGAAGTTTTAAGAAGGCAAGCTTTATTTGAAGCCGGTGAAATGACATCAGAACCCTGGAACAATGTGAAAGAGCGTTTTTTAGGGTCCTGATGTATACTGTTGACATATTAACCATTGCTATAATTGAAACCGAAGATGCTTTCAACTGGTATGAATCGCAGGTATTTGGCTTAGGAAAACAATTTATAGCCGAACTTGATCATTATATTTCCCTAATCAGCCAAAACCCATATCAATTTAATGTTCAATTTTCTGAGCGGTTCAGGTTTGCTACTCTAAAACGTTTTTCATATCGCATTGTATATATTATTAACGAAGAGCAAACCACGGTGGTTATAAATTCCGTGTTCCACACCAGCAGAAACCCCGTTCAATTATAACATCAGTAAGCATGGCTATTGATGTTATAATTTTATATTTTTGCACAAAACAATCGAACCATGGCCGAGATAAAATTCAACAGTAAAGAATGGGAACGCATCAAAATCAAATTTCAGCGTAAATACAACCACTTAACCGACGAACAGCTGCAATATGCCGAGGGCCAGGAAGACGATTTGATTACCCGCCTGATGGCATTAGTAAACCGCGACCGCGCTTATGTGGTGTTTACCCTCAAAAAGGCATTGGTAAATTTGGATACCAACAGGCTGTAATTACCAAGCCATTGTAATATTTTTAACTAACACTAAAACCTATTATCCTTTTTTTATTACATTTATATTCTTAATACGAATATAGAATGGAAAGGCGTGTAGTATTGACCAAGACCTATAAAAAATGGGGATGGGCAGCGGGTGTGCTGGCACTTGCAATAGTTTTATGGAGCTTTAACGATGATTTGTTCCAAATATCCAAAAACCTCGATGTGTTTGCATCGGTTTATAAAGAAATCAATGTAAATTATGTTGACGAGGTTGTACCGGCCAAACTGGTAAAAACCGGCGTTGATGCCATGCTCGACGGGTTGGACCCCTATACCGAGTTCGTACCCGAATCGGAAATCGAAGATTATAAACTTAAATACGTAAGCACCCAATATGGCGGCATTGGCGCGGGCATCTTCGCGAAAGACAAAAAAGTTATCATATCAGAAGTTGATGAAGGTTTCCCTGCCCAAAAAGCCGATATACGCCCCGGCGACGAACTCCTTAAAATAAACGACATTGACCTTGCCGGAAAAAACAGCGACCAGGTAAGCACCCTGCTCAAAGGCACCAAAGGCGCGGCCATCAAACTGCTCATCAAACGCGATAAAGTTGCCGAACCGATAGAAAAAGACCTTATCCGCGACGAGATACAACAACCTAACGTATCGTACTATGGCATGGTGGCCAACAATATGGGCTATATCAAGCTCGATAAATTTTTAGAGAACTCGGGCCAGGAAGTTACCGACGCACTTATCGCACTTAAAAAAAACAACCCTAACGGTATCATCCTCGACTTACGCTCCAACGGTGGTGGTATTTTGCAGGAGGCCGTAAAAATTGTGAACCTGTTTGTACCTAAGGGCGTATTGGTAGTAAAGCAAATTGGTAAGGTAAAGGATAAAAACTATGTTTACCATACCGAGAATACCCCGGTTGAGCCCGACCTGCCGTTAGTAGTGTTGGTGAACAGCCACTCAGCATCCGCATCCGAAATTGTGGCCGGTTCACTGCAGGATTTGGACCGTGCCGTCATCATCGGACAACGCAGTTATGGTAAAGGGTTGGTGCAGCAAACCTTTAACCTGCCTTATAACAGTTTGGTAAAAATCACCATCGCGAAATACTATACGCCATCGGGCAGGTGCATACAGAGTTTAGATTATACAAACCGCAAGGCCGATGGCACGGTTGACCGCGTTGCGGATTCTGTAATGCACGAGTTTAAAACCAAAGCGGGCCGCTCGGTTTACGATCACGGCGCTATTTTTCCCGACGTTTTTGTAAAACAGGAGCACTTTGCCAATATTACCCAGGTGCTGGTAAACAAGTTGTTGGTGTTTGATTACGCCACACAATACCGCAACACACATCCAAAGATACCCGATGCAAAAAGCTTTACGCTGACCGATGCCGACTATGCCGACTTTGTAAAATTCCTGTCGACCCAGAATTATACCTACAGCAACAAATCGGAAAAGGTGCTGGCCGACCTGAAAACAGAAGCCGATAAAGACAAAGAGTTTGCGGCCATAAAAAACGAATACGAAGCACTGAAAGCCAAACTGGCCGCTACCAAAGGCGACGACTTGCAACAACATAAAGACGAGATAAAACAGATACTCGAAAATGAAATCGTATCGCGTTATTATTTTGAAAAAGGTCGCTACGAGTGCAACTTTAAATACGACAAAGAAATGGCTCAGGCCGTTAAATTGATGCAAGACAAAAACGAGGTAGCCAGTATTCTAAAAGGCGATGGCCAATACAAAGTTATCGGCAAACCCGGCCCGGCAATGGCCGCTTTGAAAGCGGAAGAGAAGACGGATGAGAATTGATGTGCGGAGATTTAATCACCTTACAACATCCAATAGCCTCAGTAGGTCTTTGTCCGAAATATCAGCTTGTTCTGACTTGTCATAAATAGATAGCAGGAAAACTTCACTATCGGTAATGGCAAAATAGGTTATGACGCGTGCCCCGCCCGATTTACCTTTGCCTTTAGATGCTATGGCCAAACGTATTTTATAACAATCGTTGCCAAGAGCGGTACCTTTGTTTGGTTCGGTATTTAGTTCTTTAATAAGCGTTCTGAGTTCGTTTTTTAACGAGGGGTATTTTTTGACAAGACGTTTAAGTTGTTTGTCAAAAGGGGCAATTGTCGAAACCTTATAATTCATTCAACAGGTCTTCAGCCGGGCGGCCTTTTAATTTGCCCGCTTTAATTTGCCCGGCATATTTAAACGCCTTTTTTATCTCCTTGATTTCTTCAAACAGAGCGGCATCAGGCGCAGAGAGTGCCTTAGCCTTTATATTAAAACGATCTTTCACCATTTCCATAAAGCCTTCAGCTTTATTGTCCGCTATGTCGATAATGAGTTTCATTGTTAATACAAATATACTAAATGTTGTTAGTAACAACAACGACGGTAAAACACCAGAAAACCAAACGCTTTGCGCTATGCTCCTTGCGCTTTGCGAATCAATACCCCACCACTTTAACCTCTGTCCTCCTGTTTAACTGATGCTCCGCTTCGGTGCAGGGTACGCCTTTGGCGCATTTATTGAGTAGTTGGGTATCGCCGTAACCTTTAGCGGTCATGCGGCTGCGGTCGATGCCTTTACTAACAAGGTAGGCCACTGCCGATGCAGCCCGTCGTTGCGATAGCGCCATATTGTAATTGTGCGATGCCCGCGAATCGGTATGCGATGAGAGTTCGATTTTGAGGGTCGGGTTATCGCGTAGTATGACGTACAATTTATCCAGTTCAATGGCCGCATCAGGGCGGATATTCGATTTATCCAAATCGTAATAAATATTATTGAACACATAGCTTTTGCCTACCTCGAAAGGCGGTTTAAATTGTTTGGCCGGCAATCGCCCGGCATTATCACTACCCAAAGGTACACGGAAGGGCACATGTGGTTCATGGTTGGTAAAGCTGTAAATATCATCACTGCCCTTTCCCACTTCCCGGTTCGACGACAGGTAACCGCTGATGCCGTCGTGCGTAATGAGGCAAAAATCGTCGCTGGTGCTGTTGATGGGGTATTGCATGTTTACCGGCTTGCTCCAGCTATCTTTTTGTCCGACCGTTTTAAAAATATCAAAACCGCCCATGCCCGGTAGTCCCTTGGATGAGTAATACAGCGTATCGCCACTAATGGTCGGGAAGGCTTCTTCCTGCGCAGTATTGATGATGGGGCCGCAATTAAGGGGTTTTCCCCAAGTACCATCAGCTTGTTTTTGGCAGTACCAAATGTCGGTTTCGCCGATGCCGCCCGGCATGTCGGACGTGAAGTAAAGCATGTTGCCATCTTTAGACAATGCCGCGTGCCCCACCGAATATTGTTCGATATTGTTGTAGGGAAAGTTTTTAAAGTTACCCCATTCGCCTTTTGTTTTGGTGGCGATGATGAGTTGCAGCCACCTTGTATATAATCTTTGCTTCGTATTATAGTTTTTGTCTATAACTATTTTACGCTTCGGCGAACGGGTAGTAATGGTGATATATGCCGTGTCGCCGGAGGCGTTTATGGCCATAGGGCCGGTATGGTAATCGGTATTAAAAAGCGGGTTGCCTTTGGTATTCATGGGCAGTTCGCCAATATTGCCATCGATGGATTGGTACAGGCGGTAATAACCCTCGCCCGTGCGTTTATCCTGGTTGTCCATATTCCGGTCGGATGTAAAAACGAAACCGGTTTTACCATAATAAGCCAAACCCCAGTCGGACGAGCTGGTATTGAATTTATCCGCGTTCTGCACATTATAACGAGGCGTTAAGGCCATCCAACGTACCGCCGAATCGATGGTAGCCAGCTTAGCGGCATATTCCGCAGCTTTGCCAACTTTATCATAATACACTTTGTAAGTAGCCCGGGCCTGGTCGAATTTTTGATTGCGCAGCAACACTTCGGCGTAAGCATAAATACATTGGGGGCTGGCTCGTTCGTCATCGGCTACGCGGGCATACCATTCTTCGGCGCTGGCATAATTGTTCGTCAGGCGGTAACATTCGGCAACGCGTTCTAATATCCCCAGGTCAGGGTTGTTTTTTGATGCAAGGTCGAGGTACAGGTTCAGGCTCTTGTAATACTCATAGCGCTCAAACAGCTGGTCGGCCTGTTGTTTTTTGGTAGGCTGCTCCTGTGCCATGAGGCTGGTAGCCAGGCAGATGAAGAGGATATAGCTGAGCAACTTTTTCATATCAAAAATAGCGTGGGTTCAATATCCTTGGTCTGCGGCCTTTAAAACTATAACTCAACGACAACTCATGCGAACCGCTCTGGTTTCCCGCCAGGGGGCTCGTACTAAAATCGTACGAGTAACCTATGCGCAGGTTATCGGCGGCGTAAAACTCGAACATGGCGGCTATGGCATCGCTTTTATACAGGCCACTTATGGTTTTTCCGTTAAGGTAAGGTACGCCTGTGCGGTATGAAGCCCCGAGCCATAACACCTTTTTGAGTAGAAAAAAGCTGTTGACATCCAGATTAGCCGGACCGTTAAAATCCTCTTTAAACATGATAGAGGGTTTCCAATCGAGGAAACCTGATAACGGCACCATCACGCCGCTGGTGATATAATAATGCCTCACCTGTTGGATGATGGCATTGCTGCCCGGCGTGGTGGTGGCCGGTATTAAACTAAGCACCGATGCGCCTATGTACACCGTCGGCGTATAAAAATACAGACCAACCCTAAAATCGGGTGTGAGCTGGCTTTGGTTTCCCGATGGCACCAGCCCGTCGCTTACATCAATGGCGTTAAATTTGGAGGCATCGAGGCTGTACTGTATCAGCCCGGCCGCTACGCCGAAGCAAAGGCGTTTGGTATCATTGGCATCCAACTGCAGGCGGTAGGCGTAGTTGGCATATACCGATGAAGTACTTTGCGGGCCCAATTGGTCGGTTGAGGCCCAAAGGCCAAGGCCTACTTTTTTGCTTTCGCCGTTGGTGAGGCCGTCGATAGATATGGTATTGGTTTTGGGCGCGCCGTTAATTCCCACCCATTGTATGCGGCTGCTCAGGTTGAGCGTCCAGTCGTCTTTATATCCCGCGTAGGCGGGATTAACAGCCAAACCGTTAAAAACATATTGGCTAAACTGTATGGTTTGTTGGGCATAGCTTTTCGCGAAGCCGGTAACCAGCAGCAATAACAAGATATGTTTAGCCTGTGCCCTCATCGTTTTAAATATACCCAGCCTTTAAATGTGGTAATACTGCTGTCCAATTCCTTGCGGTGCAGTATGTAATAATATGTCCCTTCGGATAAGCCCTTGCCGTCCCAATCGTTCAAATAATTGGCCGAGCGGTACACTTCGGCGCCCCAGCGGTTAAAAATAATGAGTTCGCTGTTGGGGAATGACGAAAGGCCCACAATCTGAAAAGTATCGTTCTTGCCATCGCCGTTGGGCGTGATGATGTTTGGTACGGTAATATTGTCGAGTACACGGATTACCACCGTATCGGCGCAACCCGCACCATTGGCATAAACAAAAGTATAATTGCCTGCCACGCTAAAACCGGTGACGGTAGTAGTTGGGCTGGTAGTATTGGCAATATTTGTTGCCGCCGGTGTGCTGCCCACCTGCGCCCAGGTAGCGGTGCCGGTTGCCATCATACTAACCTGCGTGTTTTTAACAATGGTTTGATCGGCACCGGCATTGGGTGTGGTGCCTATGGTGGCCGTAGCGACTTTTACATTGTTGCAACCTGTACCCGATGGCAGAGCGTTACATTCGCCCAGGGGGTCGGTTGGCGGGGCGTGGTCGGCGGGGTTGGTGGCATCAGGGTCGGTAACATCAGCAGGGCGTAAAATGCTCGCGGTGGTATTCAATAATCCGCCGGAAGGTATGGTTGATGCAATGCCGCCAAGCGTAAAAGTGATGACCGAGCCACTGGCCATGGTTAAAGTGGCGTCGTATTCGGTACCACTTGTTGTTGAAGCGCTGATGCTGCTTGCGCCGGTAGTTTTGGTATTGCTTACGCTGATGCCTGTTATAGCCGTTGGGTAAGTGAGCGCGAACTTAGCCCCGCTTACATCGCTCGGGCCGTTGTTGCGCACTACCGCCGTGATCACCACCGGCTGCCCCACACAGGCCGAGGTCGCGGTAACGCTCACCACTTCCAAGTCGGCTTGTTGCAACTGGAAGCTGAGCGATGCCAGTATGGGCGCCGAGGGAACGTATGCCCAGGTATCAATACTTTTTTCGTTGCCAAACTCCAGCGGACCGGCGCCGGCCGTACCCCATTTATGCCCGTTCAAGGTACTGCTGATGCCTGTTAAATTTGTAATCGGATTTGAGGGCGTACCTACAATAGTAATAGGCGAATCGTCCCAGTAAATGGTATCATCGGGCGCTTTGTAGCCGTTAAGGCGGGTTACTATGATGCCGTTTACGTTACGTTCCACATCAAAAAAAGGAAAATGCACCTCGCCCGAATTGAGTACGGAACTGATGTTGAGGCTGTAGGTGTTTACAGGCACTACGTTGCCTTGTCCATCCAACCCATCCCAGTAAATGGAATTTGCACCCTGACTTACGGTGCCTGTCAGTTTACGGTCTATCGGGTCGGTAAAAACCCCGTTTTTGTTCACGTCGATTGTGATGTTGTAAAAACCGTTTTCGGATGCCGTAAAGCCGATATACGCGCCCAAAGGGCTGGTTCCGGCCTTGCCTGCCGTGCCCTCTATCCCCGTAAAGGTAACATTGGTAATAGTGGGGGCTACCGGCGCAGCTAACAGCCAGGTGCTACCCTCGGGCGTATTGGCGGTTGCAGGCAAATCGGCGGCGGGGGTGTTGAAGAATATTTTATGGGTAATGTCCGACTGGCTGTCATTAGCCGTTGGGTCCTGCACATTAAAGTTGGTTACATTATCCACGCTTTTGTACGATGGCAATCCGCTTGCGGTTTTAAAGCCTTTGTTATCGGCAAAGAAGGAGAAGCCATCGCCGGCCTGGCCGTTGTTGTTCAGGTTGTACAGGTAACCGTCTTTGGTGAGCACTTTTACGATGGCATTAAAGCCGATATCGTAAGCACCCAACAAACCCATAAATACATTGGTATAAGCCCTGCCTGTTAAAAAATTGGCGTTGGCGGCATCTCGTACAGTAACATCAAAAGCGCAAATGTATTGCCCGTCGGGCTGAACCCATGCTGCATTTGATGCTATGGGGTTAACATTGATGGCATTGTTGCTGGTGGGTATAAAATCGACCTCCCACACGCCGCTTTGCCCGGCCAACACCGGTTGGATGAAAGGTGCATAACCGCCGGCGTTAGGCAATGGGCCTGCAATTTCCTGCGCGCGATTGGCGATGAGGCCTACGGTTGCAGACGATCCGCTGGTATAGGTTTTACCATCGGGCGAGCGGATGACCATTGTACCTGCGCTAATGCCTTGCGCGCTGGAGCCAAAGTAAATGCTTTCGCCGGCTTTGGCATATACCTTCATGGTGCCCATGGTAGGGAATGGGAAGGACAGGTTGGCCGTATTGCCCGAAAACAGATAAGCCCTGTTGCCCCCGTTGGCGTTCAACTCTTTGCTGCCCTCGGCCGATACCATCCCCTGCATCGCGATAAGCCATGCAAAACCGCAAATTAAGCGTTTGATAACCTTAAACCAATAGAAGGGTAGCCGTATAAACATTGTATAAAACCACAATAAAGATTGAAGTTACAAAAAAACGCTCATGAATTACGTTTTAACACATTCAATCAACAATGCGCATCTTTTCCATAAATTTTTCCAGATTGCCATGCGCCGTTAACCTTACGCGGCTTTTGAATAATATCGTCCAGCCGAGCAGCATGGCGGTAATGCCAAAGGCCTGCCGCGCCCAGGTGTAAAAATTAAACTGATCCACATGTTTTACAATTTTGCCGTTTTCAATAACAAAACCGCCTTTTACATGGTTAATAACTTTACGGCCGGTCGCGCTAAAGGTGTACCAGGCTGTCCAACGGAGGCTTACCAAATTGGCCGATGAGCGCATGTTTTTAAACTCCAACTTAAAATCGGCACCGCTGCGTTTGCAGAGCATTTCCCACATAGCCTTTACGTGCGCGGCGTCCAGTTCGGTAAATACAGGGTCGCTAAAGGTGGCGTTATCGGCATAACACGCCTGCATGGTTTTATAGTCTTTTTGCTGAAACGCGGTATAAAATTGCGTGATGAGGGCTTCGTTAGGCGTCATGACGATATAATTGGTAGGGTAAAATTACGGATATTAATCTATAATTAAACCATGCATTTATTATGCAAAAAGCCCGCTGTTTGCACAACGGGCTTTCTGTATCAATAAAAACGCAAAGTATCCGCCGCCGAAAATTTAATTTACCTGCGATGAAACCTGTTTGTTGCTATCATCAGCGGGCGGTAATGCCCAAAACAAATTGAGGTTATTGGTTTTGTAAACTATTGTGGTATATTTTGTTTTTTCGTTGGTGTTTGCTGATTTATCGGGGCCTTGTTTAAAGTAATCGAGCGGTAACAGCATTACGTATTCGGTAGTTTTTTCTGCCTGTGCGGTTTCGGCATCGTAACAGCTCATTACCGGGCATTCCAAAATATACAGGTTTTTGGCCATGTAATTAAACAGGTAATCCGATTTTACTGTCGATTGCCTGCGGTTCCAATTGGCATCGGGGTTAACAATAAGCGGCTGGTCTTTAATAATTCTTTCGCGTACTTCGGCAAGACCTAACAAAGTTCCGTTTTCATTCATGATGTAAGCATCGTTGGTAGGATCAATCCATATCCACTTTTTCAACGATTTTGCGTAAACCATATCAATTACATGGCAATCGTTATCAATTTTCAAGCTATCCTTCGGCAAACAAGTAACAAATCTCGATTTAAAACCCATTGCCAAATAACACTCATTAAGCACCGTAGCCAGCCCCCGGCAATTTAAGCCCCGGTTATCTCTTTTACATTCGGCTATCATACTCATCGCGTTTTTGATTACGGGATTATCGTGCTGCCCGTCGTGCGGAACAAGGTAATGTATCCAATGCAGCATGTTGATGATCTGCGAAACCTCGTTGCCTTTCCCGGCTATCGAATCGAGGTTAAAAGCCTTTCGCAAAGCAACCAAATGCGGCTCGGTTTGTGGTTGATAGGTGAAGGTGGGTATGGGCCGTACATCGGCGGCATTATATTTTTCGGCCTTTCTCAAAATATAGAGGTAGTCGCCTGTTTCGCGGAGGGATTGTACCAGGGCGGCAAACCGCGCCTCGTGCCTGATGTTATCCATGTCACTGTCCTTCATAATAGTATCATACCATATAAAGCCGAGCTTGATGCTCTTTTCGAGCATATTTAAAGCGGTTTCTTTATCGTTGAGCAGCGAATACACACAGGCGAGATTATACCAGGCACTGTTATAATTTCCTTTAAACATTTTTTGAATCTCGATACTTTGAGCCTTGTATTTGGCCTCAAATTGATCAACTAACTGAGCATAGGCTTTAGCGTCCTGCTTTTTGTATGCGATCGAGCGTAAGCTATCGCTACCACGCGCAAAATCCCCAAATGATAATTGGGCAGGTGTCCATTGCTGGGCTTTTACGTATGAAGTACAGCAAAGCAATAATGCAACAAGGGTCAGTTTTGATTTCATTTGTCTATTTTTTTACAAGACGTTGGCTTTTACAAATAGTTACAACTATTTGTTTTTTTGGACTAAATATGAGGTTTATTATTTGATCTCTTTTAATCTTACCGTACTTTTAGCATTTCCTTTATAAAGTAAACGGAGGAAAAGGCCACAATCACTTGGGTTATCATCGGCACACATTTGGACATCGTCAACAATATAAGTCCAGTCCCCATTTTTAAAAGTATAAGTCCAGCCGCCCATTGTACCTTGTGCCTCATCTTTTCCATGATATAAAATCAGATCTGGTTTTTCTGAGGTCAACCTTCCTTTACTCCATGACACATATCTGATTCCATATTTTTCTGAATAGTCAACCCGTATTAACAAATTTTGAGACTTTCCAACAATCAGATTGTCTTCCCAATAATTAACACTTGGATGCATTTTGCTTTGTATACTCTTAGTCAATTGCTTACGCAGCGCTATTTCTTTTTTTGAATTGATATTTATGCCGCCAATCTTTCCGTCGTCATCCATCCAAATGTCTCCTGCAAAAGGCCCGCCTACCAGTCCATACATTCCGTCATGCTCAAACACATCCGAATCGTTATAAAGGTTAAGCTTCTTTTTAAATTCTTCATCAAACACAATTGGATAATACGCAATGAACTCCTTCGAATTAGCAATATTCGGCAAGGGGTTTTGTCGTTTAAGCGGATACATTACAAGTTTTGATAATTCGTTAACCTTGTCTTCTTTTATCAGTTTAATAATATGCCTAAATTCCTTATTTCTGTCATTGTGAATTTCTTTAATGGTAGCGTCTTCTTGAGCAAATATTGAAGTTGTTATTAATAGCAAGAATGCTAACAAAATAGCCTTTTTCATAACTTGATTTTAACAAAAGAAAATTACGCAAAAAAGCCCGCTATTTTCATAACGGGCTTTCGATATTTTGTCGCCTAAGCTTACTTGTTCACATACATTACTTCCTTAACCGCTTTAATTACGCGCTCAGGGTTTGGCAGGTATTCTTGTATAAGTGTCGGAGCGTATGGCAATGGTACATCGCCACCCATAATGCGCAGGATTGGGGCATCTAAGTAATCGAATGCGTCTTTTTGCACTTTAAAGGCTACTTCGGTAGCTATAGAGCCTAATGGCCAGCTTTCTTCAACTATTACCAAACGGTTGGTTTTTTTAACCGATTCGATCACCGTAGCGTAATCAATAGGGCGCACGGTGCGCAGGTCGATCACTTCGGCGCTGATGCCTTCTTTAGCCAATTCGGCCGCGGCGGCAATTACCACTTTCATTATCTTACCAAAACCAAGCAGGGTAACATCGGTACCTTCGGTAACGACTTTGGCTTTGCCAATTTCAATATAATAGGTTTCTTCGGGCACTTCGCCTTTATCGCCATACATCAGTTCCGACTCCATAAAGATAACCGGATCGGGATCCAGGATAGCCGATTTTAACAAGCCTTTGGCATCGTACGGGTTTGACGGTACAATTACTTTTAAACCGGGGCAGTTGGCATACCAGCTTTCAAAACACTGACTGTGCTGTGAGCTTAACATACCCGCGTTGCCTGTAGGGCCGCGGAACACGATAGGGACCGAGAACTGCCCGCCGCTCATCGACATGATTTTAGCCGCGCCGTTGATCACCTGGTCGATAGCTACCAGCGAGAAGTTGAACGTCATGAACTCGACGATAGGTTTCAAACCGTTCATGGCTGACCCTACAGCGATACCGGCGAAACCCAATTCAGATATGGGGGTATCAATAACACGTTTGGCACCAAACTCATCCAACATACCCTGGCTCACTTTGTAAGCGCCATTGTATTCGGCAACTTCCTCGCCCATCAGATAAATGGTACCATCGTTGCGCATTTCTTCCTGCATTGCTTCGCGAAGTGCTTCCCTGAATTGTATTTCTCTCATTATGTGTCTAAATCATTGTTTTTAAGCGATTGCAAATATAAGGAGTAATGTTAATAATGCAACTGTGCTTAGGTTGGGTTTGACGTAAAAAATCACGCTTATTTTAGTGTTGCCACGAAGGCACTAAGACACGGAGCTTTTCTGTTAGTGACTTTGTTTCTTCGTGGCATAAATACCTACTTAACAGCGCGGGCGGTTACATTGCCGGTGCGCTTCAATACACCCCAGCCGCTCAGCTCACCTTTAACGGCACGGCGGATGGATTTGAACAGTACATAGTACATCAACTGGCGCCAAATAAAACGTTGCGGGATGATGTAGATAAGCTTTTTGTAATCTTCTTTCTCCATCCAGAAGGCGATGATGCCTACTATAAAGTCGATGAGTACAAAAGCCACGTAGTAGCCGATGATCTTTTCGCGGTGATCGCCAAAAAGGCCGATCACCATCATGAGGTCGGCAAGGGGTGAGAACAAGGGCAGTATGATTTGGAAGATAAGGATATTGGGCATGCCCACCATGCCAAAATACTTATACTTCTTGTTGAACAGGGCATCCTTGTTTTTCCAGAAACTTTGCATGACGCCAAAGCTCCAGCGGAAGCGTTGTTTAAGCAACATTTCGATCGACTCAGGTGCTTCGGTATAAGCCAGTGCTTCTGCGCAATTGCGGATGATATAACCTTGTTTTAGGATACGCATAGTCAAATCGCAATCTTCGGCCAGGGTATCGTATGTAAAGCCACCTGCTTTCGCGATAGCCGATTTACGAAATGCCCCAATAGCGCCCGGCACCACGGTGATGCTATTGATCAAATCGAACGCGCGGCGGTCCATGTTTTGCGCGGTAATGTACTCGATAGATTGCCAGCGGGTGATCAGGTTGTTCTCATTCCCTACCTTAACTGTACCGGCCACAGCGCCAATTTCCTCATCGTCAAAATAGGTCATCAGGTGGTAAACGGCATCGTCTTTTAATTGCGTATCAGCATCAATACAAACCACAAAATCATGACTCGCGTTTTGGATACCATGGTTTAACGCCGTTGCCTTGCCACCGTTTGGTTTGGTGAGTATTTTAACCCTGGGGTTATCACTGTAGGCAGTGCTCACTACCTGATAGGTTTTGTCTTTCGACCCGTCATCAACAAAAATAATCTCGAAATCGGGGTATTTGGTACCGAGTAAGCTTTCGATGGTTTTTATAGCCGTTACCTCTTCGTTATAGGCAGGTACGATGATGCTCACGGGCGGCAGCTCTGTGCGGGCCAACCGCTCTGCATTTTCTTTGCCGTTTTCGGCGTATTGGCGCGAGGCCAGTATGCCAATGAGCACAATACGGCCCACGGCTAAAAATATGGCCGAAAAGAACAGGTAAAGCATAAACCAGTTGCCATAAAACACGCTCATGATCATGAAGTTGTACAGGGTACCCACAATGCCGCTGTCGGCATCGTCGCTAATTTTGGGCATCAGGTCGCCTTTGGTTTTGTGCAATACATCGGCAATGGTGGTAAACTGGTAGCCGTGGCTTTTAAAATATTCGATGATGCGGGGCAGTGCTTTTACGGTTTCTTCGCGGGTATCGCCACCGGCATCGTGCAGCAGCAGCATGGAGCCTGCGTCTCTTTGCGCGATAACGCGTGCCACAATAGTATCGGCGGTTACGCCGGGTTCCCAATCGTGCGGGTCGATAGATTCACCTATGTTGATGTAACGCTCCTCGCGGCTCAATGCCACGGGGATTACCTCGGCAACGGTTTGCGGCTCGGCATCGGCATTAAACGGCGGCCTGAACAGGATGGTGCTCCGGCCTGTAACCGATTCAATCAATTTACGCGTGGCGTTCAGTTCGAGTTTTACGCGTTGAAGGCTGATGGTGGATACATCGGGGTGGAAAAAGGTGTGGTTGCCTATTTCAAAACCGTCTTCATATTCTTCGCGCAGTATAGGGATGCTCTTTTCGGCCATCGAACCAACAACGAAGAACGCAGCAGGCACCTTTTCCTTTTTTAATATCTCGAGGATGCGGGGGGTAAAATCAGGGTCGGGGCCATCGTCAAAAGTCAGTACAATTTTATGCGGGGCGTAGCCGTATTTCCTGATTTGGTATTTTGTTGGGACCCTCACATACTGCTGGTCGGTAATGTTAAAGGTTTTGGGGTCCATCGTGATGTTGATGAGGCCCGGCGACGGGGTGGAAACCAAATCGAGCACCTCGCCATCTCCCGAATAATCGATACGGTTATTTAAACCAACGGTGGTCAGTTTTTTGGTGTCGATACCTGTTTTTTTCAGGGAATCGATGGATAAATTCTTATCGAAGAAGCTCCATAGACGCGGGTCTTCGGTACCCAGCCGCCACAGTGCTATGCCGCCGGTGGCCCAATCATCCGCCATGCGGATAATGTTGAAATTGGTAACCGCGTCGGTAAAGTACACCGCGTGCGAAAGGCTGTCTTTATCAATATAGTTATAATGCAGGTTGGCCGATTTTTTATCAAAAATGACCGGGCTTTTATGTTCGAAAGCGGTACTGATAGCCGCCTGGTAGGATACGGCTGTGCCAATGCTGTTTTCGGGCCAATCGTAACCATAAGCACCAACAACCAGAATTACCTTTTCGCTGGGTATTTGTCCGCAAACGTCGTCGAGTGTTTGTTCAACCCAATGCTGATCGGATATATCGCCGGCATTACTCGATTCGGTATGTTGCTCAATAGCGAAGATGAACAGGTAATCGTTAAAGGCTTGCAAGTCTTCCACATCGTAACCATCATCGCCAGCGTTTACGTTTTGGGTGACCAATAATTTCAAGGGGTGCAAGGTGGCATATAACTCTTTTTCGAAAGCGACATAGTAATCGTCGCTACGGTCCTTTATGTCTTCCCATTCCAGGTTAACACCCTGAACATGGTTTTTCAATAACTTTTGGGCGATATCGTTGATAAAACGCGTGCGCAATTTTTTTGATTTAACAATGCGGTAAACATCCTTGGTATCGAGGTAACCACTTGTATTGTTAACATTGATATAGTTGGACAGCGAAATAATAACGGGCTTGTGGTACTTTTTGTTGACATGCACCAGTCCGGTATCCAGCTTAAATATGGCGGTATCGGCACCGGGCTTTAATACCAGGCCCTCGCTTACAATCATATCGAGTTTGCTGATATGGTCGGCGAGCGAAAACAGGGCCTGCGTTTCCCAGGCGCGGTAAAAGCCGGCGTTGATACGGTTTTTGTTACTCGGGTGTTTTATCTGGTGCAGGCGCAGGTCGTGCCGAAGCTCCTGTATTTCGGTTTCCTGCAGTTTAAAATCCTTGTACTTGGTAGAGTGCTTTAAGGCCTCCAACTCGTCTTTAGAAAGCTTTTTGGGAGCAGAATCAAGATTAGGTAAAGATGGGTATTGCTGCGATGTAATGGTAATGGCCGCACCGATAACACCGGCTATCAATAAAATAATCAACGAACGGCTTATCCACTTAAAACGGGTCCATCGCCCGGGGGTGTCGGCCTGAAAAACCTGCTTATCAGCCATTAATGTTTTTAAATTTTAGCAAAATCAATAAGTTATCAGCAATTATTTTCCGGGTTTTAACTGATCGATATTGGAAAAATCGACACCGCATTTACAATTAGCTCCACAGCCTTTTTTTGCCGAAACACTATGGTAGATAGTACGGCCCACGTACCAAACGGCCGCGATAAAAAGCAATAAAACAATGACTAACTGGAAATTCATGTCACAAATTTAATACAATTCTGTTTAGTATATACAAAACGTTTTGTATTTGGTTTTATTTCGGTTTTTTGGATGATGACATCAGGATGGTATATCCTGATTTTTAAGCGCCTGGGCTAAAAAATTGGGTATAATGGTTTGGTAAGTAAGCCCTATTTTAGCAGGGTCGGCAAGGTCGGCAAATATTTCTTCGTATTTGGCAATACCATATTCGTCTACCATGTGTTTTTTGTACTCGTCGGTCAACATACGGGCTTTCATATCAGCAGGATCTACCTCTGGATGGTATTGCGTGGCGAAGCAATAAGGGCCAAACCTGATGGCCATTAGAGCGCGGGGGTTATTCGGATCCGTCCGTTCCCTTTCTATTGTCAGCAATGTGGCGCCTATTTCCTCAAAGCGTTTCATATCAGGGTTAACCACCTGCCATTCGCGCGAATCGAAAACGTAATAATTATCGGCCAAGCCCTGCAAAACCAGGTCGGCTTTGCCTGCTTCGGTTTGTGCAGTAGGCATAATACCGTATGATTCGCTTGTGCGACGGTTTACATCGGCTAATTTATATTGACGGCAAATCAATTGAAAAGAGTGGCACACCAGCAATACGTGTTTTTTATTGGGTGCATCCGATTGATTATGTGTATCGATCGCGCCGAGCAGATTCCAGTAATTCTGTTCCCATTCCGAGCCTTCGCTTTCTATGGGGCTCCCCGGGCCACCACTCGAAATATAAATATCGAAACCGGTGTCGGGCACCTCGTTCTTCCCGCGAAGGTCGAACACCCGGCTGTTGACGGTTAAGCCGTTATTTGCGGCATAAGTGTTTAAAATATGCTGAAAAGACGATATGGCCTGGTTAGGGTAACCGTCGTAAAGGTCGATGATGGCTGCTTGTATGTTCCGCATTTAACAAAAAAAATGGCTACCTAATATAGCCATTTTTTTGTCGTTGATATGGATAGTGCTAAAATTTAAAAGATATACCCGCCTCGAAGTAAAAAACACTGCTTTTAAAAGGTTGTGCTTTTTCAATCGTGTCGGTTATTAGTTTTTCAGCGGCCGTATTTGTGGGCAGGGCATCCTGCGCAAAAGCCATGGTTGGCGTAAACGAGAAGCTAAAATTGCCGGCTATGTACACAATGGGGGCTGTCAACTCGTAGTCTAACAAAGCAAAATTGCCCAAATCGTTATTGTAAGTAGTATAAGCCGCGTTTACACCCTTACGGTTGATTTTGCCTTTACGTACCAGATATTCCGAATAAAAGTTTTGCGAGCCGGCATTGAAACCCGCCTGTGGGCTGATGAGTAATTTATCATCATCGGCAAAAATAGATTCTATCAAAAAGTCGTGCGAAAGGCTGGGGCTTAACAGTAAGTCGCCGCTGCCACCACCTTTTACAAAGCTATAGCTTAGGCTTAAGCCCGGTGTAATGATATCAGCAACATCGTAATCAATATAGGCATTGGCGGTACTGCTTAATGATGAAGCAACCTGCGTACTGGTAGAGTTAAAGAAAAGTTTGGTGAACGACGCGCCCCACTCCAGGTTATCGTCTTCGGTATAGTCGTAGCCCAATTCTACATTACCCCCATCCAGTTTGTTGTTGTTTCGGTTGGTGATGAAATCCATTTGGCCCGATACGTAAAAGCCGGATTTAAGCGTGTAACTGATTTTAGGTGAAAAGGTTGGCGTTGTAACGGTATCCACACGGCCTAAAAATACGTTGTTGCTTAAATAGCTTACGCCAATTTTTAGGTGAGACTTTTTTGGCGGATTGGTGTCGGATTTTGATGTTGTTGTATCTTTTTGGGCGAATGCCGAAGAAAAAGTCAACAGTAATAAACTGATTGCGAATAATTTAAATTTAGGTTTCATATGAATGGGTTTTACGGATTAAAGTAACATTATGTTTACAAAATCCGTATGACTGCCCACAAATGTAAAAGTTTAGCTACAAAAAATTTATATAATTATTTTAAACTATCCGTATGATCGACAGGTCATAGAACCAAAAACACACAAATTAATAACCATTTAAAAACGAAAATTATGAAAAAGTTAAGTTTATTAGCCGCTGCAATTATCTGTTCTGCAGTTACTTTCGCTCAAACAACAACTCCTCCAACAACTACACCTGTAAGCCCTGTGCCTGCACAAATGAAAGACCTGCGCCATGACGAACGCGACATACGCAACGATAAGGCTACCGAAGCTAAGGATGTTAAAACAGGCAACATTACCGGCGCCCAAGCCGCGCAAGCCGATGTAAAAGCCGACCGTGCCGATATTAAAACCGATGCCGCCACTTTAAAAAGTGAAGGTGTTAAACACCCTATTGCTAAAGCTGATGGACAAATTAAAAGGGGCGACGAAAAAGACCTGCGTAACGATATCAAGGATGTAAAGGCTGATAAAACAGCCCGCGCTGCCGATGTTAAAGCAGGTGATGTGGCCGATGCCAAAAAGGAAACTGCCGATATCAAAGCCGACAAAAAGGACATTAAAAAAGATATCCGCGAAGCAAAACGCGATGGTGTAAAACACCCTGTTAAACGCGCTGTAAAATAAAAGATTAGCCGGGGGGAATTAATCGGAAGCCGCTTTCTGTAAAGGAAGCGGCTTTCTTTTGTAGAATATCGAACACTGAATTTTGAATGAGGAATATCGAAGGGGAAAAATCAAAATTAAGAAGTTAGTTTTTGATCTTATTTACTTTATTCCGTTCCACTCCCCGTAAAATTGTTCGAGGTATTGCAGCATAAAGTCATGCCTTTTTTGGGCGATATGTTTGCCCGCAGCGGTGTTCATTTTATCCTTTAGGAGCAGTAATTTTTCGTAAAAGTGGTTGATGGTGGGCGCCGATGTGTTTTTGTACTCCTCTTTACTCATGTTGAGATTTGCCGGGATATCCGGGTTGTACATTTCGCGGTTTTTGTAGCCGCCGTAGGTAAAGGCCCTTGCAATGCCAATAGCGCCAATAGCATCCAGACGGTCGGCATCCTGCACTACTTCCATTTCCGGTGAGTTGAAGACTTGCGCACCAAAACCCGCTTTGAACGACATGTGGCGGATGATTTGTTGTACATGCTCAATAATAGTTGTGTCAAGGTTTAGTGCCTTCAGGAAATCGCCGGCCATGCGCGGACCAACTTCTTCGTCGCCATTATGGAATTTGCTGTCGGCAATATCGTGCAACAATGCCGCCAGTTCCACAACCAGCATATCCACCTTTTCGGTTTGGCCAATGAGTTTGGCATTGTTCCACACACGGTTAATGTGCCACCAGTCGTGCCCTGCTTCGGCACCTTTTAAGGTTTGATGCACATAATTTGCCGTTTTGGCTATCAGTTGCTCATTTTCCATGGGCCGATGATGGTTAATAGTTTATCACAACCGTTGGCAACAGGGTAGCAGCATTTAATGGTACCTGGTCGGCAGCGGTAATAGGCCGGCGTTTCAACTGGTAATCCAACACGGCCTGCATAGCCGAAGCCTTTGGCGTGCCCGATGGCTTGTAGTTGATGGAAAAAGGGATGATAAAGTCGTAATATTTATGGTCGGCGGGGATAATCCATTTGCCGCTCGTTCTTTTTAACGCGTCAATTATGGGTTCGGTGAGCATTACATCGTCGGCATAATACACTACCATTTTACTTACAGTCCCTTTCGAGTCAGCACTAAATTTGAAGATAACCATGCCTGATGCTTTTGCCGCTTCAATAGCTGGCGTAACCTGCAAACTATCTTTAAAAAATTGCTTCATGGCCTCCACACCGCCTTTGTAAGGTTGGGGCAGGTCGGTATTAATAGGCATCATCTGCGCCATGGCGCATCGCGAAAGCAATACCACAGCAAATAAAACAAGTACTTTTTTCATTATTCTTCGGGTTTGGGTTCGCGTTTGCTGCCGTCGTACAGTTCGTACTCAAACAGGCGGCAATCCAGCTTACCGTTATAAAATTCAATTTTGCGCGAAGCTTTCAGTCCTATTTTCTTGGCCAAATCGGGGTTGCCGGTAAAAACATAACCCTTGTAACCCTTGCAATTGGTTTTCATAAAATCTCCAATGCGTTTGTAGGTCATCTCGAGTTTAGTATGCACACCCAAGCGCTCGCCGTACTCCGGGTTAAACATCACAATGCCCGGCCCTTCCGGTACTTCGGTCTCCGCAAAATCACAAACGTTAAAATCAATCAAATGTTCTACACCCGCTGTTTTTGCATTTTTGCGGGAGATATCCACCGCGTCTTCAGATATATCCGTGGCAACGATCCTAAAACTGAGTTCCTTTATCGATTTATCTTTTAATGCGCGTCGCTCGGTAAAGAAAACCTGCTCATCGTAACCTAAAACATGCATAAAGGCATAGTTCATACGGAACAGGCCAGGTGTTTTTTCTGTTGCGAGCAAAGCCGCCTCGATAGCCAAAGTGCCCGAACCACACATGGGGTTTACAAAGGGGCTTTTTTTGTCCCAGCCAGTAGCCATAATAGTGGATGCGGCCAAGGCTTCCAACATCGGCGCCTTGCCGGGAATTTTGCGATAGCCGTGTTTAGCCAGGGTTTCACCAGAGGTATCGAGGAAAATCTCGGCCTCATCATCCTGCCAATAAAGATGCACTACGGTTTTGTTTTGGTCGGGGCCGGAGTTGGGCCGTATACCTTTTACCTGCTTTATCCTATCTACAATGGCATCCTTTACCTTCACATTCGCGAAAAGCGGGGTGAGGATGTGCTCGTTGTTCACATTGCTGGTTACGCTGAAGTAGCCGGCAAAGTCGATGAGTTTTTCCCATTCAATTTGGATCAGGTTATCGTACAGCTCTTTCGGATCGGCCGCTTTGAAGCTGCCCAGCGAATACAAAATCTGGCTTGCGCAGCGCAGGTTGAGGTTAAGCGGTATACAATCGGTCAGGGTACCGAACAATTCGATGCCGGTAGGGAATATTCTTTTGATCTCGAAGCCCAAGGCTTCAACTTCGTCTTTTAAGTAGGGCGATAACCTTTTATTACAGGTTAGGATGATCTTGCTGTCAGTGTGGAAAACTTGCATATAATTGGGGCGAATTTAACGATTAAAAACTCCCTATTTTATTTATGAACGCTTAACTTTACGTTTTAATTTTTATGACACATGGAGATCAAAGGTAAAATACACGAAATTACGCCGACTACACAGGTTACTGAGTCGCTGAAAAAAAGAGAAATGATACTCGAATACATCGAGAACCCACAATATCCTGAATATCTGAAGTTTGAGGCTATACAAGACCGTTGCGCTTTATTGGACAATGTTAAAGTTGGCGACGATGTTGAAGTTTTCTTCAACCTGCGCGGCCGCCCCTGGACAGACAAAACAGGCAAAAAATCATATTTTAACTCGATGGCATTGTGGAAGATCAATGTACTGAGTGGGGGCAGCGCTGCCGCAGCACCTGAGTACGCCGCTCCGGCCAACCTGAGCGCAGCGCCTGGCGAGGATGACGATCTGCCGTTTTAAGCGGTAAGATGGTTCAAAAAAAATAGCGATGATTAGATAGCGATGGGTTTCAAACCCATCGCTATTTGTGTTTTAAGGGAATATTATTTTGTGTAGCTTGTGGCATATTTTTGAAACACAACAATGCCACATAGTTATTCTGCTTTATGGATACACCTTATTTGGTCGACAAAAAACCGAGAGCCAATACTGACCAAGCCTTTAAGGGCCGAAGTATTTAAAGTGATATTGGACATAGCCACAGACCACGAAATTTATATAGATTGCTTGAATGGCGTAGAAGACCATGTTCATTTATTGGTAAGGTTAAGGACAGATCAATCGGTAGCTGAGGTGGTAAAAACCATTAAAGGAAATTCGTGGGAGCATTTTAAACATGATCCTGAAAAATATATCAGTTGGCAGGATGGGTTCGCGGCATTTTCAGTTAGCCCGGATAATATTAAAAGGGTGAGGGGGTATATTTATAATCAGGAGGCACACCACGAAAGCAAAGCTTTTAGCGACGAATTGAAGCAATTAAAGGAATCGGTAAGGTCTTCTGCAAAATAATTATAGCGATGGGTTTGAAACCCATCGCTATAATTATTTGAGTTACTTCAACTTCTCCAATGCCGCTTTAATCCTTGGCAGCATGGCTTCAATATCTTCCAGTGTGCTGGCACCAACCGATGCGCGGAACCAGTTCAAACTTTCATCCGTACCAAATGCCGAGAACGGCACCAAAGCACAGCCAGCCTCTTTTATCAAAAAGAAATTTACATCGGCCGAGTTTTTGATCAGGTCGCCATCGGGCGTGGTTTTACCGGTGTAGTCGATCTTTACAGTGAGGTAAATAGCGCCCATCGGCTCTATAGCGTCTACCTTAAACCCTTCGGCTTTTAATTGTACAAAACCTTTGTACAGCGTTTGCAGGCTGGCCTGTATGCGTTCTTTTAAGCTGTCGAGATAGGTGGTAACGCTGGCGCCGTCCTTTAAAAAAGAAGCCATAGCCACCTGCTCGGCCTTTGGCGACCAGGCACCCATGTGGCCAACAATGGCTTTCATGTTATTGATGATATCGGCAGGGCCAAAGCCCCAACCTACGCGCACGCCGGTTGCGGCAAAGCATTTTGAGCCGCCATCCACAAATACCACCATGTCTTTCAGTTCCGGGCGCAGGGTTACCGGGTCGTAGTGTTTGTAGCTGCCAAAAGTGAGTTGCGAATAGATCTGGTCGTACAATATGTACAGCGGTTTTTCGCCAGCCTTGCGGGTCTTGTTTTCAGCGATGACCAGGTCGCATATTTCTTCCAGGTTCTGTTTCAAAAACATGGTGCCGGTAGGGTTTAGCGGTGAGCATAGCGCCAACAGCGTAGCGCCCTTTAAATGTGGGCGCAACTCATCGGCAGTGGGCATAAAATTATTTTCCGGTTGGGTATCCACCATTACGCCGCGGGCTTTCAGCAGGTCGCAATAGTGGTTGTTGTTCCACGACGGTGCGGGGAAAACCACTTTATCGCCGGGATCCACCAAGGCTAAGTAAATTGAATATATCAAAGGCCTCGAACCACCCGAAATGAGTATCTGGTTGGCTTTATAATCTAAACCGCAACGCTCCTTTAAAAATGCCGATACGCTTTCGCGCAGGCTCAACATGCCATCCGCAGGCGGATAGTTGGTTTGATTTTTATTATAGGCATCAATAATGCCGGCCTTCAGTTGCGCGGGGATGGGGTAAATGTCCGAATCAAAATCGCCAATGGTTAAATTAGCGATATTTTGTCCCTGTCGTTTCAGCTCATTGATCTCGCCGGCTATCTTGATAATTTCAGATCCGCGGAGGTTTTGGGCCAATAATGATGATGTCATGGTAGTGGTAATTTGGATTGCAAATATAGGGGTTTATTTGAGTATGAACCTCAAAAGAACGTAACAAACTCGGCTGGGTTTATCCTTTTGACTTCAAAGAATATGCCATCTAAGTGATCAAAATCGGTATCGGTAGTAATTAGCTTTAAACCTAAGAAAGCAGCCGAAGAGGCAATCCAGAGATCATTCTTTCCCATGTTCCTTGGTGAACTGAAATTATAATTTGTAAAAGCCGCATTTGAACGTTGGGAAAACGAATATATTTCAACATATACATTAATGAGCGATTGATTTATATCAATGATGCCAACTTCGTCTAAAAAACTTTCAAGTATATCCATCCGCCCTACGCCCCATTGATTTCTAATGCTAAAAGAGCGAATTTCAGCTTCGGTAACAATTGAGATATACAGTTTCTTTTGATCGGGATTTATAAAAGCATGGAGGTCGTTTATATTTTTCGACCTCACGAGCGCGATTAAAATATTGGTATCAAGAATAAGGTTCATTATTTGTCATTAGCCATCTGCACAAGCAAATCATTCCACTCCTCTTCTGTAAATGGCTCGGCAGGAGGAAGTTTTTCAAGGGCTTTAACTAAATTTTCGTAGGATTTTCCCATCTTAATAGCAAATGCCGTAGTACCCCCAGCGGCCAATATCTCTTCGGGCGAATATGATTTATGCTGCCTGAATGGGCTTGCCTTGCCCGAAATGTTCTTTGGTTTCATGTACTTCCCCTTTCTTCTATCAAATATAAGCATAAACGGTCTAAATATAAAATTGTGCTTTGCTTTGTTACGCATTTTACATCCACATGAAATACCTCCCCACTCTTTATTTCCCTATTTACTTACCTTTGTTTTTACACAAAACCAACCCTGCTTTTTAATATATTTGACGTATGTACTTTTTCAGGAAGAAAGACCCTAACCGGCCTACCAGCTTTAACCTTAAAGTAATGCATGCCATTAATGCCACGGCTATTATTATGTTTTTGGTTGGCATTATTTACGCTCTTGTTAAGCATTTTATACTACATAAATGAAGACCATTGTAAAAACCGATAAGGCCCCTGCACCCATTGGGCCGTACAACCAGGCCGTTTGGGCCGGCAACCTTTTATTTGTTTCGGGCCAGGTGGCTATCGATCCGCCGACAGGTGAATTGGTGATGGACGACATCGAGACCGAGACCCACCAGGTGATGAAAAACATCAAAGCCATTTTAACCGAGGCCGGTGTCGACTTTGGGCATGTAGTGAAAACCACTATCTTCCTGAGCGATATGGGCACTTTTGCCAAAGTGAACGCCGTGTATGGCTCTTACTTCACCGGCGATTTCCCGGCAAGGGAAACCGTGCAGGTATCGGTATTGCCCAAAAATGTGAATGTGGAGATATCGGTAACGGCGTATAAATGAGCCCCACCCAAACCCTCCCCGGTAGGGAGGGTTTTTAAAAATTAAGCGCTTAACTAAAAAAGTCTCCCCTACCGGGGGAGATTTAGAGGGGGCTATGAATCAGCAAATATTCCAAACTCCGATTGCCTATTTAAAAGGTGTGGGCGCGTCGCGTGCCGATGTGCTGCAAAAGGAGTTGGGGATAAGCAACTTTGCCGATCTGCTGCGGCATTTCCCCTTCCGGTATATCGACCGGACGCGTTTCTATAAAGTAAAGGAACTGAACCCCGACTTGCCCAACGTGCAGCTCATTGTGCGCTTGCGCAGTAAGGAAATACTTGGCGAAAAGCATACCAAGCGCCTGGTGGCCCAGGTGTATGATGATACCGGCGTGATGGAACTGGCCTGGTTTCAGGGGGTGCGTTGGGTGGAAAAGATATTGATCCCCGGTAAGGCTTATATTATTTTTGGAAAGCCCGGCTCGTTTAACGGCAAAACCCAAATGGCGCACCCCGAAATTGAACGCTATTCGCCCGAGGCACTGAAAGAAAGGGGGAATATGACCCTGCAGCCGGCTTATTCTTCGACGGAAAAACTCAAGGCCTTCCAATTGGATAGCAAGGGCATACAACACCTTGTAGCCAACCTGCTGGAGCAATGCGCTAAAGATATCCAGGAAAACCTACCCGAAACTTTGCTGAAACAGTTTAAACTGATGGGCCGCAAAGAGGCTTACTGGAATATCCACTTCCCTGCGGATGCGGCAACGTTGGCAGCGGCCACGAATCGTTTGAAATTTGAGGAGCTGTTTTTTATCCAGTTTAAACTGCTCAAAAACAAAGCCCTGCGCACGCTCAAGTTTAAAGGCAATGTTTTTGGCAGCGTAGGCGAATACTTTAACACCTTTTACAGGGATAAGCTACCGTTTGCCCTCACCAATGCCCAAAAACGCGTGCTGAAAGAAATTCGGCAGGATACCCAGCGCGGCGTACAAATGAACCGTCTGCTACAGGGCGATGTGGGCAGCGGCAAAACCGTGGTGGCACTGATGAGCATGCTGCTGGCGATAGACAACGGTTTCCAAACCTGTATTATGGCGCCCACGGAGATTTTGGCCACGCAGCATTATGCCTCGATAAAGAGTTTGATTGATGATGACTTTTTGGAAGTCGCCCTGCTTACCGGCTCTACCAGCGCGAAAGCACGCCGGGTGCTGCACCAGAAACTGGAAAGCGGCGAACTGAAAATACTCATCGGCACCCACGCGCTCATTGAAGATAAGGTGCAGTTTAAAAACCTGGGCTTTGTGGTGATAGACGAACAGCACCGCTTTGGGGTAGAGCAGCGCGCCCGCCTTTGGCGCAAAAACGCCGTACCACCGCATGTGTTGGTGATGACGGCGACGCCGATTCCCCGCACTTTGGCCATGACCTTGTATGGCGATCTCGATATTTCCATCATCGACGAGCTGCCCGCCGGGCGTAAACCGATTGAGACGCTGCACTATTATGAAACCCAGCGACTGCGCATGTTCGGTTTTATGAAAGAGGAAATTGCCAAAGGCCGGCAGATATACGTGGTGTACCCGCTGATAAAGGAAAGCGAAACGCTCGACCTGAAAAACCTGACGGATGGCATTGAGGTGATGGCCCGCGAGTTCCCGCTGCCGCAATACCGCATCTGCATTGTGCACGGCAAAATGAAAGCCGCCGAAAAGCAAATGGAAATGGAACGCTTTGTGAGCGGGCACGCGCATATTATGGTAGCGACAACAGTGATTGAGGTGGGGGTGAATGTGCCCAATGCTTCGGTGATGATCATTGAGAACGCGGAGCGCTTTGGCCTGTCGCAATTGCACCAGTTGCGCGGCCGGGTTGGGCGTGGGGCCGAACAATCGTATTGTATTTTGATGAGCAGCCATAAGTTGAGTCATGATGGGAAGATACGTTTGGATACGATGGTAAAAACGAACAACGGTTTCGAGATATCGGAGATTGACCTGCAACTGCGTGGCCCCGGCAATATTGAAGGCACCCAGCAAAGCGGCGTGCTCGACCTGAAACTGGCCAACCTGGCTACCGACCAACAATTGCTGATGATATGCCGTAAATGCGTGGAAGATATTTTTGCCGAAGACCCGCGGCTGGAATTGCCCCAACACGCTATATTGAACCAGGCCACGCAACTGCCCGATGGTGGTTTGAGCTGGGATAAGATTTCATGAACCTCATGCACTAATAAATTATTCTTGCGCTCCTTTGTAATGAGCCCTTAAAATGGCCTCCCCCCGCTGTCCGCAGACTCCGTCTACGGACGACTATGCCCGTAGTCTCCGACTACCTACCGGCACGCCCATAACGCCCCCATTCACCCATTCCCCAACAACCACGCCTTAAACCCATCAAAACCCTTCCCCAAAGGCACCGATAAACTGGCTTTGCCTTCCATTTCCAATACCGATGCCGGCACTACAATCTTGGTGCTTATTTCGGGGGCAAATACCTCCGGGAATTTGCAGGGATGGGCTGTAGACAAGAATATACCCGCCGCTTTACTTTCGGGATGGTGCAATTGCCAGGCTTTTAACGCACGCCAGGCTATGGCCGTATGCGGACAAACCACATAATTGTATTGCGCAAAAACTGCTTCTATCGATTCCAAAGTCTGGGCATCGTTATAAGTATAGCCGGTAATGAGTTTTTTCAGGTCGCCCAGTTTATCTTCAAACAGGTGCGATATGCGTACCCAATTGCTCGGCGCACCCACATCCATTGCGTTCGATAGTGTGGCTACCGATGGCTTAGCCTGGTAAATGCCCGTGTTCAGGTATTCGGGCACGGTATCGTTGGCATTGGTAGCGGCTAAAAACTGTTTCACAGGCAAGCCCATTTTCCAGGCCAAAATGCCCGCGCCTATATTACCAAAGTTACCGCTCGGCACCGAAAACACTACTTCGCTTTTACCCTGCCGCAATAGTTGGGCGTAAGCGTTAAAGTAGTAAAAGGTTTGCGGTATCAACCGCGCAATATTGATGGAGTTAGCCGATGTGAGGCGGAATTGCGCGTTCAACTCAGTATCCACAAAGGCCGCTTTCACCAATGCCTGGCAATCATCAAAAGTGCCGTCCACCTCAATAGCGCGGATATTTTGTCCGTTGGTGGTGAGCTGTTGCTCCTGTATGGGGCTCACCTTGCCTTTGGGATAAAGTATGGTTACGCGGGTATTCGGTACGCCTAAAAAGCCCAGGGCAACCGCTCCGCCCGTATCGCCCGAAGTGGCTACCAGTACATCCAGCATTTTCTCGCCGTCGCGGAGGAAATAGCTCATCACACGGCTCATAAAGCGCGCGCCAAAATCCTTGAATGCTAATGATGGCCCGTGGAACAATTCCAATACGTAAACATCCTCTTCCAACTTTACAACCGGCGCATCAAAGTTGATGGCATCATCTATAATGGCTTTCAGATCCTTTTCGGGAATAGACCCGGCAAGGATATTTTTAGCCACTTCAAAAGCGATCTCCGGAAGGGTATACTTATCTAAATTATTGATAAAGTCTTCGCTAAGCTTCGGGATGCTCACCGGCATATACAAGCCACCATCCTGCGGCAGACTGTTAAACACGGCATCCTTAAAAGGAACCTGTACTTTCGGGTTATTGGTACTGTAAAAATTCATTATCCTATTATTTTAGGCCCCTGCTCGTTTACGGCCGATACATAAGTATTGCTGTTGATATGCAGTTTGGTTAAGTGTTGCTGTATTTTATTGGTGATGTTATGCGCGGTCTGCTCATCCTTCGCGAAAGCAAAAACCGATGGCCCCGAACCCGATATACCAAAGCTGATGGCACCTTGCTCATGCGCCAACTCCCGCAGTTTGTAAAAATCAGGGATGAGGATAGAGCGGGTGGGTTCCACCAAAACATCCTGCATGCTGCGGCCTATCAGGTCGAGGTCGTTCATAAACAAACCGCTCACCAGGCCGGCTATATTGCCCCATTGTATCACGGCGTCCTTCAACAAAACGTTTTTCCGTATCATCTGCCTTGCATCCCTTGTCGGCACATCCACATCGGGGAATACAATCGCGCAATACAAACCCTTGGGTACAGGCAGTTTGATGATGTCGAGCGGCTCATAACTGCGTATCAAAACAAAGCCGCCTAAAACAGCCGGTGCAACGTTGTCAGCGTGCCCAAAACCGCAGGCCAGTTCCTCGCCCTTCATGGCGAAGGGCACCAGTTCCATCGGGGTCAATTGGTTATCCAACAAAGTATTAATGGCAAACAAACCGGCCACCGTACTTGCCGAACTCGAACCCAAACCACTGCCAATAGGCATTTTTTTATAGAGTTCTATCTCCACACCAATATCCGGGCGATTGATATGTTTGAGGTAATGCTGCACGCTGGCACTCACGGTGTTTTTATCAGCTACTAAGGGTAAGCGGCCACCATCGCCCTCAATTTTCAGGATGCGCACACCCGGTGTATCGCTCAGGCGCATCACTACCTCATCGCCGGGTGCATCCACCGCGAAACCCAGCACATCAAACCCGCAAACTACATTGGCCACCGTTGCCGGCGCAAATACTTTTATTGTTTTCATTATCTTATACTATCTGTCATTTCGACCAACGGGAGAAACCTTTACAAACTTTGCATTCCCACCATGCATTGGCGCTTTACTCGCTTTGTAAAGTTTTCTCACTCGTACCTCGTTTCGAAATGACATATTTATTGATCATTCTTTTCTAATTCCCCACATTCACAATATCCGCAAACACACCGGCCGCGGTCACTTCTGCACCCGCACCCGGCCCTTTTACTACCAGCGGCCGGTCTATATACCTTTCGGTAGTAAAAGAGATGATATTATCACTTCCCGAAAGGGTATAAAAAGGATGTTCCTCCCCAACCATTTGCAGCGTGATGGATACCTGCCCGTACTCCAGTTTACCGATATAGCGCAATACTTTACCTTCGGCAATGGCTTTCGCCTTCATATCTGCAAAAAACTTTTCTTCGTTCTTTAATTCGGCATAAAACTCGGCTACCGTTCCCGCATCCAGGCAGGCTTTTGGCAGCATACTTTCTATTTTTACATCGCCTGGCTCCAGGGCATAACCCGCATCGCGGGCCAGGATGAGCATTTTGCGCATAAAATCGGTACCGCGCAAATCATCGCGCGGATCAGGTTCGGTATAGCCTTTTTCCTGCGCTATCTTCACCACATCGTGAAAAGTGGCATCCCCTTTAAAGTTGTTAAAGATGTACGATATCGTCCCCGAAAGGATAGCCTCAATTTTGATCACCCGGTCGCCGCTCATCATCAAATCCCTCAATGTGCGCACTATGGGCAAACCCGCGCCCACATTGGTCTCATAATAAAAATCGACGCCATGCTTGCGGGCGGTATCCTTAAAAGTTTTGTATTGCGCATACGATGCCGAGTTGCCTATTTTGTTGCAGGTTACTACCGATATGTTCGCCTTAAATACCGTCTCATAAAAACTGATCGGCGTTGCACTGGCCGTATTGTCCACAAAAACGCAGTTGGGCAGGTTCATCTCTTTCATCCGTTCGATGTAAGCCGGGAGGTCGGCCACAATGGTCGATGCTTCCAATTTATCTTTCCAGCTATCCAAATCAATACCGTCATCATCAAACATCATTTTGCGGGTATTGCTGATGCCGACAATCTTTACCTGTATGCCGTTATGTTGTTTTAAAAATTCCGCATGGTTTTTTAATTGCCGAAACAAGGTGGTGCCGATATTCCCGGTACCCAAACAAAACACGTGCAGCGTTTTGTTCAGCTCTACAAAAAAGGCATCATGCACGGCATTCAACGCTTTCGCCAAATCGCCGCGCGAAATGATGACCGAAATATTGTACTCACTCGAGCCCTGCGCTATCGCCCTGACGTTGATACCGTTGCGGCCCAAGGCATAAAACAGTTTGCCCGATACGCCGGGGGTATGCTTCATGTTCTCGCCAACTATGGCTAACACAGAAAGCCCGTCTTCCACATCCGGCGACTCCAGTTTTTTGGCCTGTACCTCCAGTTCAAATTCCTGCCCGATCAACGCTTTTGCCTTCAAAGCATCAGCCGGGTTAACGGCGAAGGTAATGCTATGCTCTGATGAGGATTGGGTAATCAATATCACGTTGATTTGCTCGCGTGCCAACATGCTGAATAACCTGCCGCTAAAGCCTGCTTTCCCTACCATGCCGCTGCCTTCCACGTTCAAAATGCTTACTTCGTTGATAGACGAGATGCCTTTAATCGGCAAGTCCGACGGCCCGCAGTCGTGTTTGATATAAGTACCGCCAAATGCCGTATCAAAAGTATTCAGGATAACAATCGGGATCTTTTTCAGGAAGGCCGGAATCATGGTGGGCGGGTAAATCACCTTCGCACCAAAAAATGACAACTCCATCGCTTCCGTATACGATAGTTCAGGCAGCGAAAACGCCTTCTTCACCATGCGCGGGTCGGCGGTCATCATGCCGTTCACATCGGTCCAAATCTGTATTTCTTCGGCGTTCAGCGCCGAACCAAATATGGCCGCGGTATAGTCGCTGCCGCCACGACCTAAAGTGGTTATGCGGCCCGCATCGTTGCTGGCAATAAAGCCGGTAACAAACAGCAGCTTATCCCTGTTCTCGTTATGGTAATTACGGATGAGCATTTCGGTCAGCTCCATGTTCACCTTGGCATAACCAAAAGCGCTATCGGTTTTAACCAGATCGGCAGCATTCACAAACACGGCGTTTTTAAAATGCTGCGCCGCTATCTTGCTGATCATAAACGCCGAGCAGCGCTCGCCGTAATTCAATACCAGGTCGCGGGTTTGGGCGGTCAGTTCGCGCAAGCTCAAAATGCCTTGCAGCAGGTCTTCAAGCTCGTTAAAGTAAATTTTAAGGCGGGTAAACACCGGGTTTTGCGCCTGCACGTCCATCAGTTCTTTTACCACATCAAAATGCCGGCGTTCCAGTTCGGCCAGTTGTGGTGTAAAGCTTTCGCCGATAGCAGCGTGTTCGGCCATGTTAATGAGCAGATTGGTAATACCGTTCATGGCCGATACCACCGTTACCGGGTTATTGCCGTCCGCGCTTTGCTGCTTTAAAATGCCGAGCACTGTTTTGATACTACCTGCCGAGCCTACCGATGTGCCCCCGAATTTTAGAACTTTCATTTTTGTGTATTGAGTAGAGCGTATTGCGTATTGCGATGGATGGCTTTACGGTTTGGCTCAGTTATTAATAAAACAAAAAGCCTTTCTCTTGTGGAGGAAGGCTTCTTTATGGTTTCGTCATTTACTATCCCAATATTTACCCTTCCTCCTGCTCGCTGCCGGTGGTTGTGGTAATGGTTGTTGTAGTAATTGATGTGTTAAATAGCATGTTTGTTTGTAAGCCTATGGTTTACGGCTGTAAAGTAAGCAGTATTATTTTAAAATAGCAAAACAAAGTTTAATTTTTTATAGATAGTATATAGAATCAGTAGATTATCAACCAACAACCGCTCGGTAAAAAATTCCCCATACCGGGTATTTATTCGAAACCGGATCCGGTATAACGACAAAAAACATCAAAAAAAGACACCCCCTTTTTGACCAACTTATAAAGTAAGTGATATGATTGCATAAACGCCCGTTTATTTCACCAAATGATAATATTTTAAGCTTTTTACAATCATTTTGATAATTATTATTTAATATATGTTAATTTTTAATTAAGAGTAAAATTTCTTTTGGTTTTACACCAAAAAAGGCAACTCGCTGGTGCACAAATCCGTAAAAATAGGCTCATCTGGGCATTGATCAGGATAAGATTTCTGTCAAAAACCAGATGGGGAAATTTATGCACAACTGCTACAAAAACTCGTTTACGGCAAAAACAGCATTCCTGTCCTCAATTTGGATGGTTTGCTGCTTGTTTGCATCGGGTTTTGGCCTGTCCGGCGCATCTTTTCACCGTTCATTTATCGATACCACAGTTTGCGGCAGCAGTGTGGTATTAAGTGCAACTTCCGGTTTAACCAACTATGCCTGGAGCACCGGGGCAACTACGCAGAGCATCACGGCCACCACATCGGGCACTTACTGGTGGGAAACAGTGGATTATACCAACAACAAAGTTGTAAACGGAAACTTCTCGTCGGGCTTTACCGGCTTTAGCAGCAGTTACGTAGTGCCGGGTGGGCCCGTTAACAATACCCTGTTATATCCCGAGGGTACTTATTACGTTATCGGCAACCCCAATACCGTACACTCCGGCTTCTCCTCTTTTTTCGACCATACCATTGGCACTGCATCGGGCAAAATGATGGTCATCAACGGCGCCTCAACAGCCAATGTAAACGTATGGTCCGAAAATATCACCGTCGTCCCTAACAATACTTACGTCTTTTCCGTGTGGTTCGCTTCGGCAAACCCTGCAAGCCCAGGGCAACTAAATTTTTCAATTAACGGTGTTCAGTTAGGCACCACCATCCAGTTATCATCAACAACAGGGCTCTGGCAAAATTTCACCACCAGATGGAGCTCGGGCAGCAGTACATCGGCAGTTATCTCTTTGGTTAACCAAAATACCGCCGCCAGTGGTAACGATTTCGCTATCGACGACATTTCATTCTCGCCGGTGTACCGCCATACCATACAAGTTACACTTAACCCCATACCGGTATTGAGTGTGATAGCATCGCCGGCATCATGCGCCACGTACGACCTCACCACAGCCATCGTTGGTTATGACACCAGTACCTACACCTATACATTTAAAAACCCCTCGGGCACGGTTATCACTACCGCCGCAGCACAAAGCATCACGCTAAGCGGTACCTACACCATTACCGAAACCAATACCGCTACCGGCTGCGTATCAACAGCCAAAACAGTAAACTTAACCATCAATACAAAACCAGGCAAGCCTGTAATAATTCCTTAAAACGCATCAAAACAAAAAACACAACAATATGAAAAACATCAACATCATCCCCCGCATTATCATCACTTTGCTGTTCTTAGTGATTGCCAAAACCGGCTTCTCGCAAACAGCGGGGCCAAGCGACGGAACTTCGGCTCCGCCACCTACCGGCACTGCAGATAAGATTATCTGCTCCAGCCAAAACATTTCGTTAACAGGCCCGCAAGACGTTGGCGGGGTCGACTACCCTTCCTACCAATGGTACAAACTGGATGCATCGGGCACGGCGCATCTAACAACAACTACAACCCGTACTTATACAGAAACGCCAACCACGCCGGGCTATTACAACTATCAATTGGTTACAGTAAACGCTAATGGTTGTACTTCACCCATGTCCGATATCATCAAGATATACGTATTGCCGCCAATTACAGCAACCATTTCATCAAACATTGCAAACAATACCATTTGCGCCCAAAACGAAGGCTCTATCTTGCTAACTGCTACGCCATCAAACCCAACAACCTATACCTACACCTACCAGTGGACAAGGAATGGGGTAAACATAGCCGGTGCTACAAGCAACACCTACTCGCTGTCCGAAACTAATAGCGGTTCGGTAACCATAGGTGTAGTGATAAGCTACTCGTTAAATGGCGGATGTCCGGGTACGGCTACACAAAGCGTAACGGTTACACCTACACCAGGCAAGCCAACTATTGTAATTAACTAATAGTACTTCCACCAATGTAACAAACCGTGGCATGAAATTTTGCTGGAAAATTGTTTGCATAAGCATACTTTTTTTGATGGAGACTACCTTAGCCTTTTCGCAGGCGGGTAGTTTTCCATCTCAGCACAATCCTGTTGCCTATACTATTCTGCAGGGGGCAACCATTACCTTACGTGCAGGCAGTGCCAATGCAAGTGCCTATCAATGGTATAAGGATGGGGTTAAAATACCGGGCGCTATAAATAGTACTTATACAACAGGCGCCGCGGGCTTGTATTCGGTTGTTGCGTTTAATAGCGAGGGTTGCAAGTCCAGCCAGTCGGATGAGGTACAGGTCATCGTCGTTATCGGATCAATAATTACCAAAGCAGACACCCTGGTCGATTTGGGCGTAACCATTCATTCATCCAATAAAAACGCGCGCCTGGGCGAAAGTTTTGTTTACGGATTGACCATCACTAACCATAGTATACCTACCGGGCATAATGTCACTTTAAAATATCCCTTGCCTAATATATTGCAGTTTTTACCGCAATCAAATGTGCTGGCCGTAGGGAATTTTACGTACGATTCAGGTACCCATGTCTTTACCTGGTTTATTTCCGAGTTGAAGGGCGGCGCCTCTATAAGCTTAAACACAATGGTGAAAATAACCAAAGCCGGGGCTATTACCAGTACGGTGTATGTGAGCGGTAAAGAAAAGGACCCCATTATGGATAACAATCAGGCTTCCGATACCCAGGAAATATCGGGCTTAAAAGTTCCTAATGTTTTTACGCCTAACGGCGATGGCATTAACGACACTTTTATGATACCCGGCCTCGACCAGTATACCGAAAACGAAATCGTGATCATCAACCGCTGGGGCAATACAATTTATCAAAAGAAAAACTACACCAACGACTGGACCGGCGAAGGCCTGTTGGAAGGAACCTACTACTACGTGTTAAAAGCTAAAAACCCCTTAGGCGATTGGGAAACCTACAAAGGCTATGTAACCCTGTTGCGAAAGAAGACATAATACATTTTACAAAACGATGAAGATGAAAAGGATCATATTGTTTACCATACTGCTCGGCGGGTTTTTAACCGCCCGGGCACAACAGGACGCCCAGTTTAGCCAGTATATTTTTAACGGCATTTACATCAACCCAGCTTATGCGGGATACAAGCAGGACTTGCAGATAAACAGCTTTTACCGCTCGCAATGGACGGGCCTTGAGGGCGCGCCGCAAACCTTTTCGAGTGCTGCCGATGTTGCCATTTTAGACGGTACCGTAGGCTTAGGCGTTTTGGCAAGCCACGATGCTTTAGGGGCGCAAAGTACTACAGCGGCCTATGCCAATGGTTCATATCGTATCAAGTTCGGCAAACACGATGATGCATCCTGGCTGTCGTTCGGTTTAGGCTTTGGGGTTTTGCAAACCGGCATCGACGGATCCAAGCTTTATGCCACGCAAAGCGGCGACCCAAATGTCCCCACAACTTATCAGGGAACAGCTTTGCCCGATGCCCGGGTGGGCGTATTGTACACCGCCAATAACTTTTTCGCCGGCCTGTCTGTCGATAACCTGTTGGCGCAATACATGCACCCCTCCTCCAGCGATCAAAGCCTTATCGTTGTCATACCATCGCCGCACAAATACTTCACCGTTGGCGCTCTTTTCGATTTGAACGATCAAACCAAGATCAAGCCTTCTATTTTAATAAAACAAGCCTCCGGCACGCCCACCAGTATCGATATCAATACTTTTGTTTTGCTGAACGATAAACTATGGGTTGGCGGCACTTACCGCACGGGGTTCAGCATATTTAACAATAACCTGCAATCGGGCCTGCCGCCATCAAGTGCCTTGGTGGGCATGGCTTCGTTTTACGTCAGTCCCGATTTCCGCGTAGGCTACGCCTTCGATTATTCGCTCAACAAACTGGGTGGTTACGGCTATGGTTCGCACGAGCTCTCCCTCGATTTTATCATCAAATCATCAAAACGCGATTACTACATTTCGAGGCACTGCTATTTTTAAGAAAAGGTACCCAGGCCTCCGCCAAGTGGAGATAATAAACGCTGCTCAATATTACTTTAATGTCTGTGCCGACTTACTAAGCCCTGTTGCCAAATCAAGGCAATCGGCCGACTTTCCCGATAAATCTCCCGCAGCCGTTTTTATAGTCTTTACCAACTTTAGGGCAGGGCTATTTAATGCTATTGCGTCATCAATATCTTTTGCCGCCTTATTGATAAGCGCAACAAGGTCATCGGGTATAAGCGGGTTAAGCGACTTTCTTTTGATGATGGTTTGATTTAGCGCGTGTATCAATTCGCCACTTGTTCTCAGTTGATGGTTTAACTTTTCCATTTTCTCAAACAGGTCGTCTGCTTTTAGATATGCCTCGGCTATTTCCCGAAAAACAATTTCGGAGTTTTGATATAAATCATTAGCACTGAACGCAATTTGACTCCTTTCATTCGAATTAAGCCCGGATAAACTCGACACATTATAATTTTCAAGCAGGCTCGATATCATTTTCATCTCATCCAAGGGTCTCGCGGATGATATTGGCGAGGCCAACATAGCAATTTCCATTCCTGCCTCACTGCATAATTCAGCGGCATTAGCAGCTTTGTTCATCATATCAGCAGCTTCATTACATAGTTTTGCAAGTTGACTACCTACATCCGATGCAGCTACTATAGCTTTTACCGCACCCATATCACTTGCTGCGAGCACAGCGGTATTTGAGGTTATTTGGATGTTAGATGCAACTGTCATCGCATCCGTAACAAACTGGCGAACAGCCTGGTTTTGCTCGTTCGCTGCCGTCAACAACTCATGGGTCAATTTTTGTAATTCCATAAATCTAATATACAATAAAATTGTGCGGAGTATTTCCTATCTTAAACCTGAAAAAAACAGTCCCTAACAATGTCTCAAACCGACACCCTTAAACGCACCTTAACCCCCATCCACCTGTGGGCCATTGCCGTAGGCCTGGTCATATCCGGCGAGTATTTCGGTTGGAATTTAGGTTGGGGCGTAGCAGGTACCATCGGTTTGTTGATCGCGACGCTCGTAGTCACAGTGATGTACATCGCCTTCATTTTCAGCTATACCGAACTCACCACAAGTATACCGCACGCGGGCGGGGCTTTTGCCTACGCTTACCGCGCCATGGGCCCTTTCGGCGGACTGATCGCAGGCTACGCCACCCTTATCGATTTCCTGCTGGCCACGCCCGCCATTGCCTATGCCCTCGGCAGTTACATGCACTTTTTGTACCCGGTTATTTCGGTGTTCCAATCGGCGGTAGCTTTTAATATCGTGTTTATCATCATCAATATACTGGGCATTAAAGAGTCGGCCGTGTTTTCAGTTTTTATCACCATTCTGGCTGTAGCCGAACTGCTGTTATTCATGGGCATCATAGGCCCGCACTTTAAAATGGCCAACTATGTTACCAATCCTTTGCCGTTTGGCTGGGCGGGAATCTTCGCCGCTTTGCCGTTCGCTGTTTGGCTTTATCTCGGCATCGAAGGCGTAGCTATGGTGGCCGAAGAAGTAAAAGACCCCTCCAAAAACATCCCGAAAGGGTATATATCGGGCATCGTTACGCTTACCATTTTAGCCATCGGCGTAATGGTATTGACAGGCGGCATTACCGACTGGCATAAACTCAGCAGCACCGCAAGCCCCCTGCCCGATGCCATTGCCCTTGTATTAGGCAAAACCAATACGCTCACCAAAGCCTTTGCGGGGATAGGTTTGTTCGGGCTCGTGGCATCCTTTCATGGTATGGTTTTGGCCTCATCACGCCAGGTATTCGCCATGGCGAGGGGTGGGTATTTACCCCGCGGTTTGTCTGCCATTAACCACCGCTTTAAAACGCCACATTGGGCCTTAATTGCCGGTGGGTTGGTCAGCTTTATTACCCTATACATCGCCAATAAATTTGCCGCCAATCCCGATAACGTCATTAACCCGGTCATTGTGCTATCTGCTTTAGGTGCTATCGTGATGTACTTAGCAAGCATGATCAGCCTGTTTGTATTGCGCAAAAAAGAACCTGCTTTGCCCCGCCCGTTTAACTTGCCCTTCTATCCGGCTTTTCCACTCATCGCGTTGGTGCTTTCGGCAGTATGCCTGTTTGCCATTATGTACTTTCACCTCGTGGTGAGTTCTATCTTTTTTGGTGGGATGGCTGCCGCTGTGCTGATATTTGTATCGATGGGCCGCCACAAAATACAGATACAGGACGATGTATTGCTCCAACCCGCCGCCGTAATGATAAACAACGACTAAGATGGCCTATCAGCATACCATACGCCATAAAGTTTACCGGTTTACCGACCTGAAGGACGTGCTGGCCAAAGCATCGCCCTTCCGCACCGGTGATGCCCTTGCGGGGATTGCCGCCGAAACTTACGAAGAACGTGTAGCCGCGCAGCTGACGCTGGCCGATGTACCCCTTAAAAACTTCCTCAACGAAACGCTGGTACCTTATGAGGATGACGAAGTTACCCGCCTCATCATCGATGGCCACGACCATGAAGTTTTCGACCATATAAGCCACCTGACCGTTGGCCAACTGCGCGACTGGCTGCTGGGCGACGAAGCCGATGGCCCCGTGCTCCAAAGCCTGAAATGGGGCATCACCCCCGAAATGGCCGCCGCCGTATCCAAACTAATGCGCAACCAGGACCTGATTGCCGTAGCTAAAAAGTGCGAAGTAATTACCCGTTTCCGCAACACCATTGGCCTGCGCGGGCATTTCTCTACCCGCCTGCAACCCAATCACCCGACAGATGACCCGAAGGGCATTGCCGCCAGCATGATAGACGGCCTGCTGTATGGCAGCGGCGACGCCGTCATCGGTATTAACCCCGCCACCGACAGCCCTGCCGCCGTAACCAACCTGCTCAATCTGATAGATACCCTGCGCCGGCAGTTCGATATCCCAACCCAATCATGCGTGCTGAGCCATGTTACCACCACCATCGGGTTGATCAATGCCGGTGCGCCTGTCGACCTGTGCTTTCAATCCATCGCGGGCACGCAAAAAGCCAATAGCAGCTTTGGCATCAACCTCGCTTTATTGTCCGAAGCGCACGAAGCTACGCTATCCCTAAACCGGGGCACCATCGGCAACAACGTCATGTACTTCGAAACCGGGCAGGGCAGCGCCCTATCCGCAAACGCGCATCATGGCATCGACCAGCAAACCTGCGAAGCCCGCGCCTACGCCGTAGCCCGTAAATTCAATCCCCTATTGGTAAACACAGTGGTAGGCTTTATCGGACCGGAATATTTATACGATGGTAAACAAATTATCCGCGCCGCGCTCGAAGACCACTTTTGCGGCAAATTGCTGGGCCTGCCCATGGGTGTGGATGTATGCTATACCAACCACGCCGAAGCCGACCAGGACGATATGGACAACCTGCTTACCCTGTTGGGCGTTGCCGGCTGCAATTTTGTGATGGGCATACCCGGTTCTGATGATATCATGCTTAACTACCAGTCCACCTCCTTTCACGATGCCTTGTACATCCGTAAGGTACTTGGCCTGCGCCCTGCGCCCGAGTTTGAACAATGGTTGCTCAAACAAGGCATCACCGACGCGCAAGGCAAACTGGCCCATACCCAAACCATGAACCGTATGATAGAACACCTTTTTTAAATGGAAAATGTAAAACGTAATCCCGATAACTATCGGGAGGAAGATGTAAGTAACATAAATGGCCTTGAGCGTAAGGCTCCCCTCTCGAGAGAGCCTGTCCCGAACTTGTTTCGGGAGGCAGGGGTGTGCCATGAAAAAAATGACTTATGAAAAAGATACAACGCACCACCACCGATGGATGGGAATCGCTAAAAGCGTTTACCGCGGCGCGTATTGCCATGGGCCGCGTGGGCAGCAGCATCCCGCTCAAACAATCGCTCGAGTTTCAACTGGCGCATGCCCACGCCCGCGATGCGGTATATTCCGCTTTAGATGTGGATGCCCTTATGGAACGTATCAAAACTTTCGGCTTGCCAAGGCTGGCACTACATAGCCAAGCCCAAAACCGCCCGCAATACCTGCAGCGCCCCGATTACGGACGCCTGTTGAATGATACATCCGCACAACTTATCAGCGAAAGCGCCTACCCCTGCGATGTATGCATCATTATTGCCGATGGCTTATCAGCAACAGCAGTAAACCAAAACGCGCTGCCCCTATTGGAAGCTTTATTGCCCATGCTTAACTATAAAATAGCCCCCATTTGCCTGGCCGAACAAGCCCGCGTAGCCCTGGGCGACCCGATAGCGCATGGCCTGCAAGCTAAACTGTCCATCATGCTCATCGGCGAACGTCCCGGCCTCAGTTCGGCGGATAGCATGGGCGCCTACCTCACCTTTAACCCCCGGCCCGGCCTAACCGACGAGATGCGCAACTGCATATCCAACATCCGTCCCGAGGGACTGCCTTGTGCTGCTGCCGCTCAAAAGATATTCTATTTGGTTCAAAAGGCTTTTCAACTCCAACTATCGGGCGTCAACCTGAAAGACAACGCCGGTTTGTTATCTTAAAAACACCCCCCGCTCCTTCGGGCGGGCGTTTTTGCTTATTAACTGACCTTTCATTTTACGATATGAAAAAACGATAAAGAACAAAGGGAGTATCGTTGGCCCTTAATCGGGATTAGCTTAATGCATCATGAAAAATAATACCCAACGTATGGCGCTGCCCGCTGTGCAACGGGCTTACACCATGTTTCATATTCACCCGGTAATAACCTTTGCTGCCTTTTACCGGACGAAAGTTTGTGGTGAAAATCAACATATCGCCCTGTTTTGGCTGTAACACAATCGCTTTCGATTGTGCCCTCGGTATCTGTTCGGTTAAAACAAATTCGCCGCCGGTATAGTCCCTGCCGGGTTCGTTTAAAAACAGCACCACCTGCATCGGGAAGTAGATATCGCCGTACAAATCCTGGTGCAGGGTATTAAACCCGCCCTCGCCATACTTCAGTATCAATGCCGTAGGCTTGGTTTGACCCGCCTCGTGGCATTTCGCTTTCAACTCCGCATGCGTATCCGGGAAAACAGTATCCATCTTCAACTCTTCCATCCACTTATTGGCCGCTTTTGCCAGGTGCGGATAAACCGTTTCCCTAACGTCGGTAACAAGCTGCGGCAGCGGGTATTGATAGTATTTATACTCACCTTTACCAAAACGGTAACGCTCCATCAAAACTGTTTTGCGGTAAATATCGCTTGCGTCATAATTGGCTGTCAGGTCATCGCACTCCTGTTTTGTCAGCACATCGCTCACAACAACGTAGCCCTCTTGGTCAAGGTTGCCTGTAATTTCGCCCCAGTTCTTAACATGCAGGCGTTCAGTTATTTTATTCATAATTTGTTTGTCCGATTGTTTTTCCAAAGCCGGTATTTTTCGGGCAGGCAATGTCCGCAGGGGCGGTAACCCGCTTCAATAGCTTCGTTGTCGCAGCTAAAGAAAACACGGTTTTCCGCCTTCATCCGTTTGCCCGATGAACAGTTGAGCGTGCCGTAAATTTTAGCTTTGCTATAGCCGCCAAGCGTTATCTGTCCACTTTTGATAAGCCGATACAGTTCGCGCTTTCGGGCAAAATTGGTTTCACCCAACTGCGTATGCCGCCACATTAAACCATCGCGAATGTTTTGGATGCTTCCCAGCCGATGATGGCATTTTTGCGGTCGCTGCCCCAATGGTACTGTCCTATCTCGCCGGTCGACCGGATGACCCGATGACAAGGTATAAGAAACGCCACGGGGTTATCGCCCACCGCCGAGCCAACCGCCCGGTTAGCTTTCGGATAATCCAAACGGTCCGCTATGTCCGCGTAGCTGGTTAAACCACCCATTGGTATCTTAAGCAAGGCTTCCCACACTTTTATTTGGAAAGCCGTGCCCTTTAAATGAAGTTTTATCTCGCTCAGCTTGCCCCAGTCCTGCGTAAAAATGAAAATTGCATTTTGCTGTATCATATCCAACAAGCAGTGATACCTGGCATTCGGGAAACGTTGTTGCAGCAAGGCAAAAGCTTCGTCATGCTCCTCATCGGCAAAAGCCATATAACAAATTCCTTTGTTAGTCGACGCCACCAGCACACTCCCGAAAGGGCTTTCGGCAAAGCTGTAGTTGATGTGCAATTGTTCGCCCCCGTTCTTGTATTCACCGGGCGTCATTCCCTCTATTTTTACAAATAGGTCGTGCAGGCGACCGGTGCCTGATAAGCCGGTTTCAAAGGCCGTATCAAAAAGCGAGGCTTGCTTGTCTTTCAGCATGCTTTTGGCATGTTCAATGCTCAGGTACTGCAAAAACTGTTTAGGTGTAACCCCCGCCCAATCTTTAAACATGCGCTGAAAGTGAAACGGACTCAGGTGTACATGGGCCGCTGCCTCTTCCAATGCAGGCTGACGTTTATAGTTCGACCGTAAAAAGCCGATGGCTTCGGCTATCCTTTTATAATCCAGTTCGGTTTGTTTTTCCATCGTTTTTTATTTTAACGATACAAATGTACCCGGCCGCACACTGCTATAAAACCCGGTTCTTGCCAAGTTAAATATTTAACCTATAAAGCAGCGGTTAGGCACGAAGTCAACGGGAAAAAACAGGAAATGTTCCCTCACCTACATTCCCAATCAACTCCCGAAAGCTATCGGGATGAACAAGTGAACCAATTAATTACTCTTCCCGTAAACCTCCACCTCGCTCACGTTAGCTTGTTTGCCCGGCGGCACATCGGTAAAAATAATCTTTAAAAACCGGCTCTCCGGAGCTTTACTAATGTTGATGGTCCGTTTTTTATCGGTTTGATGGCTTGCCGGGGCAGTATAAATATCCGTCCATTGCACCCCATCGAACGAAACCTGCATTTTGTACCCAAAATCGGTATCATCCGCAAAGGTAAGGTTCACTTTGGTGATGCTGGTCAGGCTTTCCATGTCTACCTGCCACCAGTTTTCGGTGGCATTAGGTGCAGTGGCCCAATAAGTTGCAGCGTTTTCATCATCGGCCATACCTGCCGGGTGTCCTTCAGCTTCGCTACTGGCTCTTGTTGGTTTTTGGAAAATGATATTGCTTTTGCTCACTACGGGCGAAAAGTTTTTATAGTCGCCATATTTTACATAAGGAACGTAAGCGTTAACCGGTGTTTTGCCGGGTATAAAAGCCGGCAATCCTTTGGTTTCGATGGTGATGAGCGCGTCTTTCAAACCCGGCGAGCTGGCCCTGATCACACTCCTGCCGCCATAGTACGACCGGAACTCAATGGCCGCCTGCCCCGCACGGATAGCCACATCCGACGTCGCCGAAAACTTAATGGCGCTACCCGTAGGAAATTCCCCCGGCCCCGACTCAAGCGTCAGCGTCACATCCGGCGAATTACTGATGGCTTTGCCGTTCTTATCCAAAACCGTAACAATCAAATGTACATCATCCGTGCCATCAGTGTTGCTGATGCTTGTTTTGTCGGCGGTTAACGATAAGCCCGCCGGCGCTCCTTCAACCGGCCACTCAGGTGGTGGTATGTGCAAATATTCGTTACGGTACCAATACCACATGCGCTTTGGCAGGCGGAAGTAGTCTATCATGCCCATACGCCCAAACTTCCCATCGCCAAAATGGGTGCCATAGTCAAAAGCGCACCAAAGCACTTGCCCGCTGCGCCAATCAAATGGTGTGGCCTGCACATCGCCAAAGCCCGGTATATACCTGCCCGGCCTGTCGGCCAAAGTCGAGCCATACTCGCTCACCACGCTCGGTATACCCGGATTGATAAACAACCTTGCGCCATCGCCATTATAGCCTGCCACATCGCCTTGCTTATCAATACCCCCACGCTGGGAACCGCCAATAGCCACCTTGCGTGTTGGGTCGAGTTGATGTGAATAATCCGCAAGCTCTTTCAAAAATTCCTTTACACGGGGCTTGGTCGAAGTTTCTGCAAAAAACACCTCGTTACACATGCTCCATATCACTACCGAAGGATGGTTGCGGTTTACGCGTATCATTTCGCGTAAGCTGGTTCTTACACTTTCTTCAAACGGCTTTACGTCTTCCGGGTGGATAGGGTACGCGCCTGAGCGTTCGTACCAACTGCCCTCCTTCGTAAAATTGCCCGCTGCCCAAAAGTTGTTCTCCGACCACATCATCACCCCCAACGTGTCGCAGGCATCGTAAAAGGCCGGGTCGTGCGGGTAATGCGAACCGCGTATAAAATCGAAACCGGCATCTTTTACCATTTTAACATCGCGGGCAAAACCCTGGTTGGTAACAGCGCTGGCCCAACCGGCATGGTCCTGGTGTACATTCGCGCCGTGGAAATAGTAATGTTCGCCATTCAAAAAGAAGCCTTTATCAGCCGTCCACTCTACCCAACGAAAACCAAATGGCGTTTCGTAGGTATCAACCAATGCTTTGCCATCGTACAACCGGCTTACAGTTTTATACAGAAAAGGATGTAACGGGTGCCAAAGTTTTGGCGTTGGGATAGCGTTGCCCGTTTGGTCGAAATTGACCGTAGCGCCCGCGTCAATTTTTATGGACGATGAAAAACTGTCCACCGTTTTCCCGTTCGGGTCGATAACCAAAGTTTTAAGCAAATAGGTTTTTGCCAAATTGCTTTGATTGACTACCTCCGTTTTCACATTTACCGTGCCCGATGCTTTAGACAATACCGGCGTGGTTACAAAAGTACCGTACCAGGTAACATGGGCCGGATTGGTAACCACCAAATACACGTCGCGATAAATACCGCCGCAAAAATTATGGTCGCCATCGCGTGGTGCCAGTTGCGCGTTCCACAAATTGTTCAGCCGAACGGCCAACACGTTTTTGCCGGGCACCGCCGCATCGGTCACATCATAACTAAAACCGGTATAGCCGCTTTGGTGATGGCCCACAGGTTTGCCGTTCACAAATATTTCCGCATCGCGAAAAGCGCCTTCAAACTCAACAAACAGGCGTTTGCCTTTCCAACTGGCAGGTACGTTAAAATATTTACGATACCAGCCATAACCGGTATACCATTGTCCAGTTCCAAAATACGGTGTGCTGAAACTATGCGGCAAATTGACGTTTTTCCATGCCGAATCCACATAGCCGGGTTGGGCGGCGTTTTGCTGGTCGCCAAGTATAAATTTCCATTCGCGGTTAATGTTGATTTTTTGACGGACAGGCGTTGTATTACTTTGCGCCGACACTGTATTGGAATAAAAAAGCGACACAAGCAACAACACCGCAAGGTTAACTCGCTTCAAAGTTTTTTTCATGGCTTAAACAGGTATAATTTGGTTTTGTAAAAATCAATCATTATCAAATTATGCCCATCCTGCACTGTTATGTTTTTTTAAAACAAAAAAAACCTCCCTGTTTGGCAGGAAGGCTTTTTTAATATTTTAAACCGAAAACTAAACGCGTTTTGATTTGATACGAGCGGCTTTGCCGGTCAGTTCGCGCAGGTAGTATAGTTTTGCACGACGCACCTTACCTTGGTTGTTCAGCTCAATTTTATCGATGTTTGGCGAGTTGTATGGGAAAATACGCTCAACACCAATACCGTTTGATACTTTACGTACGGTAAATGTTTCGGTGCTGCCGGTGCTGTTACGTTGAATAACCACACCTTGGTAAACCTGGATACGTTCCTTGTTACCTTCCCTTATTTTATAGTGTACACTGATGGTATCGCCAGCTTTAAAGCTTGGGTGTACTTTCTTTTCTACTGATTGTTCTTCAACAAATTTTACTAAATTCATGATTTTTAGCGCTTAAAGCCAATTTTCAACCCGTGAAAATCGGATTGCAATTATAGGGCTTTTTTTTGATTTAAAAAAACAGATTTTATTTTTTTTGAAAAAGAACGGCACTAACCCACATCTTCCGTCTTCCATCTGCCATTTTCCCTACGCAAAAGCGCCTCAGCTGTTCATCACCGCACCGCCGTTAATATCCATGGTTTGGCCGGTTATTACTTTCTGACTGACCATATAAGCCACCAAATCAGCAATTTCTTCCGGCTTGCTCATGCGTCTTAATGGCACGCTTTGCATCGCGATATCATAAAACTCGTCTTCGGTAATGCCAATCCCATCGGCAATGCCCTGTAGCCCCTCTTGCGACATTTCCGTATCCACCCAACCCGGACAAATAGCGTTTACCAAAATCTTCTCGGGAGCAAATTGTACCGCCCAGCTTCGCATCAGCCCCAGCAAACCCGCTTTCGAAGCGCAATAAGCCGAATAATTGGCCACACCCAAACGCGCCAGTACCGATGAGGTAATCAGGATATGCTTCTCATCCTCGCCATTTCTCAGATTCGGCAAAAAACTATTCACAAAATTGTAAGTCCCGGTCAGGTTGGTACCGATGATATCGTCCCAGCGATCGTTAGGCCCCCATTGGTTTTCACCTCCAATGCCCGAGTTGGCTATCAAACCATGTATGGCAACATCCTCAATACTTTTGACAGCTTTGGCAAGGCTTTCAATACTGCGGATATCGGCAACCAAAATTTTATGCCCGGCACCATTTAAAGTGGCAAGCGTTTGTTTTAGGTTACCCTCATTGCGGCCCAATAAAATACATTGATTCTTTTCACTTAGTTTTTGCGCAATAGCCCGGCCAATGCCACTGCCCGCGCCGCTAATGAGATATGTTTTTGAGGTCATGTTATTGAATAGATGGGCTAAGGTAATAATTATTTGATTTGGTGGTTTTACTCAGGCTAAAGCTTTTCGCATCTTCACCAAACTCAAAAACTCGCCATCAGGCAAAGTCTCGTCCACAAGTTCAAAAGCCTCGTACCCCATTTTGCTGTAAAGCGGTACACCCGGTAAAGTGGCACCCAATTGCAGTCTTTTAAAGCCGTTGGCTTTTGCCGCAGTTTCGCAAACATTCATAATATAAGTACCCACACCACGCCTCGCATAATCGGGATGTACAAAAAAAGCCCGTATACGGGCGGCGTCAAGTTCCGGGTTTAACAGGGGGTCTTCAGTGGCTTTATGCTGGTCGCCGCCATATAAGGTGTTTCGTTTGCTCCACCCGCCACAACCAACCAATAAACCATCCGCTTCGGCAACGTAATAAGTTCCATCAACTATCAGTTGTGTATCCACACCAAAAATGTACTTGATGGAACTTTCTATTTGCGCATCGGTATAATAACCGATACTCAATTTCCGCACAGATGCCGCGATCAGTTGCTGCAACGCGGGGATATCATCAAAAGTGGCCAAACGCGATGTGAGTTGCATGACTCAAAAAAATCAATTATTAACTATAAAAAAGCTTACAAAAAAGCCCGCGTAATGCGGGCTTTTTTGTAAAACGGGAACAGGCTCCTTAATGCGCCATGTTCACTTTAGTCAGTTTATTGTCCATCGAAATATAGTCGGTCAAAATCTGGCCGGCTTCTTTTTTGATGAAGTCCAGATCTTCTTCTTTCGGTTTCTTATCGCCTTTTTTTAAGGCAGGATAGCCCATGGCCACGCGGATGATATTTTCGCGCTCCAGGTTTTTCTCTGCATCCTGATCGCGTTGTTTTTTTAGCGCTGCCTCGTTTAAAGGCAGTGTCTTTTCCGAGTCTTCTTTTTTGTAATCGGCAATAACTTCTGTCATATATTTATACGTAGGGCTGTTTACCTGACGGGCTTTGTATAACTGGGTAAGCTTAGGTATCACCGCGGTAAAGCTGCCAACTTTGGTATAGCTGCTGCGCGCTATGGTATCCCAGGGCATGGCCGATGGTTCGGTGTCTTCGCCATATTTATCCAGTGGAATCAATGACGGGAACACAATATCCGGCATAACCCCTTTATGTTGTGTCGAGCTGCCGCTGATGCGATAAAACTTGGCAATGGTCAGGTTAAGCTGACCAAAAGTGCTTTGATTGGTAGGCGCAGCAGGGTTAACAGTAATTGGTTTTCCATCAGCACCCGGCTTTGTATTGCGGGCGTTCATATCTTCAATAATTTTTTTCTTTATCGATGGATTGATCACATTATCCAAATCAATCTCGTTTTGTACCGAGCCCTTACCATAGGTTTGTGTGCCGATGATCAATCCGCGGCCATAATCCTGTATGGCGCCCGAAAATATCTCGGATGCCGAAGCGCTAAAACGGTCCACCAATACGGCCATTGGGCCATCGTACGCTATTGATGGGTCATCATCGGTATCCACTTCTATGCGGTCTTCCGCATCACGCACCTGTACCACGGGGCCTGTCTTAATAAACAAGCCTGTTAAACTAATAGCTTCCGATAGTGAACCACCTCCGTTCTCGCGCAAATCAATCACCACACCATCAACCCCTTTTTGTTTTAAAGTATCCAGTATCAGGCGCACATCGCGCGTGGTACTTTTATAGTTAGGGTCGCCGGAGCGGTAAGCATTAAAATCGATATAAAAGGCAGGGATATTGATAACCCCTATCTTCAGGGTTTTGCCATTGCTGTTATAAGTTTTTATCTCCTCTTTAACCGACTGGTCTTGCAGGATGATCTTCTCACGAACAATCTCCACAATCTTTGGTTGGTCAGAAGCGGCCTTTCCTTTCGGGATAACTTTCAGGCGAACAGTAGTGCCTTTGGGGCCACGTATCAAACCGATGGCATTATCCAGGCGCCAGCCTATCACATCCTGGTACTCGCCATCTTTTCCTTGTGCCACGCCAACAATATGGTCGCCAACGTCAATTTGCTTGCTTTTGTAGGCAGGGCCACCCGGCACAATGCTGGCGATGGTTACCATCTCATTTTCGGTAGTCAACGTAGCGCCTATACCTTCAAGTGACCGCGACATTTCCATATTGAACTGCGAAGCGTTAAAGGGCGTAAAATAATTGGTATGCGGGTCAACAGCTTCGGTAACCGCGTCCATGTATTTTTGAAACACATCGGCCGATGATAATTTTTCCGATTGGCTCAACAGGTTTTGGTAACGTTTTTTAAGGGTTTCTTTATCCTTGGCCAAATTGGGTTCAGCCAATTTAAGGCTAAGCAAATCGTACTTTACACGCAGCATCCATTGTTTATCGCTCTCTTCTGCCGATTTTGCATAAGGCAGTTTTTCACGGTCGTAAGCAAAAGTTTCGTTTTTGCTAAAATCAAAATCTCCGGCTAACGCGTTTATCGAAAAATTGATCCGGTCGTTAAAGCGTTTTTGGTACACATTAAACATGTAGAAAACATCGCTCAGGTCACCTGTCTTCAGGTCATCGTCCAGTTTGTATTTGAATTGTTGGAAAGCGTCCACATCCGAAGCCAAAAAGTAGTCGTGGTTGTCATCCAAACTTTTCAGGTAGCGGTCAAAAATCACTGCCGACAGCGAGTCGTTCAGTTTTACTTTTTTGTAATTGTTGTTGGTAATCATCTGCGACACCACCCGCGAAACAAGGCTTTGCCTTTCATCAGGTTGCAAATCATCGCCGTCAACCTTTTTGGGAGTTTTAACTGCTTTCCCCAACCCATCTTCCAAGTGCAACGAACCCAAATCAATCTCGTTACCCGAACCTGCCGGAGCTGCATTACATGCCAGCGCGGCTCCCAAAATCAGCAGTACATATATCCTCTTAAACATATCTTTTACTGTAGTTAAATTAAATTTCAAATCAAACATTTATTAAACGTAATATTTTGCCTAAAGTATACAAAAAAAGAAACAGCACCATAGCTGTTACAAATACAACTAACAATTTTACACTATTGTTTTATTTGTTTGACGATGCAGGTGCGGTGAAGTTACTTTATTGCGTGTTTTTTTTATCAGGGTTAAGTTCGGCGTAGCTGCTTTCGTTTTTAACATACGTAAGCTGCCGGGCTTTTAGTTTGCTTAGTTTTTTATCGATAAGCACAATATCATTAAACCGCCCGAGCGATGAAGCGATGGAGCGGGCATCAGCAAGGTCCTGCGCGGCCTGTTCAAACTCACCAATTTCGCCTTTTACCATGGCCAGGCTGGTCAGGGTATAAATAATAGCGTCGGTATCGCCAATCTTTTGCGCCAAAAGGTTGCATTGCAGCAAATGCCATTTAGCTTCCGAGTAATGGCTTTGACTCACGTACAAGTCGATAAGGTTATGATAATTCACAATGCTCTCACCGTCCTGATGAAAACGCAGCGTATGATATAAAACCTTTAAAAGCGCGGCCTCAGTTAGGTCAAAGCCATATTCCGTCATCCCAAACACCAAATCAGCTTTAATTTCAGGATGGCTCAGCGCATTTGCCGCATCAATCCGGATACCCAGGCTGTGCGCTTCCGGCAAATCCGGGTAACGAACAACAACCACCGCCGGCTTTTTTTTGAGCCAGGCAAACTGCGCGCTGGCAGGCAAAACCAATATAAACAATAAAGGGACGAGTATAAAAACTCTAAACATCATCAACTGTTGAGTAATTTTCAAATATAACGATTTTTAACACAAATAGCGATGGGTTTGAAACCTGGAGTGTTCGAAAGAATAAAAAAGAGGGTTGGGTAGTGCGGTTCCCCTCTTGAGAGTAATAGCCCATGAATAGACATTTAATTTTTGTATATTTATGCAAATGAATGTAAGTGAAGTATTTACGAGATTTTCAACTCAGGAAGCCTGTATTGGATATCTGGAAGGATTAAGGTGGCAACACGAGCCCGAA
>NZ_CAITNG010000049.1 GCF_903893715.1 uncultured Mucilaginibacter sp.
ATACTTAAAAAATGCCCTGAAGCATTATTGGTTCCGCTGGCTATCGACAATTCGTGGCGGATGGTGCAATATGGCTTTTACCCGCTGAGCGCGTTCGAGCATATTACCTTAAAAGTGTTGGAGCCCATTGAGCCCGCAGGCATTCCGCCGGAACAATTGGTGTTGCAGGCTGAGGAGGCTATTAGAAAAGCTTTAGGGCAATGAGGGTTTTAAGTCAATTCCTATCGCGTTCAAACTTTCGTGATGGGATGCCGAAATAAATTCGGCATGACTTGAATAATATAAAAAAGCTCCCGTTAAATAACGGGAGCTTTTTTATTGAATACATTAAAGCCTCTTATTTAAAATCATCGGCGGTTACACCGGTGTTTATTTTATAGTCGGTAACCGTCATCACAAAGGTTTGGGATTGGCCGCCTTCGTTGGCTATGGTTTGGGTTATTTTGTAAGGCAGCATGATGTTGCCAATCTTACGGTAATCGCTCAGATCGGACGTAATTAGGGTTGTAGCGTTATTGGCTGTGGTGGTACTTTCGTTGCGTACCAGCAGTTTGCTTTTGATGTCGTAATACTCGGTTGACGTTTTGCCTGTGGGGTCAATCACTTCAACCTGGTAAGCATCGGCATCATTAACTTTTTGGATACCTTTTATCGACAGTTTGAAGGCCGGGTTGGTAAGGTAATCCAATTGCTCGGTAAGCGAAGTATATACTTTTTTCTGAGCAATTTCTTCGGGCGTCATGTCCTTTTTGTTGGGGCCTTGTTGCTGATAGCCTTTGTCGCCATCGAATAATGATTTCATTACCACGTTGCCCCCCATCGAAATACTCATTACATCTTTATTAGGTGCCATCTTTTTCTGCGAAACATCTAACGACATACCCTGGTAAGCCATGCTCATGGTTACCGCAATCGAGGTGATTTTTTTAGCCTCGGTAGCGCCGCCGGTAGCGTTGATATAGTCTTTTATCACATCGGCAGCCTGTACCATTACAGCCGTACCCGCAGTTTTAGGCGCGTCGGTTACGGGGCTGGCGTAGGCATCGTACATTTTGATGGGAAGGCCCAGTTTTTTCAAACCATCCAACATTTGGGCGGTGTTACCAACCACCATAATGCGGGCGTTATCGTACAAAAAGTACTTTTGGGCTACGCGTAAAATATCGTCGGCAGTTACGGCATTAAACCTTTGCAGGTAGGTTTTGTAAAAATCGGCTGGCAGGTTGTTGATGAGGATATTGCTGGCGAAAGTAGCTGTACGTGCCGGGTCTTCCAATCCTAAAGCGAAAGAACCGTTGTATAATGCTTTGGCGGTTGCCAGTTCTTCGTCAGACACCTTTTCGGTGCGGATGCGTTTTATTTCGCTTAAAAACTCTGCAACGGCGCTATCCGCTTTGGCGTTACGCACCTGTGCCGAAGCATCGAAGGTGGTTTGGAACCTGCCCGAACCAATGCTCGAATATGCACCATAGGTAAAGCCGTGCTTTTCGCGCAGGTTCATAAACAAGCGGCTTTCGGCACCGCCACCTAAAATATAGTTGGCTAATAACACCGGGAAATAGTCAGGGTCGTTCTTTTTCAGGTCGACGAGGTTAACCACGTGTATTTGCGATTGTACGGCACTGGGCACGTTAACCACGTCGATTTCGGGTTTTGAGGGGTTAGCCACTTCGGGCAGTTTGGGCAGGGTGAGCGCTTTGCCTGTCCACTTGCCAAATACTTCGGTTGCGAGGGCTTTGGCCTGGGCCGGGGTGATGTCGCCCACAAAAGTAAGGTATGAGCGCGAAGGGGTAATGTAGGCCGCGTAGGCATCTTTAATATCTTGTACGGTGAGGGCCGATATGGTTTGTTCGGTTTCGAACTCGCCGTTGGGGTGGTCTTTACCGTAAACAAGCGCATTGCTTACACGACTGGCAATAGCGGGAGCACTTTTTGCCGAGTTTTTGAGGTTGGTCAATGCCTGTGTTTTCAGTTTATCGAACGATTCCTGGGTAAAGGCGGGCTCTTTTAAAGCCAGGCCCATCAAACCGAAAGCATCTTTAAAATAACGGGTGAGTGCGGACGCACCGCCACCATTGGCATTCAGGTCGACCGTTGCGCCTATCTTATCAACGGCATCATCAAACGCTGCTTTGGGCATGGTTTTGGTACCTTCGTTCAGCATTTGACCCATCAGGGAGATGACCCCGGCTTTTGGGCCTTCGGTGCGCGGACCGGCATCTATCGAAAAACTGGCCGAAACCTTTGGCAGGCGATGGTCTTCCACCACCAAAACGGTAATGCCGTTGGGCATTTTGTAGATAACAGGGTCCTTAATGGTTAAAACCGGGGCCGGACCGGGTTTAGGCGGATGGCTGCGGTCGATGGTTTGTGCCTGTGCATATTGCATTAAACATGCGCCGGCGAGTATCATTATATATTTCTTCATGGTGCTTCGTCTCTGTGTGTTATGGGTTAATTGGTTTTACCTTTTCCGGGCAGGTAGTACAATACCAAACGCTGGTTGGTGTTGAGGTACTTTTTAGCCGCATCCCTTATTTCTTCGCGGGTGATAGACCGTATCTCGGTCAACTCTTCGTTAATGTGGTTGGTATCTTTATGAAAGAAAGTATAACCATCGGCCAGGTTTTCAGCTATGCCCAACTGGCGGGTGTTGGCGCTAACAAAGCTATCTTCGAACTGGTTTTGCAGCTTTTGGTAATCTTCAGGGCTAATGAGGTCGGTTTGCAATTTTACTATTTCCTCGTCCATATCGGTGAGCAAACCGGCGGGTTTGGCATCGCCACTGGGTAGCGCACCTACTATGTACATTCCATAATCTTCGAGCGAATAGTTAAAGGCAAATACCTGTAGGGCATCCTTTTTATCATCCACCATTTTTTTGTACATCCTTGAGCTTGAACCGCCCGAGAGGATAGAGGATATCATTTCCATCACTTTCGAATCGCGGGTATCTTCGCCGGGTACACGGTAGGCGGCTAATATGGCCGGTATCTGTATATTGGCATCGTAAGCGGTATCGATGATCTGTTTGGTGATGGGTGCTTCTTCCACCTTTTTATACACTACCGGTGCGCCGGCGGGTATTGGGCCAAAATAGCTGGTGATGAGTGTTTTTGTTTTGTCGATGTCGATATCTCCTGTAATGGTTAATACCGCATTGTTGGGCACATAAAACTGGTGAAAGAATTGTTTGAACTCATCGAGTTTGGCTGAATCGAGGTCTTTCATGGAGCCGATAACCCCATTTTTGTAGGGGTGTTTAAAGAACAGGTCGGTACCCACATCGTTAATGGCATTACCATAAGGGCGGTTATCGAAACTGAGGCGTTTTTCTTCCTTCACCACCTCGTTTTGGGTTTTTACACCAATTTGGTTGATTACGGGGTGCATCATGCGTTCGCTTTCGAGCCAAAGGCCGGTTTCGAGTTGGTTTGATGGGAAAACTTCGTAATAAAAGGTCCTGTCTTGCGTGGTGTTGGCATTGTTTTGCCCGCCGTTTGCCGACACGATCTTCATAAACTCACCGCGTTTGATGTTCTCGCTACCCTCGAACAAGAGGTGCTCGAAAAAGTGCGCAAAGCCTGTGCGGCCGGCAACTTCGTTTTTTGAACCTACGTGGTACATTACTGATACCGCTACCACAGGCGCGTTATGGTCCTGGTGAAGGATAACGTGCAGGCCGTTGGGCATATCGTACTCTGTAAACTCAACCTTTTGCGCTTTGGCGTTAACGGCCATACAAGCCATTGCGGCTACCGCGCACCAAACATGTTTTCGTATTTGCATATAATATGTGATTTGTTACTAAAGTATATTATTTTGTTGTTAGTTGAAAATGGCCGCGAAGAAAAAAGCGTGGAAACGCCTGATATAAGACGGGAATGATAGCGGGTTTGTTACATAGCTACCATGGAATTATTAAACAAATGCCAATATTTTGTTGTTTTTGTTTGATATACGTATCTTTGTATAAAACACACGTGCAATGACAACCAAGCTCACCCTAAGCGTTGAAGAAAACGTAATTAAAAAGGCCAAGCTATATGCCAAACAAACAGGGCGTAGTTTGTCGGAACTGATTGAAAACTATCTCGATACACTTACCGATGAAACAAAAAGCGGTGAGCAACTCTCGCCGAAGCTAAAAAATATTGTGGGTGTAGTTAAATTGCCGGATACTTTTGATGAAAAGGAAGAGTTGCGCGCGTATTTTGAGAACAAGCACCTATGAAACAGGTTTTTGTTGACACCAATATATTGGTAGACCTATTAGCCGACAGGCCGCCTTTCAGTAAATTTGCGATTGCTCTGTTTGACCTTGCGGAAAAAAACAAGGTAAAATTGCATACCTCATCACATTCGTTTGCTACCACTCATTATTTGCTGAAGAAATATATGGTAGAAACAAAGCTGAGGGCTGCTCTAACTACTTTATTAGACCTAATCAGCATTGTTCCGGTAAATTTTGACGTCATCAAAAAAAGTTTGGCATCTGACCATAAAGATTTTGAGGACGCTATTCAGATATTCGCTGCAAACTCCGTTGAAAACCTGGACTTTATTGTAACCCGCAACTTAAGAGATTTTAAAAATGCGGGTATAACTGTTTTATCACCTGACGAAGTGTTAAACCACTTTTAGGTTATATTTTTTGAGCTGGCCCCTCAAACCGATATATCCAAATTGAGGCAACACAGACAATACAGTATGGAACCACCATATAAATATCGTTTGTACGATGTGACAATCCGTGTAAAAATAGCTCAAATGAGATTAGTATGTATGCCATTGATAACAACGAAAGTATAGTCCTTTTTAAAATATTGGTTGCCATAAAATAGTTTAACCCTGCAGTACCCAAATAAAGTATAAGTAAAGCCGGCAATGAGAAAAATAGGCCAAAAATGAGCATAAACCATAATAATACTCCTGTAAACTCATGACTTAGTATCGAATCGACGGAAACAAATATAAGAGGCGACAATACAGTAGTTGTCGCCCAAACACGAAAACTAAATTTGGCATCTATTTTCATGAAATTGCAAAAAGTTTAGTTAAAGTAAATATACTGATAAATGACATCAATAACATACTAAAACTCTTCGATGGTGTCTTGCCCGGTCAACTGGTCAATCATATTCAGAACTAAGTAATTCCAGTTTTGGAAGCCCTTGTTCATGATGGGCGCGCCGGTATCAGGGTCGTAGTATTCGTGCAGGGCGCCTTCTTTTTTGAAGTCGTTGCCAAATAGTGTGATGGTTTTGTAAGCTAATTCGGTGGCTTCCGTTTTATAGCCGTATTTGAGCAAGCCCCGGTAAGTCATGTAATTTGATATCCCCCATATCGGCCCCAGCCAGTTTGACGGGTTGCTGCTGGCTTTGAGGCTGTACATTTTTTCGAGTTTGGATAAGGTGCGGACACCGTATTGGGCGTTAAAAGTCCGTTTATCCAAATAATTTTCGGCAACCATCCGTTTGGCCTGTTCGGGCGTGGCTATGCCTGCCCACATCGTCATAAAACCCGACCATACGCCGATGCGCTGTATCAAACCGGCATAAGTACGGGGCATCCCTTTGTGCAGCACAAAGGGTTTCCCGAAAACAATAGATGGTTGGTTGGTGATAGGCCGCAGGTTGAGGTCGACAGAGTAATAAAAGCCGTCTTTTTCGTCCCAGCAATTTTTTTGGATGGCAAACTTTAGCGCTTCGGCATCCCGGTCGTATTGGGTGCTGGCTGCTGTAAGTTTCAAACGGTCGGACAAATAGGCCATCGCTTTGAGTTCTTTATACATCAGGCAGTTGAGATAGATGGAAGCGGAACTACCTTTAGGGCGAAAAAAGGTGGAGGGGTCGTTATCCACGCCTATGGCCAGGTCGTCCTGCCAGAAGAACAGGCCGGTTTCGCTATTCCTGTGATGGGTTTGGTAATTTAGGATAAAGGCCTGCATCAAAGGGAACTTTTCGCGCAACCATTCGGCATCGCCGTTGTTGAGTTTGGTGAGAAACGCCGCGTGCTGGGCGATGACGGGCTTGTGCATGTTGGTGGCGTAGATATCGGCCGGTTTTATTTTAGCGGGGTCCGACTACTTATCCACCACCATGGGCATATAGCCATCGGTGCCGGTATAGGCCAGATAGTTTAACACACAACCCTGCTCGTGGGGCAAGGCTTCACGTTTATCGGCCGCTGTACCTTCATCTTGCAGTATTTGCCTTAGGGCAATATCGCTCAACCATGAATCCCAATCCCAAAGCACGGTGGCGTACGAATGGCTGCCGGGCGTAATGTAGGGATAAAGCAAGGCTCCTTCGGGTTGTTTGAGCATCTGTTTATAGTCGGCAAAGACATACTTTTTGATGATTTTAATGTTTTCGGCAATGCTGTCGGGCAGTTGGGCAAATGAGGCTGCTGACGACAAAATGAGAGCAATAACAATTAATATTTTTTTCATGTCGGTTTAGGCAATCGGTTGTGGGAACTCAAATGTAAGGGAAATGGCTCAAAGCGGCGTCATGTACTATTGGGTTAATTCGAATGGGGTCCCGAAACAAGTTTGGGATGACCGGGTGGGTTAAATATTCTTCGCGTCAATCAATTTAAAGAAATTGTCGCGGTAGGTGTCGCCAACGGGGATGACCTTGTCTTTGATGCAAATGCGGCTGCGCTCGATGCTGTCGATTTTGTTGAGGGCCACGATGTACGATTTATGTACGCGCACAAAATGCTGCTCGGGCAGGGCCTCTTCCATCTTTTTCATGATCTGGAGGGTGATGATGCGCTCGGTTGGGGTGTAGATGGAGATATAATCCTTTAGGCCCTCGATAAACAAAATATCGTGCAGGTAAACTTTTTGGATCTTGTATTCGGTTTTTACAAAGATGAAGTCGTTTTGCAGGTCTTTTGGGGCAGGCTCTTCCTTCGCGGCAAGCGGGGCCACGGCGGGGTTCAGTATAGACTGTACTTTTTGCACCGCCTTATAAAAACGGTCAAAAGCGATGGGTTTTAGCAGGTAATCCACCACATCCAATTCATAACCTTCTAAAGCGTATTGCGAGTAAGCGGTGGTGAGGATGACCTTTGCCTTGCCGTTGGCTATTTTGAGGAACTGGATACCGGTGAGTTCGGGCATTTGCACATCGAGGAAGATGAGGTCGGCAGCGCCGTTTTGCACCAGGGTTAGCGCCTCGATAGGGTTTGTGGTAGCCTTTACCAATTGAAGGAAGGGAAGCTTACTGATGTAATCTTCCAAAATATGCAGCGCCAGGGGCTCATCGTCAACTACCAAACAACGGATCATGCTATAAAATTAATGATAATTCGCAACTATATGCATGTGCAGTATTGTTGATGTTCATTGTGTATTTGCCGGGGTATAAAATATCGAGGCGGCGTTTTACATTATTGAGGCCGATACCGCCGGCTTCGTCTTTGTTGAAGCTGTGTTTTTTGTTCTCCACTAAAAAATAGAGGCTGTCGGGTTTTACATCCATGCGGATAAAAATGGGCGTTTCGGGATTGTTGGCTACGCCGTGTTTAAAGGCGTTTTCGATAAAGGAGATGAGGATGAGCGGCACGATCTGCTGCCCGCTGATGAGGCCGTTCACTTCAAAATCGACAAAGGCCTTGTTGCCGAGGCGTATTTTTTGCAGGTCGATATAGTTTTGGAGGTAGAGGAGCTCTTTGCCGAGGTCCACCTTGTTATCGTTACACTCGTACAGCATATAGCGCATAATTTCGGACAGCTTCAATATGGCTTCGGGCGTGGTTTCGGAGCGTTGGTAGGCCAGCGAATAAATGCTGTTGAGCGAGTTGAAGAGGAAGTGCGGGTTGATTTGCGATTTGAGGAAGGCCAACTCGGCGCTGAGGCGTTGGTTTTCGAGGTCGCGCTGGATGCGTTCGTTGAGGAACCAGTCGGATGTGAATTTCAGGACAGCGCTGAGGAAAATAAAAATCAAACTGGTAAAAAACGCGCTGATGTAGTAGGCGGTAAAACCCAATACCTCGCCGTTGGCTTTCACCAGGATATATTGCCTGAATGCCAAGGCCAAGCCGTATTTAATAAAACCGAATACCAAAATGGCCGCTAAAACAGTGAGATTGTACCTGAGGTATTTTTTACGGTTTAAAAAGCGGGGTATCAGCACCAAAAAATTGAGATAAAACAGCCCGATGTTGACCAGACCGTACAGTACAAAAACAACCAACAGACCCTGAAATACTATTTTGGTATTGTTTTTTGCGATGAACAGGAAAAAACCTATCATACACAGCCAAAAAAACGTATGCCAAAATACCTGCCAGCCTTTTTTCATTCAAATACGGTTAACCAATACATCAAAATTATAATAAAATAACGGTTAGGTGGTTGCTATTTAGATATAAAGAAAGTTTTTACCGATGAACCCGGCATTAAACCCGATGAACCGTTAGCCGGGGGATAAGCGGGCGTTCATCTACAGATATGGGCAGTTGGTCTAATACATTTTAGCGATACAAACTATTGATGTTCATTTGTATCATCAAAAACCAACAACAAATGAAAAAGCTTATCACCAACTCAAACCCTTTTGTATTGTTAGTAATACCTGTGTTGTTTGCCATGATTATGGGAGTAAGTTACCAGTTTAAGTTAAAAAGTAACCTGCTGCAAAATAATGCGGGTAATACTTATACCCAAACTACGTCTTTGTTCAATAAAAGCGTAAGTTTGTTTAAAACCGTGTGCTCGGTAACAAAAGAAAAAGTGTGGTAATACAAACAGAGGGACTATCATTTACATTTGGAAACCAACAGGTTGTAAAATCTGTATCGCTCCGGGTCCCCGACGGGAGCATTTTTGGTTTTTTAGGCCCTAACGGCGCCGGCAAAACCACCACCATTAAACTACTACTCAACTTATTGCATGCCGATAGTGGCAGCATCCATATTTTTGGTCAGGAAATTAAAGCCAACCGTATTGCCGTTTTGGGGCAAATTGGCAGCCTGATTGAACAACCTGCTATATACGCCCACATGACCGGGCGCGAAAACCTGCGCAACCGCGCTTTGCTTTTACAATTGCCCCATAGCCGTGTGGAAGAAATGCTGGCCCTGGTGCACCTTAAAACCGCTGCCGACAAAAAAGCCGGACGCTATAGTTTAGGGATGAAACAACGACTGGGTATCGCATTGGCTTTATTATCCGACCCGCAACTGCTGATACTGGATGAACCGACGAACGGCCTCGACCCGAACGGCATCATCGAGATACGGCAATTGCTGATGAAGCTGGTGCACGAGCATGGCAAAACCGTTTTTATATCGAGCCATTTATTGGGCGAAATTGATAAGATGGCCACGCATGTGGGCATTATTAACAATGGCGAAATGCTTTTTCAAGGGAGTTTGGAGGAGCTGGAGGCAATGAGCAAGCAGTTGGTACAAATTGAGGTGGGCGGAAACGCTGCCGAAGCCGCCGCGGCCATTACATCGAAAGGGCATACGGTTGCCGATGTGGAGCAGGATACTTTGTTTGTTGATTACCTGAGTAAGGAGCAAATGGGCGAGATCAATACCCTGTTGAACCAAAAGGGTTATGTGGTGTACAGCATCACGAAAGTACAAAAGGACCTGGAGAATTTGTTTTTAGACATTACCCAAAAAGCCGGAGCATGAAAGGGTTTATATTATCGTTCAAATCTGAATTTTATAAAAGTCGTAAAACGCTGGGGTTTTGGGCTGCCATATTGCTGCCCTTATTGATTGTGCTTTTGGTGTTTTTTGGCTTTTGGGCCCATCCTGATAAAACAGCCAACCTGCCGGGTGTTATACTCTGGATGGCTTATGCCGGTGCCATATCGAACGTGATGGGTATTTTGTTGCTGCCCATGTACATTATCTTTATCGCTTACTCGGTTAACAGCATTGAACATAAGGCCGATACCTGGAAAACCTTGTTCAGCTTGCCTATTTCAAAATGGTCGGTTTACACGGCTAAGTATTTGTATGCCCTATTTTTGGTTTTTTTGGCCTTGCTGCTTTTTTACCTTTTTACCTTAGGCAGCGGCAATTTATTGGCCATGATAAACCCGAAATTTAAATTTCACGATTATAACATCAATATATTTTTAGGCGAAGAATATCTAAAACTATTCCTGGCTTCGCTGGGTATATTATCCATACAGTTTTTACTGAGCCTGGTTTGGAGCGACTTTTTAAAACCGATGGGTATAGGTTTTATCGGCACTATTGCGGGTATTATCCTGGTATCCACCAAAAACGATTACGATTATCTGTTGCCTTACGCCCACCCCTTAATGGCTTTGGGCAGTTTAATAAAACACAACAACGCCCCGGTAATAGGCATCCCTGTGCTGGAGGTTGACCTGTTTACCAAAGAGATATATGTGAGCCTTATTGTTGGCGCGGCCATCTATATCATCGGCTTCTTTATTGTGCAGAAGAAGAGTGTGAAGTGATTTTTGATGCCTGCCTGTCGGCAGGCAGGTAAGATGGCAGACGGAAGATGTTAGGCCCTGCTCAAACTGATGAATCGGTCAAAAACTTTTTTCTTCTTCGTAAAATGATGAGGTAGGTTGTGGCTACAATAACCAAAAATATTGCCAGTGATTTTATGCTATCTGACCATGAGGGGAAAAATGAAAAGTTTACCCACATTGAACCTTGATTTGATGGCGTCATATATTTCCTTATTAACTTTAAATAGCTGAATATTTGATATAATGTTATTACCAAATTGACGCTAAACCAAAAATAGGTTGCTTTTACCGATCTCCTGATTTTTTTGAACCACATTAATTGAGGCAACATTACGTTCGCAATGAGCCCTAAATAAAACATCCTTGAAGATATTCCTTCAATTGAGCCATAAAACAGCCCTTTTGTGTGTTCACCCATATCATATTTCGTATAGACGAAGTTTGCCACCATGCCCATCGCGTGAAGCAAAGCAGCCATAAGCAATGTGATGTTTATGGCGACAATCAGCATATCCGTATTGAGATACGGCAATCTTAATTTCGTTACGCGAACGATGAAAAGCATTGGTATAACAAAAAAAAGCGATAAAGAAATAGCGCCTGATATGGTTTCGAAAACCGATTCGATTAACAAGATTGATTGCATATTTAAAGATACATTATTTAGGCGAATGCCATTCCGATTTATTAACCTTACCTTCACCAATAGCGGCCTTGTACCTTTTGTGCGGCGTGGATGGTGGATGAAAGCTTTGATGAACTGATTGATAGTTATATAGCCACCCACATCGGCATTTCGGAAAATTTTTTGGGTGCAGGGCTGGCATTGAGCCTGACCGCCAACCTGGAGCGCCTTTTTGCCAGTAACGAGCTTAACCCCGCCGGGACGGGCAATGCTACCCTGGCCGTAATGGACAAACGCGTGCGCGGCGACGATATTTACTGGCTGGACCGCAGGCATAACAATACCGCCGAAAACTCTTTTTTCGATTTGATGGACCGCTTTGTGGCACATTTAAACCAAAGCTGCTATACGGGCATTACGGGCTACGAGTTCCACTATACCCGCTACCCGGGCGGCAGTTTCTATAAAAAACACCTCGACCAGTTTGAAAACAACAGCAGCCGGCAATACAGCATGGTGATGTACCTGAATGCCGACTGGTTGGCCGACGATGGCGGCGAACTGTGTATCCATCAAAACAATGTTACCCAACTCATAGCACCTACCAATGGCCGCAGCGTGTTTTTTAAAAGCAGCGAGCTGGAGCACGAGGTTTTGTTGACCCAAAAACCGAGGTTGAGCATAACCGGGTGGTTGAAGATAAATTGAATGGTGAATTGTTAATTGAGTTGAATGAGTGAGTGGTTATTAATATCCGACCCACAAGGACTACCTAAAAGCATTAACCACTCATTCGCTATTTCACCAAACTACCTCCCCATCGGTTTAGGGAAAATTGGCAAACTCTCATGCCCATCGGCATCTACGGATTGGACGGCGAAGAAATAGTTGTCCTTCGAGTAATTGAGCGTGGCAGTGGTATCGGTTACGAAAAACTTCTTCTCCCAGTAGGGGCTAATGGTTTCGCGCATCAGAATATAATAGCCAACGGGTTTTTTACCGGTTTTTGGCGTTTCCCATTTGAGGGTGGTTTTGTTGGTGAGGTCGCTGGTGCTTACGCCTACGTTTTGCGGCGAAGGGGGTGCTGAAGCCAGGTTAGCCAATACCGACAGGTTCATACGGGCCACTTTTTGGATGTATTGGTAGTCGGCAAATTCTGGCAGGTCGCCGTATACCACACCGTTTTCGGTTCGCAGGTCCTGGTGCTGGTGGGTAAAGTCCTCATTCATCTCAGTAAAGCGCACGGCGGTAAAGCCGTTTAGCTGAAAGGAGGTTTGATCGCCGCCACGTAAAAAGCGGTCGCGACGGTAGATGAGCTTTACGTCCAACTGGTCAACATAGCGTTCGCAGGTTTCTTTGATATAGCGGGCCAATTGGCGCGAAGGATTATCGTTTTCGCCGCCATTGGTAATCATGGCGTTGATGGCAGCGATGGTGCGGCGCAGGTTGGCGCTGTCGGCTTTGGTCAGCTGTTCGCTTGCCGAAGCAGCGGCGCGGGGCCCTTGGCCGCCCAGTAAGGCTTTGCCGTCATCGCGGGTGGGCAAATCAATAGAAGGGATGCCCTCGCTGAACACACGCACGTGGGTATTGTCCTTGAGGTCGTTTTCCATGCCGTGGGTATTGCCTACGATGTCGTTATTCAGCATGGCATCTACGTTCCAGTGTTCGTCTTTGGCGCGTTTGGCAATGTGTGCCGAACCGTTAAGGCCTTGTTCTTCGCCCGGAACGGACATAAAGATAATGGTGGCCGGGAAAGAACGGGTAGCCATTACACGGCATAATTCCATGGATACGGCGGTACCCGAGGCATCGTCCACAGCCCCTGGTTCAACAGCATTGGCGTTCATCACGTCGGTTACCCTTGAGTCGTAATGGCCGGATACCACGTAAATGCGGTTATCGGTTGGGTCGGTGCCTTTTAATATGGCAAGTACGTTCTTTAAAACGGTAGGTTTATCAACACGGCCACCGGCAGGCATGGTAAAGGAGTCGAACTCCACCTTCATCCTGCCGCCGCTTGCCGCGGCGTACTTTTCCATCTCGGCTTTTATCCAGTTGCGGGCCGCGCCGATGCCTTCGGTAGTGCTGGTGGTATCGCTCAGGGTGTTGCGGGTTTTGAAGCTAACCAGTTTACGAACGATGGCTTCGATGTTTTTATCGGAAACCTCATCCACCATTTGTTTGATGGCGGGGTCGGTTTTTATAGTGGTTTGGGCTTGCGAGCAAATGCCTGCGAGGCAGAACAGGATAAGCGGGAGTAGGTGTTTTTTCATGTGTGTTGGATAATGAAACGTCGGTTTTTTTGACCAGCAACTAAAATAACATATATCATTCGTTTGTAGTTGCTTTTGCCCGTATTTTAGTTTGTAACAAATTTGTTAGCAGGTATTTAATTTCTTTTATAGTGAAATGAATATGTTTGTTTTACAACTGACTTTAACACACAACATCATGAAGAAAAAACTACTTATTGGTTTGCTGTTTACCGCATGTACAGCAAAATTGTTTGCCCAAGACACGCCCGACCCCGTTATGGTCCAAAAAATACGCGATGAGGGGCTGAAAAACTCGAAGGTAATGGACATCGCTTTTCAGCTTACCGATGTATCGGGACCAAGGCTGGCAGGTTCGCCCGGTTTAAAACGTGCACAGGATTGGGCCGTGAACCAACTCAAAACATGGGGCATGGTGAACGCCAATCGCGAAGCCTGGGGCAAATTTGGCAAGGGATGGGAAGTGCAAAAGAACTATGCCGCCATGACGGTTCCGTATTATCATGCCATTATCGCTATCCCCAAAGCGTGGACACCAAGCACTAATGGATTGATAAAGGGCGATGTAATGGTGGTTAAAATTGATACCATTACCGATTTGGAAAAATATCGCGGAAAGCTGAAAGGCAAAATTGTGATGACCGATGTAAAAGGCCCGGCCAATGAGATAAACTTTACCCGCCCCGACGCTTCACGCTATACAGATAGTGCTTTATTGGCTATGACCAAACCACAGGTACCGGGTGGCAGGGGTGGCTTCGGCGGTCCCGGTGGGCCCGGTCGCAGGGGTAACTTTGCAACCCTGGCAGCTCTGCGTACCGCTGTAGCTAAGTTTGAGATAGAAGAAGGCGTGGCTTTGGTATTGAGCCAGGCACGCGGTACCGATGGTACCGTATTTACCACCAATGGCGCTTCGTATCGCGATACAGCGAAAGCCGTTGCGCCTGAACTGGAAACCAGCAGCGAAGACTATCAGCGTATATTACGTTTAGTAAAAGCCGGCATCAAAGTAAATATGGAAGCCGATATCAAAACCGAATTTTTTACCAACGACCTGAACGGTTATGATGTTGTTGGCGAAATTGCCGGCACCGACCCTAAATTGAAAGACCAATTGGTTATGTTGGGTGGTCACCTCGACTCGTGGCATGGTGCTACCGGCGGTACCGATAACGCCGCAGGCGCTGCCGTAATGCTGGAAGCGATGCGTATTTTGAAGACATTGGGTGTTAAGCCGCGCCGTACCATCCGTATCGCTTTGTGGAGTTCGGAAGAGCAGGGCGAATTTGGTTCAAAAAATTATGTAACCAACCATTTTGCTGATGTGGCCGATATGATATTGAAACCCGAGCATGCCAAACTATCAGCATACTACAACTTAGATAACGGTACCGGAAAAATACGTGGTATTTATGCTCAAGGCGATACCGCCATTATGCCGATATTCCAAACATGGCTAACTCCTTTTAAAGATTTGGGCGCTTCGACGGTTACTATACGGAATACTGGTAGTACCGACCATGAGTCGTTCGACCAGGTAGGCTTGCCGGGCTTTGAGTTTTTACAGGACCCTATGGACTACAATGCCCGCACACACCACAGCAACCAGGATACTTATGATAAGATAAGCGAAGAAGATTTGAAACAGGCAGCGGTAATAGTGGCCTCGTTTGTTTATAATACCGCGCAACGCGATGACATGATGCCACGTAAAGCATTGCCAAAACCCAAGCCGGTTGTTGCCCGTTAAACTATAAACGAGGACTGATTAAATAAGTCACTTAGAAAAACACAAATCGTAATAGTTAACAAAAACTTAATGTTCGAATTAATTTTGTTATTGATATAGAAACACTAATTTTATATCTACGTTGAATACTAAAACCGGTACACTTTGAACCACCAGCGATAAGTAGTATTTTAGGGTTTAACCAACGAATTTGATTGTTATTTTTTTGGAGAAAGCCGCCCGGATAACCACGGGCGGCTTTTGTTTTTATGATTAGTGCACATCCGCCGGGGCACCAACACCACCTTTTTTGAAGGGCTGCAGGTAAATTAGCGGGATAGAGAACAGCATGATTAATCCGGCTATCCAATAGGCATCATTGTAAGTAAGCAACAGGGTTTGCCTGATCACTTTGCCCTCCATAGCTTGCATAGCCATTCGTGTGGCATCGAGTAAGCCTTTCCCTTTGGCCATAAAACCACCTATCAGCATTTGCTTCTGTTGCAGGTAGGCATTGTTATACGGGTTGATATTGGTAATCAGGTCGCTGCGGTGCGCGGCCTGCCTGATGTGTATCAGTGTTGTTAAAGCAGCTATACCAAACGAACCACCTAATTGCCTCATCATATTGTTTAGGCCCGTGCCTTGTCCTAACTCCGGTCCTTTCAAATCTTGGATGGCCAGTGTAGTCAATGGCACAAAAAGGAATGCCATACCCACGCCTCTTATCACAAGCGGCCAAAAGAAATCCTGCGTGCCGGATGCAAGGGTTGAATGGCTTAGCATGGTTGTAAACACAAAGAACAATACCATACCACCTGTGGCCATATATTGCGCCGGCACACCTGCTTTTAACATCTTGCCGATAAAAGGCATCATGATAATGGTACAGAGCCCACCAGGGAAAAGTATCAACCCTGTTTGCTCTGGCGTAAAGCCGAGCAGGTTCTGACAAAATACGGGGAACACGAATACCGAGCCATACAAACCAAAGCCGAGCACAAAGGACGTGAACATCCCCACCGCGAAACTTCGATGCCGCATGATTTTAAAGTTCACTATCGGGTGCTCGAAGGTCATTTCGCGCCACATAAAGAAGAACAAGCCAAATACGGCGGCTATGGTCAATACCAAAATATATGTTTTGGCAAACCAGTCTTCGCTTTCGCCTTTTTCCAATATGGTTTGTAAACTACCCACAGCTATGGCCAACAGGGCAATGCCCCACCAATCCACAGGTCGTCCTTTTGCCTCTTTGGGCGTCTCTCGAATAAATGTTACCGTTAAAAAAGCGGCCAGTGCACCCACCGGGATGTTTACATAAAATATCCAGGGCCACGAAAAGTGGTCGGTTATAAAACCGCCGATAGTTGGGCCGACAGTCGGGCCAAATACAGCGCCCAAACCAAATAAGGCTGTAGCTGTCCCTATCTCTTCGCGCGGCCAGGTCTCCACCAGGATAGCTTGCCCGGTAGATATCAACCCGCCCCCTGCAAAACCCTGTATGATACGGAAAACCACCAGCTCGCTCAAACTGCCAGCGTTACCGCATAAAAACGATACCGCCGTAAATATGATGATGGACGTTAGAAAGTAGTTTTTACGGCCAAAGCGGCTGCCCAGCCAGCCCGACATGGGCAATACAATAACATTTGCTACGGCATACCCGGTAACCACCCAGGCCACATCTTCCAATGTTGCGCCAAGGTTGCCCTGGATAACCGGCAAGGATACGTTTACTATCGTGGTATCAATAAGCTCCAATAGGGCAGCCATGATCACCGTGATGGTAATGATCCATTTCCTAAAACCTGTTTCAGCCATGTTGCTTAGTCTTTATATATTACCGACACTGCTACGCTCATACCCGGGCGCAGTTTGTCCATAATTTCTTTGGGTGCGTTGATCTTAATTTTAACGGGCACACGTTGTACCACCTTAACAAAGTTACCGGTAGCGTTATCCGGCGGCAGCAACGAAAATTTGGCGCCTGTTGCGGGTGCGAAATTGTACACGGTGCCCTCAATTTTTGTGTCAGGGAAAGCATCGACAACAATATCAACCTTCTCACCCGAGCGCAGGTGGTCCATTTGTGTTTCCTTAAAGTTGGCGGTAATAAACAAACTGTTATCATCAACTACCGAAAACAGTGTTTGGCCGGCCTGAACCAATTGCCCTATCTGTACATTCTTTTTTGATGCGATGCCCGAAGATGGCGCAACAATATTCGTGTACGATAATTGCAATTTGGCAAAGTCAATGTCGCCTTGCTTTTGTGTAACACCGCTATTGGTTACGTTCAGTTGGTTTTTTGTTCCGGTAACCTGTTCCTGCGCGGCTTTGTATTGTTCCTGCGCGGCATGTAATGCGGCCTGGGCTGCATCGCGGGTTACTTGTGCCTGTTCAAAAGCTTGTTTGGTAACCGAACCATCTTTAACCAGGTTGGCATAACGGTCGTAATCGCGCTGTGCTTGCGCCAGTTTGATTTGCGCGTTCTCTACATTCGCTTTTGCTGTGGCCGAATTGGCCTCTGTAGCATAAATCTGCGATTCGGACACGCCAACAGATGCACCTGCCAGTTTTTGTGTAGACAATGCCTGCTCCAATTTTACTTTATAATCGCGGTCATCCAGCTTAACCAATAATTGGCCTTGTGTTACGTGTTGGTTCTCTTCGAACATAATGGTGTCGACGTATCCGCCAACGCGTGCAACTACCGGGCTGATGTCGCCGTCTATCTGCGCATCGTCAGTATCCTCGTGCTTACTATAATATATGTACTCTTTTATCCCAAAACCAAGCCCTGCTATCAGTAACAAGCCTAATATAATAGGCATTACTTTGCTCGATTTTTTTGGTGTGTTTTCTTGTTCTGTTCCTTTTGCCATGATATTTGTAAATTTTATTTGTTCAGTTTTCCGGTTGATTTTAATAATGTGTAATAAGCAAGCCCTGCGTCGGCTTTTGCCAGTTCAAGGTTTATTTGCGCCTGGTATAATAAGGTTTGCGCATCCACCCTATCGGTAGCCGAAGCGATATTGCTTTGGTATTTCGATTCGAGTATCTTGTTGTTTTCGCCTGCTTGCGCTATCGAGGTTTGCAATAATTTGATCTTATCCAATGCCATCACATAACTTTGGTAGTTTCGGTTGATCTCTGTTTTCAGGTTATCAACGGTAATACTTTTGCGAATGGTGGTTTGATCCTGCTCAATTTTAGCGGAAGCCACTTTGTTTTTATTGGTCCACAGCGATGAAAAATTCCATGATATGGTTGCTCCAATAGTAAGCGGGGTAATGTAAGAACCATACTGAGGTATCGGGTTACCGCTGGCATCAATATAGTATACGTTTGCGCCCACGCTTACTGTTGGCAATTGCGCAGCCTGTATGCTTTTGATATTGGTTTCGGCCACCTTGTTTTGTAGGTCAAGCTGTTTCAATTCCTGGCGTGTAGTTAAAGCGGTATCCAAGTAGTTTGATAATGGAGCAGGTGTCAGTCCGCTATCCTTTATCTCGTCAATTTTCAATTGGGTGCCTTCGGGCAAACCCAACAAAACATCGAGGCTATAATTGATTACCCTGCGGTTGCTCTCCAAATCGATACCATTTAACTGGATATTCGCTTTTTGCAGTTGGAAACGCAATACGTCGTTTTTGGTAACCAAACCCTGGTCGAAAAAGCGTTGCGCCTGTTGCAGTTGGACGGCGACCGCTGCTATGTTTTTGTCGACAACCTTTTGACTTTGCAAAACCTTGTACAGGTTGTAGTAAGCACTTATCACATCGTAAGTAATCTGGTCTTTGTCCTTATCGGCATCTAAACGTGCAACCTGAGTAAGCAGGTCGGTGGATAATTGCGCGTAGCGGTAACGATAGCCACCGTAAATCACTTCGTTGATGCCTGCCAGGCCTATATACGCGTTAGCGCCATCGGGCAGGTGGATGGTGGATGCGCCAAGATCCAAGGTGTTTGCAGGTATCTGCGCCCTATCGAAAGTAAAGCTGGCGCTCCCTGTTGGTAATACCTGATCTTTCACCTGGTTGTATTGCGATACGGCCGCGTCAATTTTTGATTGCGATAATTTAAGCGTTTTGCTGTTCGCAATGCCCAGTTTAATGGCTTCGTCGAGGGTTAGGGTTTTGTCCTGCGCGAGCGACATTTGTGTTAGTAAACCTATTATCAACACGGTAATACCACCTTTTTGGAGTGTTTTTACCAGTTGTTTAAATAAGTAGCTGTTAATTGTTTTATTGATTCGTTTTATCATTGTTTTACTAAGTAAGATTTTAAAAGTTTTTTCATGAATATTTTCATCCTGGGTTTCAGTTCGGTTTCAAGGAAGCTAGCATCATATACATCGTGCCCTAACACCCTTGATGAAATATGGGCCGAATTGATGACGTAGCTTTTGGTACCGAATATCACCATGATGGTCAGCTCCTGGTCAATGTCCTTATCGAACAATCCTTTATCAATACCTTCCTGCATTATTTTTTTAAATTCCTGCACATTGGTCATTAATATGTTGGCCATCTTATCCGTCAGTTCGGTGCGCTTGCTCAAGGTAAGTTCCCTGTTGATCAGTTTTTGAAAACAGTTATTGGCGATGATACGCTCCACATAATTATCAACGCAACGCTCCATTTTATCCCAGGCCGATATGCTGTCATCATTACCAATGTTTTGCAACAATGTGCGGAAAGCCGATATCTTGCGCTCAAAAATGGCCAGGTATAAACCCTCTTTCGAACCGAAATAATAGTTGAGCATGGCCATGTTCACACCGGCTTCGCCCGAAATCATCCGCGTCGAAGCCCCATCATATCCAAAATCGGCGAATATTTTTTCCGCCACGTCCAGGATATGGTCTTTCTTGTCTATTTTATCCTTGTCCATCACTATCATAATCGGGGACAAAATTAATCAATCGTTTGATTAATAAAATAAATTATTGTCATTATTCTGTAAACAGATGATTAAGAATATTGATTTAATATTTTTCAAATGGTTTTGTTGACAATTAAACAAAGCCTTGGCACAGTTTTAACAAAATTTTGATTTTACAAATCACAGACAGCCAAATACGCTGTTGTTATTGTATCTTCACACATTTAAGCTCAACTCATGAACAAATACCGATACGCAATTGCGCTCGCCTTTATATTGACAGCAAAAGCACTTTTTGCACAAACGTCACCGCCTGCCAGTTTGGTCGACATTAAACAGGCGTTTAAAAAATTGAACGTTTTAGGCAGTGTGCTTTATGTAGCCGCCCACCCCGACGATGAAAATACCCGCTTGCTGGCTTACCTGGCCCAGGAAAAACATTACCGCACCGGTTACCTGTCGCTTACCCGCGGCGATGGCGGACAAAACCTCATCGGTAACGACCAAAGCGAAGAACTGGGCCTGATACGCACACAGGAACTGTTAGCCGCCCGCCGTGTTGACGGTGCCGAACAGTTTTTTACCCGCGCGAACGATTTTGGATTTTCCAAAGGGCCGGATGAAACTTTAAAAATTTGGGACCGGGAAAAAGTATTGAGCGATGTGGTTTGGGTGATACGCAAGTTTAAACCGGATGTGATCATCTGCCGTTTCCCTACCACCGGCGAAGGTGGCCACGGGCATCATACATCATCGGCTATATTGGCGCAGGAAGCATTCGCGGCCGCTGCCGACCCTAAACGTTTCCCCGAGCAATTGGCCTTTGTACAGCCATGGCAAGCTAAACGCCTGCTTTGGAACACTTTTAATTTTGGCGGTAACAATACAACAGCAGAAAATCAATTTAAAATTGACGTAGGCGTTTACAATCCGCTATTGGGCAAAGGGTATGGCGAAATTGCTGCCGACAGTCGCAGTAACCACAAAAGCCAGGGCTTTGGCTCGGCAAAAACCCGGGGGCAATCGTTCGAGTATTTCAGGACCATTTTAGGTGATGCCCCGCAAACCGACCTGATGGATGGCATCAATACCACCTGGAGCCGTATTAAAGATGGCGAGGGTATTGAAGGCAACCTCGGTGTTATCGCAAAAACTTTCGACGAAGGCAACCCATACGGCTCTGTGCCCACATTGGTGCATTTACTGAGCCGTGTCGAAAAGATATCGGACGCATATTGGAAAGAACAAAAGACCAAAGAACTAAAAAACCTGATTGCCGCATGTGCCGGGCTATGGTTTGAAGCCTATGCCGCCGAGCCGAGCTATGCTTTGGGTGATAGTATGAATGTACGTTCGCAGGTGATTGACCGGTACAACGATAAGGTGAAACTGAACAGCATTACCTCGGGAAAAACAAAAGATATTTTGCAGGTAATAGCGGCCAACCAAGTACAAACATACGACAGCAAAATGCTGGCGGCTAAAATTACACAGCCATTTTGGTTGGAAACGCCGCATACCTTAGGTACTTATAATATACCCGACCAACAGGATGTGGGCAACCCCGAAAACCCGGACCTGCCAAAAGTGACTTTTGAGTTTATCATCGAAGGCAAACCCATTGCTTACGAACGCCGCTTATATTATAAATATGTAGACCCTGTTCGCGGCGAGGTGTACCAGCCCATCGAAATTGCCCCGCCTGTTACGGCCAATTTGGACAATAACGTTTATATTTTTAAGGATAACCGTCCGCAAAACATCACGATAAAATTGAAAGCTTTTACAGCCAGCACAGGCAATATATCGCTTAAAGCACCGGCGGGATGGCGGTTTTTGCCTCAAAACGTTTCCTTTACGGGAAAAAACAAAGGCGATGAATGGACGGAGACCTTTATGGTAACCCCGCTCGACCTGAGTTCGAAAAATGACGCGGTAACTGCCGAAGTCAACGTAAATGGTAAAACCTTCCAAATGGGTCTAAAGCGTATCCGTTACGACCATATCCCGGCCATTACTTTATTCCCGCCGGCAACCGCACATTTACTCAAACTCGATATTGATATCCCGGGCAAAAATATTGGGTATATCATCGGTGCGGGAGATTTTGTTCCGGATGCGCTACGCCAGTTAGGTTATAAGGTAACCATATTGAACGAAGACGATGTGATGAAAGGCAATCTTTCGGGTTACGATGCCATTGTTACCGGCGTGCGCGCCTATAACGTAAACGACCGCATGGCTATTGAGCAACCTAAACTGTTGGAATATGTGAAGAACGGCGGCAATTTAGTGGTACAGTATAACAATAACGCAGGTTTGGTTACCAAGGCTATTGGCCCGTACCCTTTCCGACCGGTTAACCAGCGCGTAACCGACGAGAACGCCAAAGTAACCGTTACCGAGCCGCAAAGCCCGATACTTAATTATCCCAACAAAATAACAAATGCCGATTTTGATGGTTGGGTGCAGGAACGCGGCCTATACTTTGTAACTGATATTGACCCTAAATATCAGGCCCCCATACAAATGAATGATGCAGGCGAAGCACCAAACAAAGGTTCGGTAATTACAACCGATTATGGCAAAGGTAGATTTACCTACACCTCGCTGTCGTTCTTCAGGCAATTACCTGCAGGTGTGCCGGGCGCGTACCGGTTGTTTATTAATTTGCTGAGCAAACCGGCGCCTCCTGCTCCATAAATGTAATTTAATACAAAAAAAGCCCTCCGATGTTAAATCGGAGGGCTTTTATATTTTAAGATAATTGTTGATTAGCTTTTATGTTCTTCTTCTTCTTTCAGGAACTTGGCGGTAAAGTAATCCCTGTTCATACGGCCGATATTGGTGAGCGATATTTCTTTAGGGCATTCTGCTTCGCAGGCACCGGTATTGGTACAACTGCCAAATCCTTCTTTGTCCATTTGCTCAACCATCGCCATCGCACGGTTGTAGCGCTCGGGCTGGCCTTGCGGCAATAGGGCGAACTGCGATATTTTAGCCGAAACAAACAACATGGCCGAAGCATTTTTACAAGCGGCCACGCAGGCACCGCAACCAATACAGGTAGCCGAGTTAAAAGCCTCGTCGGCCAAAACTTTTGATATGGCTATCTCGTTGGCATCGGGCACGCCACCGGTATTTACCGAAATGTAGCCACCAGCCCGTTGTATCCTGTCAAAAGCAGAACGGTCGACAGCCAAATCCTTGATTACCGGGAATGGACCGGCGCGCCAAGGTTCGATGGTAATGGTTTGCCCGTCGTGAAAGGTACGCATGTGCAATTGGCAGGTGGTAATAGCACGTTTAGGGCCATGCGGCTGTCCGTTGATATACAGCGAACACATGCCGCAAATACCTTCGCGACAATCATGGTCAAAATGTATCGGGTCTTCACCTTTGTGTATCAGGCCTTCGTTCACTACGTCGAGCATCTCTAAAAACGACATGTCGGCCGAAATCCCGTCAGCTTTATAGGTAACAAATGCACCCTTGGTCGAAGCATTTTTTTGACGCCACACTTTAAGCGTCAGGTTCATATTTCCGTTACTCATTCTTCGTTAGATTTGAGTATTGCGTATTGCGTATTGAGATATTAACTCTTTCAGCAAACCGCAAATCCTATTTATAATTCATTTATTCAATTAGCGTGTTTTTATCGCATATCGCAATACGCGCTACTCAATACTATTTATAACTACGTTGCGTTAATTTAACATTTTCAAAAACCAAAGGCTCTTTGTTCAGTACTTCGGGTTTGTCTTCGCCGGTATATTCCCAAGCTGCTACGTAGGCAAAATGCTCATCATCGCGTAAAGCTTCACCTTCTTCGGTTTGTGATTCCACCCTGAAGTGTCCACCGCATGATTCGGTGCGGTTCAAAGCATCTTCTATCATCAACGCGCCCAGTTCAATAAAATCGGCAACGCGACCGGCTTTTTCCAGTGATGAGTTAAACTCTTCGTTCTCGCCCAAAACAATAGCGTTTTTCCAGAAATCAACCTTTAGTTGCGCTATCAGGCCTTTGGCTTTGTTCAGGCCTTCTGCAGAACGTGCCATACCGCAATATTCCCACATAATATGGCCCAGTTCGCGGTGATATTCGTCAACCGTTTTTGTGCCTTTTAATGCGATGAGTTGTTGTATCCTGTCTTCAACATCTTTTTTGGTTTGCGCAAAAGCCGGATGTGTGGTATCAATGGGTTTCGGACCGATTGTCGCCAAATAATCGCCAACGGTATAAGGTACCACAAAATAACCATCGGCCAAACCCTGCATCAATGCCGAAGCACCTAAACGGTTGGCACCGTGGTCGGAGAAGTTGGCTTCGCCTAAGCAATACAAGCCAGGCAAGGTGGTCATCAGGTTATAATCAACCCAAAGGCCGCCCATGGTATAGTGTACCGCCGGATAAATGCGCATTGGCACTTTATATGGGTCCTCATCGGTAATCTGATAATACATATCGAAGAGGTTGCCGTATTTGGCCCTTACCGTATCCTCGCCCAAACGAGCTATCGATTCTGCAAAATCCAAATAAACGGCCACGCCCGATGCGCCAACGCCTTTACCTTCGTCAACTACCTCTTTTGCGTTACGCGAGGCCACATCGCGCGGCACCAGGTTACCGAAAGACGGATATTTTCTTTCCAGGAAGTAATCCCTGTCTTCTTCTTTCAGATCGGTTACTTTCAGTTCACCTTTGCGCAGCTTTTGGGCCAGCTCCACGGTTTTGGGTGCCCAAACACGGCCATCGTTACGCAAGGATTCCGACATCAATGTCAGTTTCGATTGGTGGTCGCCCGTTACCGGGATACAGGTAGGGTGTATCTGTGTATAGCAAGGGTTAGCGAAAAAAGCACCACGTTTATGCGCACGCCACGCCGCTGTAACGTTACAGCCCATCGCGTTCGTCGACAAGTAAAATACGTTACCATATCCGCCTGTGGCCAATAAAACGGCGTGCCCGGCATGAGTTTCGATAGCACCGGTTACAAGGTTGCGTGTTACAATACCTTGCGCCTTGCCATCAACTACAACCACATCCAGCATTTCGGTGCGGGTGTACATTTTTACTTTGCCTTCGTGTATCTGGCGGTTCAACGCTGAGTATGCGCCTAATAATAATTGTTGTCCGGTTTGTCCCCTAGCGTAAAACGTTCTGGATACCTGTGCGCCACCAAAGGAGCGGTTGTCCAATAAACCACCGTATTCGCGGGCAAAGGGAACTCCTTGTGCAACACATTGGTCGATGATGTTTACAGAAACTTCGGCTAAGCGATAAACGTTGCCTTCGCGGGCACGGTAATCGCCGCCTTTTATGGTATCGTAAAACAAACGGTAAACGCTGTCGCCGTCGTTACGATAGTTCTTAGCTGCGTTTATGCCACCTTGCGCAGCGATAGAGTGCGCACGGCGCGGGCTATCCTGGAAACAGAAAGCGGTTACATTATAGCCTAACTCGGCAAGCGAAGCTGCCGCAGAAGCGCCGGCAAGACCTGTACCCACTACAATAACATTATATTTACGCTTGTTGGCCGGGTTAACCAGTTTAAGGTTAAACTTATGCTTGCTCCATTTTTCGGCTAAGGGGCCAGCAGGAATTTTAGCGTCTAAGATCATCTTCTTAATTTTATTTTATAACCGGATAAATGTCCGGCCGGTTATTATAATGATTTGAAATAGTAAACTATGGGCATTAAAGCAAAGGCTAAGGGTATAATAACCGCGAACAGCCAGGTACCCACAAACTGCACAAAAGGCTTATATTTTTTATGGCTCCAGCCTGCGGTTTGAAAAGCGCTTTGAAAGCCATGCAGCAAGTGGAACGATAATGCCCCCATTGCGATAACATACAATATCACATACCATAAATTGCTAAAGCTGCTTACCACACGTGCGTGCAAATCCTTTACCCTAACAATTTCAACATCGCCCTGGGTGGTTACCGAATGTTCGAAATCGGCAGTTTCGGGGCGGTAATCGGTAGCTACGGTCATGCCGGTAGCTAAATTGGTACGATATTCTTTAAAACCCATGGTTTCGTCGTTATGGTAGTGGTACCAAAAATCGCCCATGTGTATCACGATGAACAAAAACAGGATAGAACCCAACAGCCCCATGTTTTTTGACGACCATAGCGTTGGCGATTTTGGTGCTGAGGCGTAAGGTATTGGCCTTGCCTTGCGGTTGCCGATGGTTAAAATCAGCGCGTATAGAGCGTGCACCAAAATACAGGCATAAAGCAGGTATGCAATTACCTCGATAGGGGGGAAATGTGTTAAGAAATTAGCATACACGTTAAATCCGTAACCATTATCGTTGCTAAAAAGCAACAGGTTACCGCCAACGTGTACGATAAGAAAGGTACACAGAAACAAGCCCGTTAAAGCCATGATCAGCTTTTTGCCCAATGACGAGTTAAAGGTTTGTTTAAAATCGCTCATTATTAATCAGATTTATTTGCGCAAAAGTATTTATTAAATAGCAAAAGATAGAAATGGATTTGGTTTATTCGTGTTTTTAGAATTATTTAGAATCGTTCTAAAATAAATAGTGTTTTATATCACGATCACCCTATCTTGCAATACCCCGAATATCTTGTCATCATCCTGATGGCGTATGGATACGCGGCCTGTAAATTTACCAAACGAAGGCAGTACTGCCTGCCGTGTGCTAAAAGCAAAACAAGGCAACATGACTGATTGCCTACCCTTACCTTTTAGCGCGATGCCGGGATGTATATGGCCACACAGCACATAGCCTTCCACCAGTTCCAGGCTTTCATTATTCAAAGGCTCGTGCAGCATTAAAAAGGGGCCGATGTTGAGGGAAGGATGTACCTCAACACCAAGGGCAACGTAATGGTTATCGTGCATTACATCGTGGTTGCCGCGGATCAATATGATATTGAGTTTGGGGAATTGCTGCCTCCACAGCGCGAACCAGTCCCAATCGGAATTTATATCGCTATGAAACAAGTCGCCTAAAAAAATGAGTTTCTCCGGCTTATAAGCCCTGATAAGATCGGACAGCACCGCCAGGTCATCCTGTGCCAGTTGGCGGGGTATGGCTATACCCGATTTACGAAAATGGCCGCCTTTGCCTAAATGGACATCGGCGGCTATTAAAGCTTTCTCTTGTTTCCAGTATATTGCTTTTTGGCAAAGCAACAACAGGCTTTGGTTTAAAAATTCGAGTGCTAATTCATCACCAACCATTGGGCATACACTAATTTATGCGCAAAGGTAGCAAAGTATTAGTCAAGCCCGCCGGGACCGCCCATGCCGCCACCCATACCACCGCCGCCGCCCATGCCGCCGCCACCCATACCACCACGGCCACCGCCATCGCCCCTACGACCGCCACCTTGACCAGGGAAGCCGTTTTGTGGTGCCTGGCCGGCGAATTTTTGCAGGCGGATGGTCAGCGTCAACAAATAGAACCTGCCTAAGCGGTTTACGTTGCTGATAGTTGACTGTGAGCCAGAGGTACTATTTGAATAGCCAGTATTTTGGTTAAACACATCGTTTACGGTTGCACGTATTGTTGCTGCGTTGTTTTTCAAGAAACGACGTTCGAGATAGGTATTGAAGATGTTGGGGTTGGTAGCACCTGGGTAACCGGTATAAATGGTTTTCGTGTAATCGTAACTCAAAGTCCAGTTGGTAAAGAAATAATTTTTACCGTTCAGACCCAATGTTGTTGTCCTGAAGTTATTGTTACCCAGACCATCCGAGTTGTCGTTTTTAGTAAACCCGTAAGCGGCACTTGCCTGTGCATCAATAACATCCTGAATATCGAACCTGAAACGTAATTGAGGCGTTACAGTAAGCGATTTGATGGTGTTTGGAGTTACCGTTGATGTATACGTTACCGGCGTTGTTGCTAAAGGAGTAATGGTAGTTAATGTGTTTTCGCTGTTTGAGTATGACGCATTACCATTGAATATCAAAGTATATTTCCTTTTTTGCCATGGCTTTGCAAAAGTAAAGAAACCACTGGCGGCATAGTAATTGTTACTATTGGCATAAACCGAAGCTGTGGTACCCGATAAACGAAGGTTCGGTGTATAATTTAGGGGATAATAAACCGTATTGGCTACTATTTTATTATCTGTTTGGGTAAATGATGCGTTAGCGAAAAGGATGTTGCCTGTCGCGATATCGAATTTGTTGTAGCGTATCGAGTAGTTGTTTGCAAACTCGGGTAGTAAATTCGGGTCGCCAATTGATGGGTAGGTCGCGTTCGAAAGGTCGGGCCTTGGGTTTAACTGCGCATAACTTGGCGAATTGCTTGACCCATTATAATTGATGTTTAATGCCTGATTACGTCCAAAATTATAAACAAACCTTAAATTCGGGATAAAGTTGTTTGTTGTGCGGTCGGTGGTAATGGCAGGTTGCGTAAGCGTAGCGGGTGAAGACCCTTCTAATTGGGCCGACTGGTAGCCCGCACCCAATGTCAAATTATATTTCGTTTCGACAATACGATAGTTCAAGCCGAAACGATTGGTGTTGAAATTAAAACTATAGTCATTGCTTAAAGCATCATCTCGGGTAGCTGTTGAAGGTAGGCCATAGGTGTCTTCGTCATCCTTATTATTAGTAGTATATGAGTGATTGTACGCATATGTACCTTCGAGGTAAGTAACCTTTCCTAAGGGTTCGATGTATGAAAGATTGGTACCAACACTATTGGTACGGCTGTTCACCGTTATAGATTGATAGGTCTGCACGTTTGGAGTACCAGCTATGTATGTGCTTTGAGGGTTTTGATAAGAATACCCCGGCGCAGAGCTTGCTGTTGTGTTAATGCTGAAGTTGCGTCCATGTCCGTTAAACCGGTGGTTATATAACAGTGTTGCTCCATAATTAGGCGAATTTGAATTTCCTACCGTATTTGTTGTATAGTCTTGGTTCCGCGTTTGGTCGGCCGGGTAGTTAAACGAGTTGGTTTCGAACAAATTAGTTGTGGTACTTGAGTAGGAATATGTTGGTGTAAATTTAATGTAGTTAATCGTATCCGGCTTAAATTCCATGTTCCAGGTCAACCGGTGATTTAATGAACCATCTGTTTCATTACTGTATTGGTTATTTACCGACGTACCAAAGTTGGTTTGGGTATTTGTACTAATGGTGTTTGTGGTGTTATCGGCAAAACTGTAGCTGCCATAAACAGAAAGATATTTGCCCCACTCATCACGAAAGTTAAAACCTAAAGAGTGTGCATCGGTTATACCATTTGGCGAGGTAGGTGTGCCGCCACCGCCGCCCATCCGACCTCCGTTACCACGGCCGCCGCCACCACCAAAACCACCACCGCCACCACCGCCACCAAAACTAAAGGTGTTGAGGTTGGTGTTGTTGATGCTGCCCAGTACAGATATTTGTTGATCGCCGCGGAAAGTAAACAGGTTTATCGAACCAAAATAGCGGTTAGCATCAGTAACCCCCGGGTTTGATGGTAAGGCGTCAGCGCCATCGCCACCGGTGCCCGAAAATGTATAACCGTGATTCCGGTCTTTACGGATAACAAAGTTCATGATTTTGCGCGGTGTGCCGGTTTTTATGCCGGTGAGGTTGGCCTGGTCGCCGTAATCATCAACTATTTGCATGCTCTCAATAACATCAGCCGGTAAGTTTTTGGTAGCTGTTTGCACGTCGCCGCCAAAAAAATCTTTACCGTTTATCCTAACCGCCGCAACTGACTGGCCTTGCGCGGTAACGTTACCGTTCGCGTCAACATCAACACCCGGCATTTTTTTTATCATTTCCTCGGCCGTAGCGTTGGCCCTTACCGGGTATGCACTTGCCTTATATTCTGTTGTATCGGCTGTTACCCTAACAGCATTTACGTCAACCACCTGAACCTCTTTTAACATTGTGGATGCCGTTTTGAGCACGAGCGTTCCCAGGTTTGCCGGTTTGGTATCGTTATCCAGCGTATATTTACGTTTTAATGCGTCATAGCCTATCGAAGCTATGGTCAGTGTAAACTGTTTCCCTTTTACAGCATGGAAAACAAAGTTTCCGTTTATATCGGTAGTTACAATACTACTATCCACTTTAGATATCAACTTCACAATTGCACCGGGTACGGTTTGCTTGGTTGTATCGGCAATAACACCCCGCACTTCCCGGGTTTGGGCATAACTACTAAAAGAAAAGCAAAGAGCGAATAAGGCAACAAATATCAGTGACTTCATAATTTCAATTATTGTGCTTCAACCCGGCCACATTGACCGACGGTTGAGTTTTATAAATTTAGTCTGCAAAAGACGGACAATTTGTGACACTTGCCATATTAATCATACGATTGTTACATATAGCGCAGGTAATAAATGCATTACATGACAATAAAAAGACTATTTGATTTTGATGATTGCAAGGATTATCAACAAATGTGTCGAAATATAAACCCGGATAGTGAAACATAACTATCGGGTTTATCGTTGATGTATAAAATGCTGATTTTATGAAGGATATACGCCTACCCCTTAGAGCCAAAGTGCACCACTGGATGGATGCGATGGGCTTTCGATTGAATTTCTCGGAAACGTTAAAAAGCAAAGATGTGGTTTTTGACCACTACTTTTATAAAACATTCGATTTTATTGAGCAACGCAAAACACGTGCAGGGTCAAAATCGGAATTTGTTTGTTTTGACAACTATGGCGAAAAAATAAAGGTAAAATCGTTACTCGACCTGCAAAGTG
>NZ_CAITNG010000050.1 GCF_903893715.1 uncultured Mucilaginibacter sp.
CAGTATGTAACTACCTACAATACAAGTACTAATCCCGGATTACGCATTAGATAGCACGAAAGGGTAATCGAACTCTTTTGAGTAGTTCCAGAGGCCGGAAAACCATGCCCGTCTTTTTTTACTCAAAGCTATTTTAAGCACGAGTTTACCATTGATTTTTTCAAAATAAGCACCAATCGCAAATGTTCTGTAACGTAGGGTGGAAAGTGTTTTCTGTGTTTTTTCCTGCAATATAAATGTCCTGAATAATGCCATGAGGTTATAAGCAATCATTGCAAAGGTCAACGCAGCCTCAGTAGCATAAAAACTATTGAGGTTAAAGCTGTCGAAGCCAAAATCATACTTCAATTCTTTGATTCTGTTTTCAGCTTCGGCACGGCCACGGTACAGGCGCCAAACATCAGATGCTGCAAACCTAAGGTTGGTCACATAAGCTGAATAGCGGTAGCCCTGATGCTCTTCGTTATCTTTAAAAAGCTTTAACTGCCTCCCTGTTGCCTGCGGGCGGTCTTTTATCTTTTGCCTTACGATCACAATCCGGCGAGGCTTTTGCCAAACAGATGCCTGGTGGATTTGTTCACATATCTCTATACCGTTATCCAACATCATCCATCCTTTTTTCCCGGCTATGAGTCGCTGTATTGGGTGGGTAAACTTTGCAGAAACAATATAATCAATCTGCTTTTGTTCCAGGTGATCAAAGATATCGGATTGGCAAAACCCGCTGTCAAGGCGGATCAGACCTATAGATTTATTTTTCAGCTTCGACAAAGTATCTTCAAGAAATGCAAGAAAATTATTAGCCGACGAGGTGTCACCACTTCGCAGCCACATATTGGCAACCACCTTCACATCGTCAATAAATGCAATCAGCGGATGATGCGAGTTACGACCTTTTTTTTGCGGATTATACCCTTTTTTAGCTCCTTGCTGCTGTCCGTACCGGGTCATTACAGACGAGTCGATATCCAAAGTAAAGTTGTCGAACTTAAGATTGTCGAATATCCATGTATAAAAATAGTCGCTTACGGACTGGTTGGTGGATTGGGTAAATTTACCAAAGAATCGTTTGTAAGTATCCTGCCCTGGCGTACGCGGCCATCCGAATATTTTACCTAAAGCTGCATCATGGCGGGTAACTTCGGTATGCAAAAAACGATTAGCCCCACACCAGATACTGGTAATAAACCCCTCAATAATGGTTGATGTTTTGTAGCCACGGTTAGAGCCGGACACCGGCAAGTCAGGATTATTGTCAACAAGATCACGAAAGCCCGTTTTCTGCAACATTTGCTCCAAAAATACCATTCCGCCCCAAGGCGTAATCTCTTTGCTGGTATAGCTTATATCGAATTCCATGGCTTAATTTCTCTATTGCTACGCATTAGAATTTAAAGGCCAATTTAGGCATTTTATCGCTATTGCGGAATCTGGGTTAAAAAAAGGTGCATTCCGGAACGCTCACAAGAAATCTGGACGGCTATTACATATACACATGCTCCAAATAACAGTCGTCTGATGCAGACAAAGTCGAACACTAACTGATAAATGTATCGTGATTGATCGAAGGGACTTATGTCATAAAAACAATAAATAACAGCAAACTTCTTTTC
>NZ_CAITNG010000051.1 GCF_903893715.1 uncultured Mucilaginibacter sp.
CCAAACATCATACCCTGGTCGCCGGCGCCTTGCTCTTCTTTGGTTTTACGGTCAACGCCCTGGTTAATATCCGGCGATTGCTCGTGTATCGCCGATAACACCCCGCACGAGCTGCCATCAAACATATATTCAGCCTTGGTATAACCAATCTTGTTGATTACATCGCGGGCTATTTTTTGCACGTCGAGGTAGGTTTTCGATTTTACTTCGCCCGCCAATATTACCTGTCCGGTAGTAACCAGCGTTTCGCAGGCCACTTTCGATTCAGGGTCAAATGCCAGAAAATTGTCAATTAATGCGTCCGAAATTTGGTCGGCAACTTTATCAGGGTGTCCCTCTGATACCGACTCTGAAGTGAATAAATAAGACATATGAACGTTAAATTTTATTAATCTACGAAAAACGTGGCATGAAGATTGGATTGAGAGTAAAAAAAGAAGCGGTATTTTAGCACTTTTTTACGTGGTTGCAATCCGGGTCTATATCAGGCCCATACAAATCAGTCCACTTTCGAGCCGCTAAGTTAAAACAATTTTATAAAAGTAAAAATTACAACTACTTTTGCCCGATTTATAAAACATATAGTTGAAAAAGAGCATATTATTTATCATTAACCCGGTTTCGGGAGGGAAGAAGAAGGACGGGGTACCCGCGTTGATAGAAAAATACCTGGACAAGGGTGTTTTCGACCATGAAGTTATTTATAGTACTGCCGAAAACTCTATTCGCTCCATCGCAAAAAAAGCGGTGGCTGTTTACGATATTATTGTTGCCGTTGGCGGCGATGGCACAGTGAACGAAACTGCTTCGGCTCTCGCCGGCACCGATAAAACCCTCGCCATTATACCTTACGGCTCGGGCAATGGCCTTGCGCGTTTTCTAAATATACCGCTCGATACCGTAAAAGCCATCAAAAACATCAACACCGGCCGCACCGAAATCATCGATGCCGGTAAAATAAACAACCAATGGTTTTTCAACATGGCCGGTTTGGGTTTTGATGCCCACATCAGCGAAGTTTTTTCGCATGATAAACAACGCGGCTTTAAAGCTTATTTTACTTCATCCATTCAGGAATTTTCGAATTATAAAGCGCAAGACTACCATATCGAAATAGATGGCTGCGCTTACGACAGGGAAGCGTTTATGTTGAGTTTTGCCAACTCTTCGCAGTTTGGCAACAATGCACACGTATCCCCCAGCGCATCGCTGCACGATGGCTTGATTGATGTTTGCGTGGTAAAACCGTTCCCGGGTTACCGGCTTTTCGAAATGGGGCTGCGCATGCTCACCAAACAGGTGGAAAGCTCGGCCTTTGTCGAAATCATCCGTGGCAAACACGTCAAGATAAAACGCAAAAGCCCCGGCCCCATACATTTGGATGGCGAGCCCAGCATCATCGGCGATGAAATAGAAATCAACATGTTCCCGCATACCCTAAAGGTAATCGTTGGCGATCATTACAAACCCTGACAGCCATGTCGAAAAAACACAAAAACAGCCCCGGCGTTGTTTACTCTACCGATCCCGGTTTTCAATATAATGACAGCCTGGACAACGGCGCCGTAACCTTGCCCCCGCAACAGCAAAACCTCAAGATATACCTCGACCGCAAAGGCGGCGGCAAAGTAGTGAGCCGGATAACCGGTTTTATAGGCACCGATAACGATTTGGAAGACATTGGTAAAAAGCTTAAATCAAAATGCGGCGTTGGCGGATCCGTTAAAGATGGGGAAATACTGATACAAGGCGATTTCAGGGATAAGATTCTCACCATTTTAATAACCGACGGTTACAAAGCCAAAAAAGCAGGGGGCTAAACGTTTAAAATAAAAGAAGAAATTTTTTTTTCGCGCCCTTTATGGAATCCTCATTCTAAATTTCATCTACATTTTTAAGGTGTTAATTTGCTTAGATGGCACAGTATCGTTTTAGTTACAATAAATTTTGTTGCAATCCCTTGCGTTTCTAAAAAAAAAATGGTTTGTATTGTAGAAAATTGTAGAAACGTATACAAATTTTTAATCAAAAGCGTTCTTTATTTATCAACATACTAACTAAGCCAACGTTAACTTATTATTAACAATAAATAAAATGGAGTTTTTTTTATTCGTTTTATTATGATTTATGCTATTAAAGCATAAATTTGCTATTCGCATTTTAAATCAGCGCATTAATTAACTAACATTTATAAAAACTAAAAACTAACTAAAATTTAAAGTAATGGCAAACGCACCCGCACCAAAACCGACTACCGTTAAAAAAGAAAGCTCAGGCTCAGCGAGCATGTTTTCATCGCTGGCTATACCTATTTGCTTTGTTGTAGCACTATGCACATTTATTTTCTTCCTTGGAGATGCAAGCCACTTTAAAGGCGGCGATCCGGATGGCGGCGAAGCCAATGATATTTTTGGCCTGATCCACAAAGGTGGTGTAATTGTACCGGTTATCATGACGATGTTACTCATGGTTATCGTTTTCTCAATCGAAAGGTTTATCGTTATTGGCAAAGCATCCGGCTCTGGCAGTGTAGATGCCTTTGTTAAAAAAGTACAAACATTTTTAAATGCCGGCAATATTGAAGCCGCAAGCGCCGAGTGCGATAAACAAAAAGGTTCGGTAGCTAACGTTATCAAATCGGGTTTGAAAAAATACCGCGAAATGGAACTGGAAGCTGGCCTGGATGTTGATCAAAAAACATTGGCTATCCAAAAAGATATCGAAGAAGCTACATCGTTAGAAATGCCGATGTTAGAGCAAAACTTAACTATCATAGCTACCCTGGTATCTATCGGTACCCTGATGGGTTTGTTAGGTACAGTAATCGGTATGATCAAGGCCTTCCGTACAATGGCTGCTTCAGGTGCGCCTAACCAGTCGGTACTTTCGGGTAACATTTCCGAAGCGTTGATCAACACCGCGTTTGGTATCAGTACTTCGGCTTTGTCGATCATCATGTATAATATCTTTACATCAAAAATCGATAAACTGACTTACGCAATTGACGAAACCGGTTTCAGCATAGTTCAAACATTCGCGGCATCGCACAAAGCTGCTGCTCATTAATAGTGATGGGATATTAAGGGTCGGGCCAAAAGCCGGGCCTCTTTAAACCATATTTATTCTCACACTAATAATTAAACAGAATATGCCAAGAGTTAAAATAGCACGTAAAAGTACAGCCACCGACATGACAGCCATGTGCGACGTAGCTTTCCTTTTGCTGACGTTTTTTATCCTAACGTCAAAATTCAGAACAGAAGATCCTGTTCCTGTGGATATACCGGGCTATACAAAAACGATTCTTTTACCCGAAGAAAACGTTGCAACGCTCACCATTGGTTCGGGCAAAGTGTTTTTCGGTGTCGAAGGTCAACCCATCCGCAAGCAAATGCTGGAAGAAGTTGGTAAATTGTACAACATCACCTTTACCCCGGAGGAATCAGCCGTATTTGAGGTATTGCCCGAATTTGGAATGCCGATTGGCCAGCTGAAAGGTTACCTTGATATGGACCCCGATGCACGCAAAAAAGTTGTTCAAACCGGCATCCCTACCGATTCCGTAAGCAACCAATTGTTCAACTGGGTACGCGAGGCGCGTAAGGCCGACGTAGCCATCAATCAAAAAGCTTTGCTTATTGCCATAAAAGGCGATTCGAAGCAAGAATATCCAACCATTAAAACGGTTATCAATATTCTGCAAAAGCAAAAAGTTAACAAATTTAGTTTAATTACAGCGCTCAAAACAGCGCCTAAATAAAATAAAATGGCAGAATTAGACACCTCCGGCGGGGGGAAACATAAAGGTGGTAAGGTACGGTCCAAAAAATCGTCCATGCGCGTCGATCTGACAGCGATGGTGGATTTGGCCTTCCTGCTCATCACTTTCTTTATGTTGACCACCACGCTGATGAAAGCCAAGGCCATGGACATGGCCATGCCGGACAAAGATGAACAGCATGACCAGTTGCCTGTACCCGCAACGCGTACCATGACTATTTTGTTAGGTTCGCAAAACAAATTGGAATGGTATATGGGCGAAACAGGAAAATCGGCCCCTACTGTTGATAATTTCGGCAAAAACGGATTGCGCAAAGCGCTGTTAGATAACAAGGACCACGTAATGTCAACCCACGGCGGACAGCCAATGATCGTTTTGATCAAACCGAGCGATAAATCAACCTATGCCGATTTTGTTGAAGCGCTTGATGAGTTGAACATTGCGGGAATTGATATACACGCCGTTGTTGATATTACCGATCCGGAGATTGCGGATTTGAAAAAGAACGGCTTGTACTAAATTGTATTTAGCGCAATAAAAAAAGTGATTAATCGTAATTAATATAAAAGCCACTAAAATGTTTGGAGAAAAAGTAAATATATATAATCCGCAATGGCTTGAAGTTGTTTTTAAAGGTCGTAACCAGGCTTATGGTGCATACGAGCTACGGAAAGAGAACCCCAGAACTATCAATAAGGCGCTCATCATAGCTATCGTTTGTTTCCTTGTTGCAGTAGGTTCGCCAACCATTATCAACATCGTATCAGGTTTCATCCCTAAAGCCAAAGAAAAGGTTAAGTCTGTGGATGTGGTATTGTTGCCACCACCACCGCTCGATAAAGCAAAACCACCGCCGCCGCCACCAAAGGAGCCACCAAAGCCCAAGGTTGATCAGGTGAAGTTCCCGCCTCCTATCGTAAAACCCGATAACGAGGTTAAGGAAAAAGATCCGCCGACCGAAAAGCAATTGGAAGTAGCTGATCCCGGCCAAAAGGAACAAAAAGGCGACCCGAACGCGCAAATACGTATCGATGAGCCGGTTGGTAACTCCGACCAGCAAGCCGTTACCGAAGGCGATGGAAACGCGATTTTTACAGCGGTTGAAGTTGAACCAGAGCCTGCCGGTGGCATGCAAAAGTTTTACGATTACTTAGGTAAAAAAATACAGTACCCTTCGGCTGCTAAAGAAGCAGGTACACAAGGTAAAGTAATATTGCAGTTTGTTGTTGAAAAAGACGGCAGCCTGACCGATATTAAAGTTTTACGCGAGCCGGGTAACGGTTTGGGTGAAGAAGCTACACGTGTAATGAAACTGGCTCCGAAGTGGAAACCAGGCGTTCAAAACGGTAAACCCGTACGTGTTCAGTTTACTATCCCGGTTAACTTTACCCTTAACGACCAATAAAAGGCATTATTTTGATGCTACACGATCATGAAAAACAGAAATCGCTCAAAAGGCGGTTTCTGTTTATTTTAGGAGTTTTAGTAGTTGTCAGTTTGACTACCATGGGGCTCATGGTCATCTTTTGGGATGGCATGCCACTCAACATGACAACAACATACAAGCGGGTATTTGGCGGGGTAATTTTACTTTACGCCCTCATCCGCATCCCGAGGTTGTTTAAGAAAGATATAGATGAAGAATAGAGCGGGACAGCTTTTTTTATTTGTGGCAACATTTATTTTGTTGCAGGCTTGCAGGCAACCTGTAAAGAAAGTAAATTCAGGCGACGAATTTTTAAAGGGCACAACCCAGTTTGTGGCCGATGGTTCGTTTTCGCCAATAGTGGACGAAGAATTATACGTTTTTAAAGCCTTCTACAAAGAAGCCAAGCCACAGGTGCTGTACAAAACAGAGGCCGAGGCGGTTAAATTATTGTTGAGCGATAGTATACGGGTGGCCATATTGGCCAGAAATTTAAAACCCGATGAATTGGAATTGCTTCGGTCAAGGGCATTGCCCCCCGAAATAAATATGTTTGCATTCGATGCGGTGACCTTAATTGTGAACCAGGCATCGGCCGATACGGTAACATCGGTAACCGAAATTAAAAAAATGCTCAACGGGCAGGCAAAAACAAACAGCGCTATTGTTTTTGATAACCCAAACTCGAGCATAACACGTTATTTGAAAGAATTTTCCGGGAATACCACACTTCAGCAAAAAAATATTTACGCGCTTAAGTCAAATGTCGAAGTGATAAAATATGTAAGCGAACATCCCAATGCCATTGGTTTTGTGAGCTTTACCTGGCTGAACGACCCGGACAATTATTATGCAGGTCTGGTACATAAGGTAAAAATTGTAGGCGTTCGTAACGAAGCCTATAAAGACGACCCGGTAACATACTTTAAGCCATCGCAAACAACACTGGCATTAAAGGAATATCCGCTTACCAGGGCGTTATATATCATAAACGCTACAGGCCGTGGCGGACTTGGCAAGGGTTTTGCATCGTTTTTAGAAAGCGAACGCGGGCAAAGGATAATTTTAAGGTCGGGTATTTTGCCCGATTCGATTCCGCCCCGGGAAATTAATATTGTAAAGCAATAAAATTTATATAATTTGGAACCAATGAAAGTAGTAAGTAAAGGATTGATTGTGGCCGCAGGGCTCATATTGGCAGGTTCAGCGGGTTTTGCGCAAAGCCTTGCCGATGCAAAAAAAGCGATAGATGCCGAGCAATTTCAAAAAGCCAAAGGCATATTAAAAAACCTGACCGTTACACAACCCACTAAAGACGAAAACTTCTTTTACCTGGGTTGGGTGTACATCGCGCAGGACTATCCCGATTCGGCAAGTGTGGCTTTTAACAAAGGCATCGCTATAAACCCAAAGTCGGCTTTAAACTATGTTGGTTTGGGCGCTGTGGACCGTTTGAACAAAAATGGCGCTTCGGCAAAAGGCAACTTTGATAAAGCCCTTATCCTGGCCGGTAAAGACGACAAGCCATACATTTACGCTGCCGAAGCATATGTTTATATGAAACCGGGCGAATTAAAACCATCAATCCCCGTAGATCCGGCTTCTGCATTGGCGGTTTTAGATAAGGCTAAAGCTTTTGGTGCCAAAGACCCTGATTATTTTGTAGCCATAGGCGATGCCTACCGCTCGCAAAATGCAAATAGCGAAGCCTATGTAAACTATAGCACAGCTCAGGGTCTCGACCCTAATTCACCAAAAATATTGGTCGATTTAGGCGTATTGATCAAAAATGCCAATAATTTTGACGATGCTATTACTTCGTTCCAACAAGCCCTGGCCAAAGACCCTAACTATGGCCCCGCTTATCGCGAAATGGCAGAAACAAATTTCCTGCAGGGCAAAGCTGATATAAAAGTCCTATCAGCGAAAATTAAGGAAGCGGTTGACAATTACAGGAAATACCTGGATTTGACCGACCGTTCAATTGAATCGCGCATGCGTTATGCCGACTTCTTGATTGATGCCGGCGATTACAAAACACTACAAACCGAAGCCAGCGAAATATCGAAGCAAAGCAATTCTAACCTGCGCGCATATCGTTACATAGCTTATTCCGCATACGAAAATAAAGACTACGCCACAGGTTTATCTGCCATCAATAAATGGATGACACAGGCCGATCCGAAACGTATCATCCCCCGCGATTATTTGTATTTGGGCCGCCTGCAAATTGCTACCGGCGATACCGTAAAAGGTGTTGAGACGATGAAACAATACGCTGCGCTCGACAGTACAAAAATTGAAGAGGTTTATGGTCAAATTGCGGTAATGTATAGAGAAAAAAGGAAATGGTTAGAAGCAGCTAAGGCTTACGATGACTTGACTACTAAGATTACAAATAAACCCTTAGTTGTGCCACACTTTTATGAGGGTTTCTCTTATTATTTCGCATTCAAAGCTCAAAGCGCAGCAGCTAAAACAAACCCTGCCGTTAAACCGGATTCCACATTATTGACTAAAGCAGATTCAGCCATCAGTTTTGCCCAACAAAAAATGGGAAAACCCAATTTGAACTTCTCGATGTATCGTGCCTACATAAATGATGTCAAGGACCCCGATCCGGCTACCTTAAAAGGTTTGTCGAAGCCATATTATGAGCAAATGATAACAATTTTGACTGCGATGCCGCAACCATTGTCGGACAATAACAAAGGCCTACTGGGCGACGCCTATGCTTATCTCGGTAACTATTACGAGTACCACGATAAAGACGACGCCAAAGCGCTCGACAATTTTACCAAAGCACAAGCTGCCGACCCGACCAACGGATACGCCAAGTTTTATTTCGATCATAAAACCGCCGCCCCGGCGCCAAAAAATAAATAATAAAAAGCCCTGTTAATTTAACAGGGCTTTTTTATTTGATTTGTTTCCCCCTATATTTGCCGCATGGAATCTCAAAGTTTGCCGGTTAATTATTTGCCCATCATTTTCCAAATGATAGTGGCATTGGCTTTTGTGGTAATCGTAATGTTTGTTACCCATAAATTAGGCCCCAC
>NZ_CAITNG010000052.1 GCF_903893715.1 uncultured Mucilaginibacter sp.
GAATCCTCCTGCGTTTTTTTGTGCATGGCTACTCAAATGAAAACTTAAGGTAGTTAATGTTTTTATTATGCTTTAAATATTTGCGTTCGTAATAGGTTTTTATCGAGAGTACCTCATCGGCAAACTCAGAATGATAGAGGTCTTCAGTGCGGACATGGGTGGTCAGCCCTAATTCATTGACTTTATCGGCTGTATAAGCATGCAGGTTATCGTTATCGGTTTTGAGGTGTACCGCGCCGCCGGGCTTTAGTATCACTTTGTACATATCCAAAAAGCGGAGCGAAGTAAGACGCTTTTTCTCCCGGCTCAATTGCGGCTGCGGGTCGGGGAAGGTGATCCATATCTCATCCACCTCGCCGGGACCGAAGTAGGCGATGAGGTTTTCGATCTGGATGCGTAAAAAAGCTACGTTGCCGATGCCTTCTTCAATGGCGGTTTTTGCCCCGCGCCAAATGCGGTTGCCTTTATAATCGATCCCGATAAAGTTTTTATCGGGGAACAGTTGCGCCAGGTTTACGGTATACTCGCCTTTACCGCAGGCTAATTCCAATACCAGCGGATGGTTGTTCTTAAAAAATGTTTTAGCCCATTGGCCCTGCATCGGTTTGCCTTCATCCAGTTGCAACACATTAGCAAAATCGGCTATTTCGGCGAAGCGTCTTATCTTATCTTTTCCCACGTTTGTTATAAAAAATGTAAAAATAGCTTTTCCTGATTAATGGTATTGGCAAGAGTTTATATATTTGATGAAAAGACCACGTATTTTGGAAAAAGACGCAAAAATATACATCGCCGGGCACCGGGGCATGGTGGGTTCGGCCATCTACCGCAAACTGGTTAAAGAAGGTTTCAACAATTTTGTAATCCGCACATCCAAGGAGCTTGACCTGCGCGACCAGGTACAAGTAACTGATTTTTTCGCGAAAGAAAAACCTGACTACGTATTTTTATGCGCCGCAAAAGTAGGCGGCATTGTAGCCAACAATACCTACCGCGCCGAATTTTTGTATGATAATTTACAGATACAAAATAACGTGATCCACAACTCCTACCTAAACGGTGTTAAAAAACTGCTGTTTATGGGCTCTAGCTGTATATACCCTAAAATGGCACCACAACCACTCAAAGAAGAATATTTGCTGACAGGCCTGCTGGAAGATACCAACGAACCCTACGCCATTGCAAAAATTGCGGGTATTAAAATGTGCGATGCTTACCGCGCGCAGTATGGCTGTAACTATATATCGGTAATGCCCACCAATTTGTATGGATATAACGATAATTACCATCCGCAAAACTCGCACGTGTTGCCGGCTTTGATACGCAGGTTTCATGAGGCTAAGGTGAACGGAACGCCAACCGTTACCATTTGGGGAACAGGCTCGCCAAAACGTGAGTTTTTGTTTGCCGATGATTTGGCCGAAGCCTGCTATTACCTGATGCAAAACTATAACGAGCCTAACCTGATCAATATAGGGACAGGGCATGACCTATCGATAAAAGACCTGGCCGAACTGGTTAAAAAGACCATTGGTTATGAAGGTACGATTGACTTTGACACCACTAAGCCCGATGGAACGCCACGTAAGTTGATGGACGTATCGAAACTGCACAGCTGGGGCTGGAAACACAAAGTTGAGCTTGAAGAAGGTTTGGCGCTTGCCTACAAGGATTTTCTGAAACTAAACGAACTGGTATCTTAATCCAGAATGCCTTCACCGTAAGGGGGCATGCCATCGGCGGCTGTTTTCTTTTTTTTGGAGACTTTGGCGATGAGCGAGCGGATGCTGTCCCAAACCGAGGTAACGGTATTTGAATTAATGATACCCGAAGCCTGTTGCGAAAGCAACGTAACCAATGTTTTTACGATAAAGTTTGAACTGCGGAAAATGGTTTTGTTGAGGATGAGCGGCAATACAAACCTCGATGCCAAACCGATAAGTTCGTCGGGGTTGAAAAGCATACTACCCACATCAGATTTTTTTGCCGATGAAAAAACGGTGTCGAAAATGGCAGTAGGGCTGCTGAAGCGTTCTTTTATAGCAAGCTCCTGCTCCTTTTTTTGGTGCTTTAAATGGGCTATCTCGGCCCTCAGGTCGCTGATGCTATGAATCGCCATTTTCTTTGTTGTTTTTTTGCCTGAAGATTTTTTTGATCAAGAAATCGATGATGCGCGGCTCGATGTATTTCTTTTTGTAGGCCGAAACGATAAGCGCTGCCAGAAAGTATACAAAAGTAACGCAGCCAAAACCCATCCAGTAAGACCCTAACAGGGAGCCCAAAAACAGGGCTACCGTGATGCTGAAAAATTGCAGGGTGATAGCTATGCATATCAATACAAAAATCTCGGTAGCCAAAGCTGCTGCAAATGACGTACCTTTTTCGATGGCCTGTAATCGGGCCAGTTCGACACGGGTCTCAATGTATTGGCGCAGCTGGTCGGTTATACCGGGCTTTTCGTCCTTGTTGTTTTCCATCACTGATATGATCAAGCTTCTCCATCAAAAACCATTGATGGAGAAGCTTTTGGTTTAAGCATGTTCTATATCGTCCTGATATTCTTCTTCAACGCTTTTAACTTTCGTTTTAAGGTTGCTGATCACTTTGTCCTTCAATCCCGAAAGGTTGTTGATTTCGTTAGCGGCGGTTTCTTTTATCGAATCGCCTAAGTTTTTTAACGATTCTGCCAACTTGTCGCGGGTTTCCGATCCTGCATCGGGTGCAAATAAAATACCCAATGCCGCGCCTGCTGCCAATCCGGCCAACAATGCTATTACTACCTTGGTATCGTCTTTCATGATAATTTGATTTGTGTTTGCTATGTATTTGATTACAAAAATACCCAAATACATTTTAACTATCTAATAAACCTGTTTTTTAACTAATTGTTTTATGCTATCTGTCTTCATCGCTACTTGCGTTCTCCAAGCGGGCATCGCCCAAACGGTTGCTTTCATATATCTCTACCAACAGCAAAAAGTACGACAGCAACACCGGCCCAAAAACCAGGCCAAGTATCCCAAACATGGGGATGCCGATAATTACGCCGATAATGGTGATTAAAGGGTGCGTGTTGGCCAGTCGTTTGTTGATGAGCAGACGGAGGAAATTGTCGAGATAAACAATCATGACGAAACCCCAGGCGATAAGGAAAAAGCCCTGCCAGGTGTGCCCGTTCAAAAACAGTACAACGCTAAAAACAAGCGCGAGCGTTGGTACACCCACCACCGGTAAAAACGAAATAAATGTGCCGATAACCCCCCAGAATATAGGATCGGGCAGGCCCACTATTTTTAGGCCGATGGTAAACAAAATGCCTTGCGAAAGGGATATAATGCCCTGGCCTATAACGTTTGAATAGGTGGCATTGCGGAGCTCATTGGCAAACTTTAAGGAGTCCTTTTGCCGGAAGGGCGCATACTTTATCAAGCCAGACTCAAACTCTTTATATTGGGCAAACATGTAGTACAACAAAAAGTACAATACCAATAGGGTAAGGAATATACCTGCCGCGCTGCTTAAAATAGATGGGAACAGCTCGGCAACAAAACCGCCTACCTTTTGTGGGATATTGATGCTTTTTACAAAGTCTTGCTGGTGCAGGTGCGAGCCCGCGAAGGCATCAATTTTTGCCAGCCACTCCTGTATAGGCAAATGAGCCGACGAAAGTTCGGTAATTTTATCGACCACCATAATGCTCACCGACAAGAAAGGGATTACGATAACCACCAGGGAAATGATGATGATGAGCCCTGTAGCAGCGCCCTTGCTCCAACCCTTTTTTTCGACGAGATTGAGGAACATGGGCCTGAAAATGGTGTATAAAACCACGGCGCCCAAAATTGAATTGAAAAGCCCGCTTAAAGCATACAACAAAAAGCATCCCAGCAGCACCATGCCTACCAGGGTAATGTTATTGCGCTGCTTAGTGTTGAATACTGACATGTGTAACGATTTGATGCTCCATATAGTTAAAACAAAACAGGGCCGAAATGTTTGCCAAAAACTAAAAGAACGTTAAACTATGCTTTATCTAAAATCTCGATGATTTGTTTGCAGCTGTTTTCGATGGTTTCGAGGTAAAAAATACTATCTTCATTTGCATCAGGCATCTCATAACGCAACTGACTGGCCGATAGAACGATACTTGAAAGCTGGTTTTTTATATCGTGCCTTAAACTGCGCAGGGCGCTGTTGTTTTCGTCATTGTCCATCGCCTTGTTATTTGTCCAGGTTGTTGGCCTTCATTTTGTTATACAACGTTTTACGGTCGATGTTCAAAATCTCTGCAGCCTTGGTTTTGTTAAAGTTTACTTCGCGCAAAACGCGCAAAATGGTTTCGTACTCGGCTTCCATGGCGGCGTTTTTCAAATCGTGCCGGGCCTCTTTTACGCCGTTATCATATACCGGTTCGGCTGCCGTGGGCCTTGAGTTGTTGTATATTTCGAGCGGTAATGCTTTAGTTTGCACCTCTTCGCCTTCGGTGAGGAGCGCGGCGCGGCGTATCACGTTCTTCAATTCGCGCACGTTGCCTTGCCAGCGGTAGTTCAATAAACTTTCGATTACCTCGGGCGAAAAGCGGCTTACGTTGCGGCCCAATTCTTCGTTGGCGAGCGCCAAAAAGTGTTCGGCCAATAACAAAATATCTTTGCCACGTTCGCGCAGGGGCGGCAAGTTGATGCTGAACTCGTTGAAGCGATGGTACAGGTCTTCCCTGAATTTGCCGTTGCGGATGGCTTCCTGCAGGTTTTCGTTGGTGGCCACAACAATGCGTACATCCAGGTCAATTTCTTTGGTGCCGCCTATGCGCCTCACTTTACGCTCCTGTAAGGTGCGCAGCAGGGCGGCCTGTATATCGTACGAAAGGTTGGCTATCTCATCCAAAAACAGCGTGCCGCCGTTGGCCAGTTCAAAGTGGCCTATCTTGGTGTTCAGGGCACCGGTAAAAGAACCCTTTTCGTGCCCGAAAAATTCGCTGCCGGCCAGTTCTTTGGTGAGCGAGCCGCAATCCATGGCTATGAAAGGTTTATCGGCCCGGTTGCTGTGCAAGTGTATACTTTTTGCTACCGACTCTTTACCTGTACCGCTTTCGCCGATGAGGATAACGCTGTACATGGTTGGCGCAACCAGCTCTATCTGGTGTACCAGATCTTTCGAGGCGCGGCTGGTGCCGATAACAAAATCATCCGACGCGACTGTTTTTTTTGAGGAAGTACGCGGTTCGGCGGTGGTGATGGCCGCAGTTGCCGCATGGGTATCTTCGGTTAAAGCCTTTTGGGTTTCGATGGCTTTGTTGATGGTGGTTAATATCTCGTCGGGATAGAGGGGCTTGGTGATATAATCATAAGCGCCCATTTTGATAAGCTCGACCGCCATTTTGATATCCGAATACCCCGTGATGATGATGACGCCCGTTTCCGGGTATTCTGCCTTTATTTTTTTGAGTATTTCGCGGCCATCAGTATCCTCCAGGCGGAAATCGCACAGCACAAGGTTGTATGTATTATTTTTTAACAACTCGGCAGCGGTGGCGCCACTGGTAGCCGTGGCCACGTTGAACCCGTTGCGCGTCAAAAATTTGGAGAGCAACAGGCCAACATTAACCTCATCATCAATGATCAGTATATTCTTCATCGGGGGAGCATTACGGGTATTAAATGTTGAAGACACACAGTTTTTTGGTACTTGGGCAAAAAAGTCCACAATGTTTTGAATATTTTTTTAGTATTATATCCGGGAGAAATGTGGTTTATATGATAGTTAAAATATATTCATAACGGTTAATATAATTATTGGGGTAGTTATCAATGAAATATTGGCTTAGCGACGGCTATTCCCGGGCAAATAAAAGGGCTATGTTATGCGGTGCTTTTTTGATGAAAGCTGCTTAAACCAAAAATAAGCCGCTGGCATCAAAACATTTTGATTTTTAAATAGTTGTATTTAAAAATAAACGCAAAGATCATGGGCCTGAACAAGCATGTTAAGTCGGTGATCGAGATCACCACCTGTCCTGTACACCTGCAACAACCCGTATTAACCATTGTCGACAAGCGCATTGTGATGGACTGCTGCTGCATCGACTTTGAGATCACCTGCTTTAAAGAGCTGGTAAAAATGCTCCTCGAAGACAAAAAATACTCCGAAGAATGCGGCTGCCACCAATACGACCCGGCGACTGTAGCTGCCCCTATTTCCCAATAAACACCGCCGGCCTCTTCTCTAAAAACGCGGCAGCGCCCTCTTTAAAATCGTTGGTGCCGGTGCATTTCGAAAACTCGTCTATCTCGGTAGCAAAACCGCTGCTGCTGGTGGCCGCGTTTACGGCTGTGATGGCCGATGCGATGGCCAGCGGGGCCCGTTTTAATATCTTGTTCATAATCTCTTCGGCTTTGGGCAATAGCTCAGCGGGGCTTACCACATGGTTTACCAGGCCAAAGTTAAAGGCATCCTGCGCGGTTATCATATCCGATGTCATGATCATTTCCATGGCTTTGCCTTTGCCCACCAGTTGGGTAAGGCGTTGCGTGCCGCCATAGCCGGGGATGATGCCCAGCGTCAGTTCGGGCAGGCCCAGTTTGGCATTGTCCGACGCTACACGGATATGGCAGGCCATGGCCGTTTCCAACCCTCCGCCCAAAGCGAAACCATTAACCGCCGCGATGACGGGCTTGCTGCCATTGGCAATCACATCAAAAACCTTGGTATGCGCTTCAAAAGCCATTTGGCGGCCGCTGTTGGCATCCAGGGTGGTAAACTCCGAAATATCGGCGCCGGCGATAAACGCTTTTGGGCCTGCGCCGGTAATGATGATGCCGCCTACCTCGGGGTTGGCAAAGGCATCGGTAAAGGCAAAATGCAGCTCGGCCAGGGTAGCTTTGTTGAGGGCATTCAGTTTGCTTTCGCGGTTGATGGTGATGTATTGTATACGGCCCTGGCGGCTGATGAGGATATTATCGAAATGCATGGTTGTCTGGTTAAGCCCCCTCTAAATCTCCCCCGGTAGGGGAGACTTCGGTTAGGCGTGTGTCAATTGTTTTTTTTTCATTTTTTAAAGCCCTCCCTTCCGGGGAGGGTTGGGTGGGGTCTAAAAATTACGGTGTTGTTTTACCCAGGCGGTAATATAGGCAACAATGTCCTGCGTGGTGGTGCCGGGCGCAAACAGGCGGCCAACGCCCATTTTGTTCAGCTCGTCCATATCGCGCTCGGGTATGATGCCCCCGCCCGTGACCAGTACATCGTCCATCCCTTTTTCCTTCATCAGGGCGATTATTTTGGGGAACACCGTCATGTGGGCGCCCGAGAGGATGGATACCCCAATGGCGTCCACATCTTCCTGCAGGGCGGCGTTTACCACCATTTCGGGGGTTTGGCGCAGACCGGTATAAATTACCTCCATGCCCGCGTCGCGCAAACTGGTGGCAATGATCTTGGCGCCGCGGTCGTGCCCGTCGAGCCCTACTTTGGCCACAAGCACACGTATAGGGCGGTTGAATATTGGTTCAGTCATAATTTAATTCGAAGCTACGGATTTTTGAAGGGTTTCGAATTTCGGATTTTCAATTTCGAATTTTCAATTTCGAATTTCACAATTGCCGATACATCTTCCATTTTACATCTTCCGTCTTCTATAGTCTATGGGTATTTATGGGTATTCAAAAAAAACTTACACCACCACCTACTCGCGCTCGGTAACCCGCCAACCAATGACTAATGACC
>NZ_CAITNG010000053.1 GCF_903893715.1 uncultured Mucilaginibacter sp.
AAGCGTAATAGTTTTCTTGCCCGATTGACGTACTTCCCAACCATCCTTTAGCAATTGCGAAAACTCATTGTTAAGCAAATTGTCTACGCTGATACCATGTATGTCGGCAATCCGCAGCAGACTGTCTATTTCCTCTTTCTTCAGTTTAAGGTCAATAGTCAGTATCATATTGTCGTTCTCGATGACAAAATCCACCCGTTGGTTTTGCGCCACGGAGCGTTCGATGCCAAAAAGCAACAACAAAATCATCAATCCTATGTACCTTGTCCCTCTCATCTGCTACTGGTCTTTACTAATGTACATATCAAATTGTTTTTTAACGAAGTTAATGGTAAAAACGCCACGAGCAAAAAAGTCGAAGCCAAGCATACCATCAACACTATGCCCGTACGATTTCCCCATCTTATCCATACTGGCTATTAAAAATTTATTATTCTCGAAGTTGCGCCCACCAATTACCAATTTATCAAAACGGGCATATATCAGTTCGTAAGTGCTGCCACCTATGCCTGTCAGCTTCGACCGGTTGATGACCTGTATGGATGCCGCTATTTTTTTTGATAAACGGTAATCTATCAGGTTTGTCTCGGCCCCGGTATCAAAAGCGAACCAAAACGCGTGCTCACTAATTTCGGCTTTCAGGTATAGGGTATTGTCGGCATAGTTAAACGGCATCGACAAATACGGATCGTGGAAGATCTCTTCACCGGCAGGGATATTGCCGTCCTTATCCAGTTTGTGTATGTACAGCTCGTTTTGAAAAAGGTCGACCGTGATGGCGAATTTGGCAAACAACCTGGTTCCCAACAAGCCCAAAACCCTTACGCCGCGACTGTTTTCGATGCCCGAAAGATCGGTAACATCTGCCTGCAGGCGGTCGTAACTCAGTTCGGCAATGTTGAATTTTTTTACGATGGTTTGAAAAGCGGTCGCATCGCCGTTAATACCCCCGGCATCATCGGCGTTGCCATAGCGTATAGCATCCCTGAAATAAGTTTCATTCAAAACCAGATAAGGCGCGCCGGTATCTAAAATAAAATTGCCCTGCAGCGAATCAATCTTCGCTTCAATCATGATGAGGTTTTGAGCCCTTTTGATCGGGATGACCAGGGTATTGAAATCGCCTTGGCCGTCGGGGTCTATCATCCTTGCACCCGGGAAGGTAATATTACCTGTTGGAAGAACTATTGTTTTATCAGCGGCCCTTGTTAGCGGGGCAGTAAATAAAAGCAACAATAAACAACAGGTACGAAAAATCATCGGCTATAAGGTAGATGTTCGTATATAGACGTTGGTATGATTGTTTATGTTACAGGGAAAATATGTTTTGGGTGATTACATCTCCAACTTCAAACCATCATAAGCCAATCGTACGTTGGTCGGCAGTTCCAAAGCTACGCTCGACAGTTTACTTAAGCGGGGATATTTCGACCATTGAAAAAATGCATCAAAGAAAACAATACAATAAGAAACGCAAACCCAATCATCTCCGGCCACATATAATCAAATTCCCCTGAAAAAAATATTTTCTTAAATGAAGGAAAATTCCCTTTTCGTACTAAAAAGATAATGATTTTATATACAAAAATCAGCGAACGGCCAATAATTTTAAAGAAATCGGTAATATATGACATACCTTAATTTGGATCATTAAAGCTTTAATAGTGGCTGTAATAGGTTTTTAACCTCAAACTACGTTGTTGTTATTAACAACCATACGGAGTCGAGTAAACATATAGCAATATAAAGATAATTTCTTTTTAAGTTAGAATAACATTTTTCCTGCTATGATGATGCGATGGGTTAAATATTCACCGTGTAACTACATCTCCAACTTCAAGCCATCATAAGCCAAACGTACGTTGGTAGGCAGTTCCAAAGCTACATCAGCATGTTTGCCGAGGCGGTGGCTGATGTGCGTAAACCAGGTTTGTTTGGCGCCCAACTCCTGTGCGAAGGCGATGCCTTCGGCTAAGGTAAAATGGGATATGTGCTCCTCTCTTTGCAGCGCGTTGATAACCAGCACATCTGATCCTTTTATCTTTTCCTTTTCGGCATCGGATATGGTTTTGGCATCCGTAATATAGGTAAAACCGCCAAACCTAAAACCCAGTACAGGCAGTTTATAGTGCAAGACCGCAATCGGCACAACGGGTATACCCTCCACCTCAAAAGGCTCATTGACTATGGTATGCAGATTGAGTTCCGGGATCCCGGGATATTTATATTCATGAAATATATAGGCGAATTCCCGCTTTAAGGCCGCTTGCACACGCTCGGTGGCGTACACATCAACGGGGGCTTTTTGACGATAGTTAAAGGCGCGTATATCATCCATGCCCGCGGTATGGTCCTTGTGTTCGTGTGTAAAAAGCAGGGCATCCAAACGTTTTACATTGGCGCGTAACAGCTGCTGCCGAAAATCGGGCCCCGAGTCGACAACGATCACTTTACCATCGATCTCCACCATCACCGATGAGCGCAGCCGCTTGTCCTTAGGGTCGGCCGAGGCGCACACCTGGCAATCGCAGGCAATAACAGGTACGCCCTGCGAAGTTCCGGTTCCTAAAAATGTGATGGTCAAAGTTGTAGTTTTGTTTGTTTAACCTGGTGCAGCAAAGCAACCTGTTTTTCGTCGAGCAGTTGGTAATCGAGTTCAAGCTCGGTAAACAGGTCGATGATGGATTGGATCTTACTCTCCAGGTTCGAAAATTTATTGATGACCACTACCTTGCTGTTTTGCAACACACAGGCACCGGTTTTAAAGTTCCCTTTCTCGTAACGTACCCTATACCCGCCCGAACGCAACAATTGCTCTAATTTTTCGAGGGTGTGGTTGGTGAGGGTGATCATTTTATTGTGATATGCTTTTTAGTATTGCGATGGGCGTATTGCGTATTGCGATACTAAATTCAAATATAACAGGCTTTATCGCACTACGCAATACTCATTACGCAATACTATCGCAACTATCGAAGATCAACAACTTCCACCCCCGGATGCGCTTTTACATCGAAAGCAAAAAAGGTATCGGGCACGGTGGTATTGGTTGAGAATGTTTGCATGGTATAGGTATACTTATTACCATTTTTATCGAAGATGAGCGCGCTGTAGATTTGCTTTTTGGCTTTGTCTATCATCAAACGCACTTTAAAAAAGGTCTTTTTGTCGTCGGTCGGTGTCATATCGATGGTTTGGCAGGTGATGCCGTTAACCCTGGCTTCGCCGGTGTAGATATATTTAAAGCCTTTTTCGTAAATGGTAAAAATGTGCGCGGGGTTTAGGGCATCGTCATTACTGCTTACATCGTTTAGCTGTACTTCGTTGTCTTTTTTCAAATAGGTCCATTGTTGTTTGCCATCGCTAATCAGCTCCTGAGCCACGCTTTGTGCTTTTGAACCGCCTTCGGTGTACAATATTACCTTAAACTTATTAGCTTTCGATTTTGCCACCAGGGTACCGGTCTGTGTTTCTTTTACATTGGCCTGGGGGCTTTCCAAAGTGTAGGTAAAATTGGTCTTTACTATATCGTAAGTTTTATACTTGCGGCTTACCTCGTTTAAAATAGCTTTCGCCTGGTCGTCTTTTTGCGCCATCGCGGCTGTCATGGTACCTGTTGTCAGCAAAAAAAATATAATTGCGCTCTTCATTATCCTCATTCTATTTATCAATACAAATTACTCAAAAATTGTTCCATCCTTTTGTTTAACGCTAATCTTTCTGATTTATCTCATCCAGGTGGCGCAATAATTCATGTTCATCGTGTATCAGTACCTCGCGGGCCTTACTGCCCTCAAACGGGCCGACGATGCCAAAGGCTTCCAACTGGTCGATTATACGGCCAGCCCGGTTATAACCCAGTTTCATTTTACGCTGTATGAGCGATGTTGACCCTTGCTGGTGCATTACAATTAAATGCGCTGCCTCCACAAAAAGCGGGTCGCGGTCTTCAGGGTCAAACTCCTTCGGACTCGATGCCTCGCCTTCACCCACATACTCGGGCAAAAAGTGCGCCGTGGCATATCCCCGTTGCGAACCGATAAAATCGCTGATACGGTCAACTTCCGGCGTATCAACAAAGGCACATTGCAGGCGGATGATGTCGTTGCCTGTCGACAGCAACATATCTCCGCGGCCTATTAGCTGATCGGCACCGCCCGAATCGAGGATGGTACGTGAGTCTATCTTGCTCTGTACCCTGAACGCCAGCCTTGCCGGAAAGTTGGCCTTAATGGTACCCGTAATGATATTGACCGACGGCCTTTGCGTAGCGATAACCAAATGTATCCCCACAGCACGGGCAAGCTGTGCTAAACGGGCAATCGGCGTTTCTATTTCTTTACCGGCTGTCATCATCAAATCGGCAAACTCATCAACCACCAATACAATAAAT
>NZ_CAITNG010000054.1 GCF_903893715.1 uncultured Mucilaginibacter sp.
AAAAGAAGGCAGCGTTGTAAACCTCGAATTTGATATTATAGGAAAATATGTTGCACGTTTGATGCAACGTTAGTACCGCTCAATAGTCGCTGTAAACAATGCGGGTTACTTTTCCACTATCGCTTAAATCGTACTCTAAATATTGATTGGTGGTCAGGTCGGCGTCTTTTACATCCAATAACGCGGTATTTTGCAATATCTTATAGTGTGGCAATTCACTGCTCGATGTACCAATGGCCATATATTTATGTAAGCTGCCCAAACTAACTTTATACTTGTGCGATGTGATCTCAAAATCGGTCAGTCTATCGCGTACAAAGTAAAATTTGGCCCCGTTATAGTTTAAAACAGTGCCCTGCTTATAACTTGCCTGCGATGAAAAAGAACTCTCCTGTTTCGGTTCGCCAAGCGCGTTGATCACTGCCGATTTAGTTGCGCCTATCTTCAAGCTGTTGTTACCGGCAGGAAGTTTTATTTCGACATCCTTAATGTCGATGCTGTTTTTTGGAAAAAATACATTTTTGATACCGAGCACAGCGCTCACGATAACGAATAAAATCGCTATCCCCAACACGATATATTTTTCTGTATGATGTTTCCTCATAGCACTCATCTTTAGTACGCAAAATGCCAATTCATTTAACGTATGATATAAAATTAGCGAAAAGGTTTAAAAAAGATGAACATTTGATTGTAATTCTTTATAAAAACATACGAATTGGTAGGTGCTATACCTTTTGCATTCAAGGCATTAAAAAGGGTAACTCCGGTTTGCGACTGCTTCCAAACGAGCCCTTAAGATGGGTAATTATGGGTGTCTTATCAAAAAATGCAGACACTTCATTGCAATTTTGATAATCTTATACCCATAAGTCCATTAGCGAAGTGCGCGGTGGCTTATGGGCAAAATTCAAAGAACAAGTATAACTTGCGCCTGCTAGTAGCGGGTGTTTGACATGGACTTGTCCGTTAACCAACGGACAACCCTTCCCCGATCCGTATGGGTAAATATGGGTGTTTTTTTTTAAAAATGTTTTTAAATTCACTAATCACATCTGCCCACTAACAATTCCATACAATATAAGAAAAATTGTCGGGATTTGGAAATAATCGCTCTTCATTTTTTAATTTTAGGACTCCAGATAGCCGCGAAAAAATGAAAGACCAGGAATCCAATCACATCGGTAAATTAACCGACCCCGAAAAAGAAGAGTTAATGTTGGCTTACGATGAAAGTTTTGATGAGGCCAACCTGATAAGCCATGAGCTTGTAAAAAAGCAGCATGAAAAATGGCTAAAAAAATAGTCTGTCTCCCAAAGATTTGACAACTCTTAAAGAGTTGTCAAATCTAAGCCCTAATCTAATACGGGTCCACATCCGGCTGCACCACACACCCTTTGCTCAGCTTAGTGGTTTGGAATTGTAGCAGCACCTCCTGCAATATCGCTTTCACTTTGGTGATGGATACCGTATCCTTCTCAAACTTGAGCATAATGCTTTTGATATAATAATTGCGGATGCGGTTGATGAGCGGAAACTCGGGGCCTATCACCCTGTCGGCAAAGTGCTTGCGCAGTTCGGTGGCGATGTATTCGGCCTGTACGTATAGTTTTTCGGGCTCTTTGTGCTTGATGTTCAGTTCGATGATGCGGTAAAACGGCGGGTATTTAAAAGCTTTCCGCTCTTCCATTTCGGTATTGTATAGGTCGGCATAATCATTAGCGATGACCTGTTTGATGACCCGGTGACCCGGTTCATAGGTTTGTATCACCACTTTGCCTTGCTTGCCCCTGCGCCCCGCCCTGCCGCTCACCTGCGCCAGTAACTGAAAGCTACGTTCGTTGGCGCGGTAGTCGGGGTATTTGAGCAAGCTATCCGCATTGATGATGCCGATCACGGTAATATCCGGGAAATCCAAACCCTTGGCCACCATTTGCGTCCCGACCAAAATGTCTATCTTCTTTTCCTCAATATCGTTCAAAATATTCTGGAAAGCCATTTTCGAGCGGGTGGTATCTAAGTCCATGCGGGTAATGCGGGCGTTAGGCAGCAGCATGCTCAGTTCGTCTTCCACCTTTTCAGTACCAAAACCTTTTTGCTCCAGTTGCGCTGAGCCACAGGCCGGGCAAACCGATGGCGTATCTTCTTTAAAGCCGCAATAATGGCAGTGCAGTTTGCCGCTGCTTTTATGGTAGGTGAGCGTAACATCGCAATTGATGCATTTGGGCGAGTAGGCGCAGGTTTTGCATAGGATAACCGGCGCATAACCCCTGCGGTTTTGAAACAGGATGACCTGCTCCTTTTTCTCCAACGCGACTTGTATATCGGCCATCAGCACGCTGGTAAAGTGCGATTGCATGGTTTTGTTCTTTGTTTCCTGGGTAATGCTTACTACCTCGATTTGGGGAAGCTCCACACCGCCAAAGCGTTCATTCAATTCTACCAATCCATATTTATCGGTTTGGGCGTTGTAATAAGATTCGAAAGACGGCGTTGCCGAACCCAACAGCACTTTGGCCCGGTGTACATGGCCTAAGTAAATGGCCGCGTCGCGGGCGTTATAGCGCGGCGCAGGGTCGAACTGTTTGTACGAGCTTTCGTGTTCTTCGTCGACGATAATGAGCCCCAAATCCTCAAAAGGCAAAAATACCGACGATCGTGCACCAAGCACAATCCTGAACTCGCCCTTCAGCACCTTTTGCCAAACCTCTACCCGCTCGTTATCGTTAAACCGCGAATGGTACACGCCAATGATATTGCCAAAATACCGGCGCAGCCGTTCGATGATATGTGTGGTCAACGCTATTTCGGGTAGCAGGTACAGCACCTGCCGGTCATTCGCCAGCATTTGCTCAATGAGACGGATATACACCTGCGTTTTGCCCGACGAGGTTACGCCGTGTAGCAGCACCACATCCTTTTGCTCAAATTTTGCTTTGATATCGCTTAATGCTGTTTGCTGTATCTCGCTTAGTGTAAAGCCATCGCTCAATTCGTCGTCCTCAGCATACAGGCGGCTCACCACCTTTTCGTCGGCAATTAAAATATCTTTATCAATTAAAGCTTTGATGGCGCTTGCCCCTGCCCCGCTGGCTTCGGTCAATTCGTTTTTGGAGATGAGTTTTTGCTTGCGCGACAGGTGGATATAAGCCAATACCGCATCGGCTTGTTTGGGTGCACGCTCTAAAATAGTAAGCAGTTCGCGCATTTGCTCCGGGTTATTATACACCGGGTTAAGCGATAAAAATGTACGCTTACGCGGCTTGTACCTGTCGCTCACTTCTTCGGATATATGGATGATATTCTTCTCGAACAAGCCCTTCAATATCGGCATCACCGTTTTTTGTCCTAACAGTTTAGCCACATCGCTCACGGTGAGTTCGGGCTGCATATCCAGCGCGTCAACAATTAAAAACTCTTTCTCGTGCAGGCTTTCCTTATCGTATTCAAAACCTTTGTTCAATACAATTTTGGTCTCGCTGGCCAGTTTCAATGCCGATGGCAATGCCGCATTCATCACCTCGCCTGTATTGCACAGGTAATAATCGGCTATCCATTTCCAAAACTGTAGTTGGGTGGTATGCACGATGGGCCGGTCGTCCAAAATATCGATGATGTACTTGGCCTCGTATTTTTGGGGTGCCTGATTTCCAATCGACGCGATGATGGCGGTGTACAACTTGCTTTTGCCAAACTGCACCACAACCCTTTTGCCCACCTCAACATCGCTATTCATATCGTAAGGCACGCGATAGGTATAGTTTTTGGCTATCGCCAGGGGCAATATCACCTCAACAAAAAGGGTTTCCCTTTCTACATGTATTGGATCGGCAAGGTGGAGCATTTACTTGTTTCTAAATCCGGCTACAGCTAATGTAACCCATCCGGCCATAAATAGCAAGCCGCCTATGGGCGTAATTGGGCCCATAATACTCAACCAGCTCCAGCCCAGCACATCGCGGCAAGCCAACAGGTACAACGAACCCGAAAAAAACACGATACCAAACGAGAACAGGTAAAACGTGCTGTTGATGATTTTGCTTTTAAATCTGGAGAATGTGGATAGGAACAATAGAGCAAAAACATGGTAAAACTGGTATTGCACGGCGGTGTGCCATACCTCCAATTGCTGCGGGCTTAACACGGCTTTTAAGGCATGCGCGCCAAAGGCCCCGGCCATAACTGCCAGCATCCCGAAAAGGGAAGCGGTAACGATAATTTTTTTATTCATGATGAATTTGCGCTAAGTTAATAAGTTGAAAAGAATTACTTAGGTAAGGCCCCACAAAAATATACTTTTGTAAAAATACATCCATGATACGCAACCTGATCATTACCCTGATATTGTTGATCGCCGCTATCGGGATATCGGTTACTTATTTCAGGAATTTAAATCCGCCCGGCCAACGCTCGGGCAAGGTGATGAACAACATCCCCCTTGATGCCACACTGGTTTTTGAATACAAAAACGACGACAGTTTTTACGATATTTTTAAGGGCAATTCGCTGCTTACCAACCTTATCGGCAATGACCGCACCACCGAACTGCAAGAACTAAAAGCCCACCTGCTTGACAATGAACTGTTAAAACCATTGCTGGATGGCAGCAGTATTTTTATATCATTGCACCCGCAGCCCGGCAACGGGGCCTTGGATTTTCTGATCACCGCATCGGGTAACGACAAGTTATCGGGGTATATCGACAAACTATTGCAAAGGCCCGATAGTACCGGGATGGTAATCAGACCGCTCAATATAGCCGGCAAACCGGGTTTTAACATTTACCTTAACGGGATAAAACGCAACCTGTTTTTAGTTGCCGATGGCGATAATACCGTTTCGGCAAGTTTTTCGCAGCATTTGGTGGAAGAAGCAGTTGCTTACCGCGAAAAGAAACACGAACAGGTTTTCGCGCAACTGTCAGACCAGCAGAACGAAAACTCGGTAGCCAACCTGTATGTTAACTATCTGCAATTGGCGCCCCTGTTCGATGCGCTTTTCATCAACAAAAACGGCGATATCTTCCGTACGTTTAAAACCCTGCCCGCCTTTGGCGCGCTAACGCTTAACTACAAAAACGACGCCCTGATGTTCAACGGTATAAGCAAGGTGCAGGGGGCGGATACCAAAAGCTATATGGGCCTGTTCCGTTACCAGCAACCGCAGGAAAACCATTTAAAGGATATCTTCCCGGCCACAACTGCTTATAGCATCAACTTTGCCGTTTCCGACGCGGTAAAGTACGAAAACAACCTCTTTCAATGGCAGGTGGCCAATGGTTACAGCATCGAAAAAGGCGCTTTGTTCAGTCGCGTAAAAAAAGAGACCGGCGTTGAACTGACCAAAGCTTTTATGGATATGCTGGGACCCGAGTTCGCGGTCATCACCACCAAATACCAGGAAAAAATAGGCTTGGTGAAGATAAAGAACGGTTTACAGTTTAGGCCCTATATGGTGAACATCAGTAAAATGGCCACCGAAGATATGGGGCAATTCAACTACGATAAACTGCCTTTTTACCTGTTGGGCGATGCCTTCAGCATCTTCCGCCGACCTTATTTTATGGTAGTTGATAATTACCTGATGCTCTGCAACTCGGAAGTAGGTTTAAAAGAATACTACAGCAATTACACCGCAGGCAAATTTTTAACCAAAGACGAAGAGTACCGCAATTTCGACAATATACAGGCCGAGCGCAGCAATGTGTCTTTCTATATCAACTTTAAAAATGCCCTGCAGCTCCTCAAAACCGACCTGAAGCCCCAATATGCCCAAGCCTTTGATACCGACAAAGGCGGATGGAACACCTACTACGGCGCCGCCTTCCAGTTCACAGCATCCGAAAACAACTTTTACACCAATTTTTACATGCAGGTAAAAAAACCGGATAGCTTGAAGGTCAAGGTGGTGGATAGTTTGAATATGCCGTTGTGATTTAAGGGAATCGAGAGGAATTGACCTTATTTTTTAGACAATATCCTGAATTCTGAGATTACTTTGTTGGCTTCGTCAAAAAGAGCCAACCATTCAGAATTCCCTTGTTCTATATCCTTCATTTCTTCACTATGTGAAAATATACCGGTAGTTGTCAAAAGATAAAACACTATTGCACCATTTTTGGGGAGGTCTGTCGAGTCGCTTTTAGCTGTCTTATTTAAATAATCCTGTGCTTTATTTACAAATAGCTTGGTCGCGCGATTTACATTTTCATGTTGACCGCCGCCTATAAAACCACCACCGTTACTAAAATACATACTGGCATCGCCTGTACAATAAGACACCATAGTAACTATTGCACCACTCATTTGCCATTCCATTATTATCCCAAATGCTAAAGTTTCATTCTTCGAAAGTGATAAGCCTAATTTTTCGGGTGTCATCTCAAAAGCCATATTTCTAAGACCCAAATATCCATCTTGTGCAGATTGTTGCGATGCCGTGTTGGGATGGTTACTAGTTACACCCTTTTTTGAAAAAATCAGCTTGGATATTATTATCACCAATGCTATAATAAGTACGTAAATCATCGTATACTCTAATTCAGATTATAAACTTACGATATTTCTACTATTGCCGATACAAACCCCAACAACTATTTCCTATTTTCGCCCCAATATGTCAGCAAAAAATAAAGCAGTTTTTTTAGACCGCGACGGTGTTTTGAACAAAGAATTAGGCGATTATGTTTGCCGTGTAGAAGATTTTGAAGTGCTCGATAATTTTGAAGCCTTAAAAACTTTGCAGGACCGTGGTTACCTGCTCATTGTAGCCACCAACCAGGGCGGCCTGGCTAAAGGCTGGTACACCGAGGCTGACCTCGCCAAAATGCACCAACACCTGCGCGACACCTACAAAGCCCACGGCGTTGAGTTCACCGATATCTTCTACTGCCCGCACCACCCCGATTTTACTGGCGACTGCGATTGCCGCAAACCAAAACCGGGCCTGCTGCTGCAAGGCATCGCCAAATATAATATTGACCCGGCCCTATCCTATTTCATTGGCGACCGTGAGCGGGATATGGTCGCGGGAGCTGCTGCAGGTGTTACAGGTATTTTGGTGGATAGCGACCAGCCGATAAGTTCTGTCTTAAACTTAATCAAATAACAAACGGGTCATGCCGAACTTGTTTCGGCATCTCACGCGCTAAGTAACGAACTATTCGTCGCGGGCATACCTTTCTGATGAGGTGCTGAAACAAGTTCAGCATGACTTATCTTTTTTATCTCCCCAAGTACTTACCCATCGCCTTTTCCAGATCGGCATCCATGCGGTACAGGTCGTAATAAAAAACTGGTTTTCCGTTTTCGTCGGGCAGGCAGGTATAATAGTCGATAAACAGCTGCACCGTTTTATTTAAGCTCACAAATTTTGATTGCAGCTCGAAGCCGGGTGCTGCGCGCTTGGCCAATAGTTTGGCATATCTTGCTTTCTTGGTGGTATCCTTCGGCGCGAGGCCAACCTCCATACGTATATTGTCCATTTTGGTGGTATCTCCCATCAGCATGGTGGCCAGCATCAGGGGGTCCTGCACGCGTACACAGCCGTGGCTAACCGCCCGCCAGTTGCTTAGAAATGCTTTTTTGTTGGGGGTATCGTGCAGGTAAATGCTGTTATCGTTATCAAAAATAAACTTGAACTTACCCAGCGCGTTAATTTCGCTGGCATCCTGTTTAAAGGTGTACGGGATGTGCTCCCGGTTTATTTTGGCCCATTTAATGGTATCCGGGTCGCCCACCTCTACCCCGTTATAATACACCCTGATGTTGTTGTTCTGAAAGTAGTTCGGATTCTTTTGCGCGGCGTAGTATATCTCGTTTTGGGCAATGCTTTCGGGTATGCGCCAGGTGGGGTTCAGCTGTATGGTGTTGATATAGCTGGTTATTACAGGCGTTTGGTGGCTGATGGGCTTATCGTCAATTTTTTTTGTTTTGAGGTACACCTTTAGTTTATCCTCATAATCAATGGGGCGAGGTTCGCCTACGCAAACACGCATATTGAGCACGGGCTTACCGTTTTGCAACCATTGCAAATTGTACGATGGGATATTCACAAAAATATATTGACTGTCGCGTTTGGCAATTTGCCAGCGCATGCGCTCCATATTCATCTCAATGGTTTTGATGCGGAACAGCTTGGCACTATCTATGATATTTTTGTTTATCGCCGCCAATGCCTTTTTCAAAGCCAAGTATTCGGGTTTTTGTGGCTGTACCTGTTCCAGGTAACTCACCAGATTTGGGGCATCAAAGGCTTGTTTAAAACTGGCGCTGTCGGGCCGTTTGGGGATAGGTTCGTAGCGGCGGTAAAGGTGGTGCGGGTTTACTACACCAAACTGCAACACGCTCGAATAGTTGAGCAGCGCATTCGCGGTATTAATTTCCAGTTTTGCCAACACCGGGTAAACCTGGCTGATATTGGTAAACTTATTGGCTTGTATGGTATCCAATTGTTTGGCTATGTCGCTGCCGTGAAACATATCGGGGTTCAAGCCATGCTCGCCGGCGCGGCTAAGGTATTGCACCATTTTGCGCAGCTGCCCGTTGGTTAAAAAGTTTTGGGTAAAATGCGGCTCATTGTCATTTTCGGCATAATAGCTCACTATTGCGTCGGCATAATGCAGTTGGGGTTTCGACTGCTCCAGCTGTTTCTTAAACTCAGCGTGGTAGGCTGCCGAATCGTAATCTTTATAAACTTCGTTTTTATATTGCTCGGTGAGCTTGGTGGCAATAACCGGTTTTTGCTTACATGCAACGAAGAACAACACAACCAATAATATACCGGGAAGAGCGTAGCGGGGTATTGTTTTAAACATGCAGTAAGTGGGGCAATAGTTTGTACAAAAGTAATACGGATAATCGGATTAGTTTGTTTTAGTTGAGTAATTATCTGAGTGATGCAATTTTGCCGGCGAACTCAGCTAAAGCAACGCTTCCTACCGGGTCTATTAACCTACTACTATATATAATAAGGTCATTGCCCACTATCTCAATCATCCAATCGGTAGGCATATCCATAACAGCGTTTCGAAAATTCCAATTCATGGCTAACAGCGCCTTGTTTTTATCGTTAGTAACCACATAAAACTTATTGCTAAAGGGCTTGTCATCAGCAAAATCAAGTTCAATCGGGTGTATAAGTTCTGTTATTTTGTCGGCCAGTGTTTCATGGCGTATCAATATCCTACCAAAGTCTTTTTTAAATTTAACAACCGCCCATAACTGTCTTGCGTCTATATGTCTATCACCATATTTGTCGCCAACAGCTATATAGCTAACATTGACTAATATGATGTAGCATCCATTTACAGTTATCTCACCAACAACTTCTGCTTTTTGGTAAAAATTAAAGCAATCGAACTGTTCAGTTGGTATTACAAGTCGGTCTTTTATCGACGAAGATGGATATCTATTGGCAAGTGCAACAAAGGTGCTTTCTAATACCTGTATTTCTTCGGCACGAAGCCCCATAGTCTCGAATGGTAGATTTTTCAATAGTATTTTGTTTATATGGTTTAAATATACTCCAATAATCATTATTTTTATTCGAACCAACCATATCATAATAATTTATGCCCGCCATCAACAAAGCAGAAATACCTTTCGCTTTATTGCTGCTCCCCTTTTTAGCGGGTTTATGCGTGGCGGCATATTTTCCATTAGCAGGATATCGTAACTTACTGTTCGTGCTTTTTGTTGGAATAATGATATTGTTCATCGGCCTAAACCTGGCCTACCAAAAACTGCATATCTACAAAAACCGCTGGCTTGGCGGGACCCTGATGCATGGGCTATTGTTGATTTCGGGTATGATCTGTTTTAACAGCAACCGCGAAATCGACCGTGATGACCATTTTTCTAAACTCAAATCGAAATACCTCATCGCTACCATCAGCAGCGAGCCTAAACTGGACGGCCAAAACCTGCACTTTATCGCAAAGGTTGAGCAAGTGTATCAAAACAATGGTTGGGCACCCGTTAGCGGGCGTCTCCTTATCACGCTAAAAACTGACAGCAACCACCAACCCAGCCTGCATTACGGCGACCAGCTAATACTACCCGCACGCTTTAACGAAATAGAGCGGCCCCAAAACCTCGCCGAGTTTAATTACAAAAGCTACATGGCGCACCAAAATGTTTACCAGCAGGTGTATTTAAATGGTAAACAGGTTGCGGTTGTTGGCCATGCTCAAGGCAACGCGCTCATCGGTTTTGCACAGCGCACCCGGCTGGCGCTGGTGGCCAAAATAAAAGCCAATATGCGCGACACCGATGCCATCGCGGTAGCATCAACCATGCTGTTAGGCTACCGCGCCGACCTGCGCAAGGAAGTACAGCAAACCTACGCCCAAACGGGTACAATGCACCTGCTGTCAGTAGCGGGTATGCATGTGGGGCTGGTTTACCTGTTCATCAGTTTTATACTAAGTTTTTTGACGAAGTTTAAGCATGGCAAACCGGTAAAAATAGTATTGAGTGTTTTGCTCATTTGGTGTTATGCATTAATAACAGGGTTTTCGCCCGCGGTATGTCGCGCTTCGCTCATGCTGAGTGCGATCATCATCGGGCTCGGGTTTAGCCGGCACATCAGCCGGTTGAATCTGCTGGCCGTATCTGCGTTTATCCTGCTATTATATAACCCTTTTTATTTGTTGGATGTAGGCTTCCAGTTGTCGTACATTGCTGTGGGCGGCATCATTATCATACAACCTTATATTTATAAGTGGTTTTTCTTTGGCAACCGCTTTTTAAACGAACTTTGGCTGGTAGGTTCGGTGTCCATCGCGGCGCAAATAGTGTTGTTCCCTATCGGGATGTTTTATTTTCACGATTTCCCGGTTTACTTTTTGGTGAGTAACCTGTTCGTCGTGATACCTTCGGCCATTATCATGTTTGTAGGCATCGTTTACCTGGCGCTGCCAGTTATTCCAATATTGTCATCGGCATTGGCCTGGTTGGTAGAGCATACTGCCCTCATCATGACCAAAACACTTGGCTTTATTGAGCATGCACCATTTGGTAGGGTTGACAAGCTATGGTTAAGCCCATTTGAGGTGATGTTGTGCTATGGCCTTATCATCAGTGTCATTTGCCTTTTCATCTATAAAAACAAAATTTGGTTAAAGGCAGGGTTGAGTTTCGCTTTACTTATCGCGATAAGCATAAGTGTAAAACAGTTTAGCAGCATCAGCACAAATAACATCACTTTTTATAGTGTTGGAAAAAGCACGGCCATATTGGTTCAAAACGGCGATAGCGGCGTTTTACTGACTGACATGAAACCAACGGATAAGAATTTTCATTACTCTGTACAGCCATCTCTTGATAGCATGGGCATAAGTAGATTGGAATATTGTACAACCCATAACGATGCGGCAAATCCTTTTCTGAAAAAAACCGGGAACCTGATACATGCAGGTAACAAAACCGTATTGATTATGGACAAAGCATTTGCAGCGAAATTGTTTCCTCATAAACTAAGCTTAGATTATATTTACCTTTCGGGCAGCCCAAAACTCGATTTGCAATATTTAACCAAAAACTATACCTTTAAAATGCTGATTGCCGGAAACAATAATTCGGCTTACTTTGTAAAAAAAGTAGAAGTTGAGGCATCAGCAGCAAAACTGCCTTTTTTAAATTTAAAGCGTAACAAAGCATTCATCATATCATCTAATTAAAAAAATCACACAAAATCAAAAATCATGAATAGGTTATCCATTAAAAACTTAACCCTCGGTATTGCTCTGGCAGCATGTTCTTTGGCTGCATCTGCACAAACCAATTTTTCGTCGGGGTTAGCCACTTATAGTGTAAATGCAAGGGGCATGGACATCGAGACGAAATGCTATTTTACTCCCGATTCAAGTTCATACTCTTTTCAACAAGGGCCGGCCAAAATCGGACTGATCGGCACTTCAAAAAATGATTTTTTTGCCGTTTTAGTTGATGTGCCTGTGGCAAGCATAAAAAAGGCCGCAATTGCGAACCCGGGCGAATTGGAAGAAGGTGCAAGTATGATACCATCGTACACTTTTACAGCAACTGCCGAAACCAAAAAAATAGGCGACTACAATTGCACGAAATACACCGCTAAGGATGCGAAAGCAAATGCTACTTACGACCTGTGGACTACAACCGACATTAAGATGCCTGCAAACATTGTTTCGAGGCCTTATGCGGGTGCAACCGGAACACCTGTTGTATTTACCGTTGTACAGCAAGGCGTAACACAAGTTGTTACCTTAAAATCAGTTACTGCTGCTAAAGTACCGGCAGATGCCTTCAAAGTACCATCCGATTTCGACAAAATAACCATGGATGACCTGAAAGCAATGAGCGGCGGCCATTAACAATTGGTTAACCAAACAATAAAGGTTCTTTAACGTTGCCTTAAAAAAGTTATTTTTGCCGCGATGTTAAGGAACCTTTTCACTTTACTCCGATTTTTCCTTTTTTGGCTTGCTTTTTTTCTGATAACGAGGATAAGCTTTGAGATATACTTTCGCAACAAACTCAAAATTGCCAACAAGAAAGAGATATTCGAGACGTTTTTTTACGCCTTACGGCTCGATTGTTCGGCTATAGCCTATTTGGCCGTATTGCCTTTAGCGGTTTCTATTTTTGTATGGTTTGTACCTAAAGTCCGCGTTAAAGTTATTTGGTATAAGGCGTACATATGGCTTTGTCTGTTGGTGATATGTTTTTTAACCATCCTCGATTTTAACATCTTCCAGGAATGGGGCACCAAGGTGAACTACCGCGTGTTCGACTCTATTATCCACCAATTTTCCGAATCTATAGCTTCGAGCGGTTCATCGCCAATCGGTTTGTGTATTACCATTGGTGTTGTTTTACTCACTATAGGCATCCTGCTTTCAAACGTCATTATCGATTATCATTATCAGGCGCCTCCGGCCAGCACGGCGGTCAAAGTTATTTCGTCGGCTTTGCTTATCCTGGTTACCTTTTTTATCATGCGTGGGGGTACACAGCCTACACCGGTTAACCAAAGCATGGCCTATTTTTCGAACAAACAGATTTTAAACCAATCGGCCTTAAACACCGAGTGGAACCTGTTCGACAATATTTACCAAAACCTGGGGCCAACAACCAACCCGTATGTTTATATGCAGCCAAAACAAGCGGATAGCTTGCAGCGGTCGTTATATATCACCACTTCCGATTCTACGGTGCATATCCTCAACACTACACGGCCCAATGTGGTGATATTTCAATTGGAAAGTTTTACTGCCGATTTGATATATTCATTAGGCGGCGAGAAAAACGACTGCCCCAATTTTGAGAAATTCATCAAACAAGGGGTATTGTTCGATAGTGTTTACGCAGCCGGCGACCGCACCGATAAGGGTATTGTAGCCATTTTGAGCGGTTTTCCATCGCAGGCAACGCGCACCATAATTACTAACAATACCAAGCAGGAAAAATTACCGGCTATCAGCGCGGTGCTTTTGGATAAAAATTATTCTACCTCATACTTTTATGGCGGCGAAACCGAGTATATGAATTTCAAATCGTACATGCTGACGCATGGGATTGAGCACATTACCGGCATGGACAATTTTCAGCGCAGCCAAATCGACTCAAAATGGGGCGTTAACGACGGTACTTTACTCGATACCCATATCCAATACCTCAATAAGCAAAGCCAACCTTTTTTCTCGCTGATACAAACGCTGACCAACCACGAGCCTTTTGATATGCCGGCGAAGCCGCATTTTCCGGGAGACAGCGTAACCAATAAATTCAGGAGCACCGCCTATTATACCGACTCGTGCCTGAACGCTTACTTTGAGCAAGCAAAGAAGCAACCCTGGTATAAAAACACCTTGTTCATCCTCGTTTCCGACCACGGGCACCGCCTGCCACGTAATACTTCCGAATCGTACGCGCCTGCAAAATATCATATACCCTTGCTGTTTTTTGGCGGAGCCATTAAAGAGCAATACCGGGGAAAACGCATCGACAAATTAGGTTGCCAAACCGATATAGCGGCAACTTTACTTGCTCAATTGAACCTGTCGCATCAACAATTCCGTTATTCAAAGGATTTGTTGAACCCTACCAGTAAACCCTTCGCGTTTTTTGATTGGGACAATGGCTTTGGCTTTATGACACCGCAGCAAGCCATTTCGTTCGATAATTTAGGCAAGGAAGTAATTTACACCAAATACCCTAAAGCCGACAAGGCAGCCAACGAAAAAGCCCTGCTTTATGGCAAGGCTTATCTGCAACAGGTTTTCACCGACTATATGGCTTATTAGTTTTTCCCCGGTTTTACCACCCCTTTGGATGATTCGTGCAACATACCGCTCATATCGATAATATTCTCATCAATATCGGATACGCATTTGTTCATCAGCTTGATACACTCGTCTTTTTCTATCAATCTATCGCGCTCAAGGTTCAATAAGCCTTTCAGCGTAGCTATCGGCCCACGTATCTGGTGCGAAAGGTGCAGCGAGTAATCCGCCAGTTTTTTGTTTTTTACCTGCAGGTCCTTGGTCCGCTCATCTATTATTTCTTCCAGATGGTGGTTTATCTGGTTCAGATTTTCTTTTTGTACCGATATCTGCTCATTCAGCTCAGTGAGGTGCTTGTTTATCTTGGCCTTACGGTTTACGTTGTTCATCAGCAAAAATATAACAACGGCAAGCAGGCAGGCTACAATACTGCTGGCAATAAATAAACGTAGGTTATATTTATTCTGTTCGATGGTGCGGAGGTTTTTCTGGTCCTGATCGTCTTGTTTAGAACGTGCTTCAAGTAATTTCAACCTTACTGATGCATTGTTGCTATAATTGGTACTGTCGGTCTTATAAATCTCAACCAAATTATCCAGCGCCTCTTTATATAGCCCATGCTTTGATAAAGTTTGATAACGAGCAACCTTAAAATCATACTCCAACTGCGTATTTTTTAGCTGATTTGCATAACTTAACCCTTCCTGCCAGTAATAGTCGGCTTTGTCAAACTGGCTTTTTGCTGTATAGATACTGATAAGGGTAAGATCGATACTGGCAACGGTGATATTAAGGTCCTTGGCTTTTGCCTCGGTATTTGCCTTTAATAATAATGCGAGCGCAGTATCTATCTGCCCGAGTTTAGAATAAATAACCCCTTTATCCTGCAAGCATTGTATCGTATAAACCGTATCCTTAGTGTTGGTGAAAATAGCGCTGCTTTTATTGTAATAATCTAATGCCTGTCCCCATTGTTTCAGATTGTTGTAACCGTTACCAATATTAAGATAAATACTTCCAATAAGGCTTTGGTCTTTTATTTTCAGTGCAATTTGTAGGGCATCGTTAAAATACTTGATCGATTGCAAGTCGTCGGTTTCACGATACAGGTTACCAATATTGTTCAATATCCTGGCTACGCCTTTTAAATTATGGTTTTCTTCGTAAATCTTTTTAGCCGTGAGATAAAATTGTATAGCAGAATCGGGCTTATTGGATATATAATAGCCTATACCCAATTCCCGGTTGGCTTCGGCCATTCCCTCAGGGTAATCAAGCTTTGTTGCCAGCGCTAAAGCCTTGGTAGCAAGTTTAATGGTTTGATCGGGGTTAGTTAAACGGCTGGCAAAAGCCTGCCTGTTCATTTTTTTTACTTCATTGGCATCATTGCCAGGCGTACCGCTATCGGCTTTTGCATAAACGGCAACAGATAAACATCCGAAAAAGCAAAGACAAAAGCGTAGAAATTTAATTTTCATTAAATAAAAGTAAGGTATTGAACGGTACTTTAGGTTCGGCTGACGGTAACCCACCAATGTAATTTTTAAAAAATAGTAACGATTTATTCCCCGAAATTCAAATTTTAAAAAGACACATCATGAAAAAGATCATCATACTTGCTATCGCCTTGTTATCAACAGGCATCATATTTGCAGCCATCAATAACAAAAAAGAAGTTGCCAAACCAATTGTAGTAAAAGTCCAAAAAGGCGATTTTGCTACCAAAACTACCGGCAACATCAATTCGGATGCTTTGGCAAGCGCGGATTAATTAATTAGATTTGTTAGTTTGATATTATTGATTGGATTTGGTTACAAAGCCTAAAGCGATTTAACCACAATCATTTTTTTGCTCAGCTGCCGTCCGGCTATCTGCATTACGTAGATATATATGCCCGGTGAAAGGTTTGTGAGGTCCACATCAACCTGGTGATAACCACTGTTGTATGTGTTTTGCGTTATTATTTTTGAATGTGCCCCGGTAATGGTGTATAACTCCATATCAACCGTACCGGCCTGCGTTAAGCTAAACCCAATGGTTGTTTTGGTATTTGCAGGGTTTGGAAAGTTTTGATCGAGCCCGATCACCAAGAGTTTGCTTTCGATGGCATAGTTTATCGAGTCGAACAATACGTAGGCTATAAATTTATCACCAGCTGCGTTGGGGTGCAGTCCATCCGCCTGATAGTATTTCCCAAAGTTATTTCCTAAAGCCGCGTTGATATCGGCCAGATAAATATGGTTTTGAGCAACCAGTTTTTTGTATCCCGCATTTATAGTTGCGATGTATTTGTTTGCGGTTTTATTTACGGCACCTGATGCAGGGTTAACATTTTGTATAGTTCCTATCACCGTAATCATATTATGCTGAGTAGCAATATCGATCATCTTTTGCATATTCTCGAGCGTGGTTTTGATGGCGGTGTTTACCTGGGCTGTTGTAGCCGGTGTTTTGGCCAGCTCGAGTGCATCATTTACCCCCATTAAAATAAACACAAAGCCGGTGCGCCCCTGAATGGCTGCCGCAAAACGCGGCAAACCCTGCGTAGTTGTTTGCCCGGGTATACCGTTGTTGGTAATGGATATTGTTTTGCCTACGTAGCAATATTGAAAGTTTTGTTGCAGATATGGCTGAAAAGAGAAACCATTGATGCCCGCAACAGTACTTGCGCCAAATGTGGTGATATTGATGGTATCCTTAATATAAAATTTAGACGCGGCACTGCAACTCGGGGTTTGTGCAAAACCACGCATTGCCACCATGCAAAGTAAAAATATATTCAGTAAAATTACCCTTCGATAATTCATCAGTTTAAATTAAAACAGCCTAAAACATAGGTACACAAGCAAATATACGACCATAAAATCATATTAGATACATGGCTGCGTAATTAAATTTTCAATTTTAAGTTCTCGATAATGGCCTTAATTCAATAAAAGTTAAATTCTATATTTGCTTTCAAATTTTAACGGATGAATGTTACCAAACAATATATCGACGAGCATAAAGACAGGCTGTTAAACGAGCTTTTCGAGCTGCTCAGGTTCCCATCGGTAAGCGCTGATCCTAAGTACAAGGAATATGTGCTACAAACAGCCGATTTTGTTGCCCAAAAACTAAAGCACGCGGGTGCTGATAAAGTTGAAGTTTGCACCACAGCGGGCTACCCTATTGTTTATGGCGAGAAGATTATTGACCCGGCCTTACCTACCGTGCTCACCTACGGGCATTACGATGTACAGCCGCCCGATCCGCTGGAGTTGTGGAAGTCGCCGCCATTTGAACCTACTGTGCGCGATGGCAAAATATACGCTCGTGGCGCTTGCGACGACAAAGGCCAGTTTTATATGCATGTAAAAGCATTTGAGCTGATGATGCAAACCAATACCTTGCCATGCAATATCAAATTTATGATAGAAGGCGAAGAGGAAGTTGGATCGGACAATCTGGGGATTTTTGTAAAGGCAAACAAAGAAAGGCTAAAAGCCGATGTGGTTTTGATATCCGATACATCGATGATCAGCATGGAGCACCCGTCGCTGGAAACAGGCCTACGTGGACTATCATACCTGGAAGTTGAAGTTGTTGGCCCTAACCGCGACCTGCACTCGGGTGTTTACGGCGGCGCTGTGGCCAACCCCGCGACCATTTTGGCCAAGATGATTGCATCATTACACGATGAGAACAACCATATCAATATTCCTGGCTTTTATGATGACGTGGTCGACCTGACGGCGGAAGAGCGTAAAGCATTGAACGAAGCGCCATATAATGAAGAAGAATATAAAGCCGACCTTGACGTAAAAGAACTTTGGGGCGAAAAAGGCTATACCACACTGGAACGTACAGGCACACGCCCGACGCTCGAAGTGAACGGCATTTGGGGCGGTTACATTGGCGAAGGTGCCAAAACGGTATTGCCATCAAAAGCGAATGCGAAAATATCGATGAGGCTGGTGCCCAACCAACATTCGGACAAGATAAGGGACCTGTTTACCGCGCATTTCACCAAAATAGCCCCGCCCTATGTTAAGGTAAAAGTAACCCCCCACCATGGCGGTGAGCCGGTGGTAACCCCTACCGACAGCGTAGCCTATCGCGCAGCACAAAAAGCTATTGAAGAATCGTTCGGTAAAAAACCGATACCAACCCGTGGCGGCGGCAGCATACCCATTGTGGCCTTGTTTGAAGAAGTGCTGGGCATAAAGACTGTGCTGATGGGTTTTGGCCTTGACAGCGACGCACTGCACTCGCCAAACGAAAAATACGATATTTTTAACTATTACAAAGGCATAGAGACCATACCCTTGTTCCATAAGTATTTTGCGGAGCTGAGCGGTGCGTAGTGAATAGTGAGCCGTGATTGTAAATACCGTTAAATATCATAATTTTACCTCTATACTTGAAGCAAGAAGCTTTATGCTTTCGGCTTTTAGCTTTTAGCTCCAAAAAATGGATATATCTGTTGTAGTGCCTTTATATAACGAAGTGGAATCGTTGCCCGAGCTTACCACATGGATAAGTAAGGTGATGGCCGAAAACCGCTTTACCTACGAAATTATCCTGGTGGATGATGGCAGTAACGACGGCTCGTGGGAAATGATCGGCAAATTAGCCGAAAATAACCCTTTTATCAAGGCCACACGTTTCCGCAGGAATTATGGTAAATCGGCGGCGTTAAACACGGGTTTTGCCAAGGCAGAGGGTAATGTGGTTATTACGATGGATGCTGATTTGCAGGACAGTCCGGAAGAAATACCCGGCCTTTACCGACGCATTACCGAGGACAAATACGACCTGGTATCGGGCTGGAAAGCCAAACGGCACGACCCGCTGAGCAAAACCATCCCAACAAAATTATTCAATAAAGTTACCCGCGGCATGAGCGGCATACATAACCTGCACGATTTTAACTGCGGACTGAAGGCCTATCGTAAAACAGTCATCAAAAACATAGAAGTATATGGCGAAATGCACCGCTATATACCCGTGCTGGCCAAATGGGCAGGTTTTACCAAAATTGGCGAGCAGGTGGTGGAGCATTTTCCGCGCAAGTATGGTAAAACAAAATTTGGTATGAGCCGGTTTATCAATGGCTTTTTGGATTTGCTGTCGATATTTTTTGTGGGAAAATTTGCCAAGCGCCCCATGCACTTTTTTGGCAGCATAGGCGTTTTGAGCTTTTTGACCGGGTTCGTCAGCATAGTATGGATCATATCCGACAAGTTGTACACCATATCTTACAACAACACGCATCCGCACGCTCAACAGGCATATCGCGACGCGACAGAACAGCCCTTGTTTTACATCGCCCTCGCGGCCATTATTATCGGCTTCCAGTTATTTTTAACAGGCTTTGTGTCGGAACTGGTATCGCGCAACGGAACGGACAGGAATAAGTACCAGATTGATGAAACTATTTAAATGTGCAAGTGTGAATGAGTAAATGTGCAAATGACGTTCGTACATCGTAAAATAATTTGCACATTCGCACATCTGCTAATTTGCACATTCAACAAATGTTTTTCTCCATCATTATCCCTTTATACAACCGCCCGCAGGAGATAAAAGAACTGTTGGAAACCCTGACCACCCAAACTTATACCAACTTTGAGGTTTTGGTGATTGAGGATGGTTCGGTGGATGATGCGAAGGATATTGTAGAAAGCTTTGCGGAGCGGTTGGACGTCCATTATTATGTAAAACCCAATGAAGGCCAGGGTTTTGCCCGCAACTATGGTTTTGAGAAGGCCAAAGGCGATTACTTTATCATCTTCGATTCGGATTGCCTCATACCGGCAAATTATCTTGAAAATGTAAACAATTATTTAGCTACGCATTATTTAGATGCTTTTGGCGGGCCCGATGGGGCGCATCCTTCCTTTACGCCCATCCAACGGGCCATCAGCTACAGCATGACCTCGCCTTTTACCACCGGAGGTATACGCGGCAATAAACGGTCCATCGGGCAATTCCATCCGCGCAGTTTTAACATGGGCATATCGCGGCAGGTTTGGGAAAAAACGGGTGGCTTTATCATTACCCGTCTGGGCGAAGACATTGAACTGAGTATACGCACACATACAATGGGTTTTAAAATCGGGCTGATACCCAACGCCATGGTATACCACAAGCGCCGCACCGATTTTTTACGCTTTTATAACCAGATCCACTTTTTCGGGCGGTCGCGCATCAACATCTATAAATTCTTCCCGGCGGAGCTGAAAGCGGTACATTTTTTTCCGGCGATAGTTACTTTGGGGCTGCTGCTTACTATTATACTCAACATAATTAAAAGCCCCGCTGCCGATTTATTCAACTTTTTGTTGGCGGTTTACGTATTGTTGATATTTTTCCATTCGTGGATGAAGAATAAGTCGGCAAAAGTTGCATTTTTGAGTATTATTGCCTCGTTCATACAGCTGACTGCTTACGGACTTGGTTTTATGCAGGATATGTGGAAACGCGTGATAATTAAACAATAGGCATATGTACCACCCATTTACTATAGCAGATACCCTAAAAGCTGCGTGGATCATATTTAAAAGAAACTTTATCACCATTATCGTTTATTCGGTTGTGGCCTTTTTTGTCTTGTTGATATTGGGGATGATTTTGGCGGTGTTGTTTACTGCAGATAATTTTTTTGTTGAACTGATTGTGTGGGCCATTACGCTTTTTGTACAGTCGTATACCACGCTTGGCTTGTACAAACTGATTTTTACCCTGATAGACAGTGAGTTTTACGAGTTTAAAATCACACAGATATTACCCAAATTTACCATGACCATCAGCTTCGCGGTGGTGCAATTGCTATTTGCCACTTTGTTGGAGAGCTATAAGTTTATTTTAGACCATATATTACCTGAAGGTGTAATTATGGATATCGCCATTCTGTTAGGGTCGTTTGGTGTACTTTATATTGTGTTGAGGGGGATGTACTCGCCCTCGTTTATCGTTGATGATGCCTCGGGGCCCATCGAATCGATACGGCAAAGTTTCCAGCTAACCAAAGGGTATTTTATGAGCACGCTGGCCACTTTGGGCATTATTATTTTGCTGATAGCGGTACCGGCAGTATTGTCAAAATACATACTTTGGGCGCCATTGTTCATTATTTTTAGTTATCCGTTTGTCAACATATTTTTGATGGAGGCTTACCGCAAACTGGTGTACAGCCATCAGGATGTTGACGACCTGGATACCGAAACCGTTTAATAATGGGATTTAAGGCTTTTTTGAGTAAACCATTTGCCGCCTGGGCAAATATCGGCATCAATAAGCTCCGCAAAAACGCGGTAGCGCTACAACAAAAAACTTTCGACAAACTGATAGCTGATGCTACCAACACGGCTTTTGGCCGCGAGCATAACTTTCGCGATATCAAGTCGTACTCCACATTTGTTAAAAACGTACCCGTGCGCGACTATGAGGGTCTTCGCCCCTACATCGACCGGGTGGTTGATGGCGAGGCCAATGTGCTTTGGCCGGGCAAACCTGCTTACCTGGCCAAAACATCGGGTACAACATCGGGGGTAAAGTATATCCCCATCAGTAAGCAAAGCATGCCCGAACATATCAAAGCCGCGCGCAATGCACTGCTTTGTTATATCCACCAAACAGGCAAGGCCAATTTTGTGGATGGCAGCATGATATTTTTGCAAGGCAGCCCGATATTGACGGAGAAACATGGCATACAAACCGGCCGACTGTCGGGCATAGTGGCGCACCATGTGCCTGCATACCTGCAAAAAAACCGCAAACCCAGCTATAAAGTGAATTGCATTGACGACTGGGAGCAAAAGGTAGATGCCATTGTTGACGAAACGCTGCACGATGATATGCGCCTCATATCGGGCATACCGCCCTGGTGCCAGATGTATTTCGACCGTTTGTCCGCAAAAGCGGGTGGCAAAAAGATAAAAGATATCTTCCCCAACTTTAAATTGTTTGTGTATGGCGGTGTAAACTATGAACCTTACCGTGGCCGTATTGAAGAAAGCATTGGCTTCGCGATAGATACCATCGAGACATACCCGGCATCCGAAGGGTTTATCGCTTATCAGGACTCGCAAACAGAAAAAGGTTTGCTGCTGATGGCGGATTCGGGCATTTATTATGAGTTTATCCCGGTAGAGGAATATTTTAACGAGAACCCGACGCGGCTGAACCTCGCACAAATTGAACTGGACAAAAACTACGCCCTCATACTCAACACCAATGCCGGGCTATGGGGCTACAGCATTGGCGATACGGTAAAATTCATATCGAAAAACCCCTACAAAATTATGGTGACCGGGCGCATCAAACATTTCATCAGCGCGTTTGGCGAGCATGTGATTGGCGAAGAGGTGGAACATGCCCTGCTGAGCGTAGCCCGGGCCGAAGGTGTGGATATTACCGAGTTTACCGTGGCCCCGCAGGTAAATCCCCCGAAAGGACAGCTACCCTACCACGAGTGGTTCATCGAGTTTGGAACTGCGCCAAAAGATATGACCGCCTTTGCCTTAAAGGTGGACAAGGCTCTGCAACAGAAGAATATCTATTACTTCGACCTGATAGAGGGCAGCATTTTGCAGCCGCTCATTATCCGCAGTCTAAAAAAAGATGCCTTTATCGACTATATGCGCAGCAAAGGCAAATTGGGCGGCCAGAATAAGGTGCCGAGGTTGGCAGACGACAGGAAGATTGCGGATGAGTTGGGGCCTTTTGTCATTGGGACATTGGGTCATTAGGTCATTGGGTCATTGGTTGTTTAATGACCTATTTCCTGTAACTCCTTAGTCGTATTCATCACGCTGGCATTGCGTAAATGGGCGTTAACCGGCGATACCAATTTATACGGCCGATTAAAAGCTTCTTGCCTTACTTTGAAATGAGCCGCCAGTTTGCGTATCACTTCTTTGGATAAGCCTTTTTTATAGTTCAAAATATCGGATACATAGCTTTTGCCAATACCTAATATGCTTACCATATCCTGCGGTTTTAAATGGTGTTCGGCCATAAAAGAGCGCAGCAGGGTTATCGGGTCGGCCTCGTTAAAGGTGTTATGTTCCTCATCGTATTTTTCGATGAGCAGGGTTAAAAGGTCTATTTCATCCTGTAAAGTTTCATTGTTTTCTTCCGTCAACAGGTTTTCCAATTGGGTACAATAGTCATCATATTGGCCCCTGTTTTTGATGATGGTATATTTAATCGCTGTTTCCATACTAATATAAACTAATTATATACTGGTTACCTTGTTTGCATATCTTATCGTATTCGGCATGGGTACCTATCCAACAAACAAAAAGGTGAACCTGCCTTGCACCGAAAACGTATTTACATATCATCCTGTAGTTATTCCCTGCAATATCAAAAACCACACGGCTGCTGCTTTTCCCTAATAAGTCGGCGGTGTTATAGGTATGTTTCATATCACCCGGTTGTTCCCAATCTGCAAACTTTAGCTTTTCAAGCCAATCTTCCAGCGATGTTTTACTTCTTGGATGAACAGCCGCGAAATCTTCCAAAGTTTGCCTTTTGATGAGATGAACTTTCATTTGTTAGACAAATATAGTTAAAATAGTTCACAAAACGTGAACTATTTATTTTTTCTTAAATACCGATAATTTTTCTTATATTGTATGGAAGTTGAAGTGGTTAGCATTTGGGCCACATGCAAAAATGTTCTTTGAAAAATACCCATATTTACCCATATGGTGTGGAGGCCGGAGGCCTAAAAATAGTTAATCACGAGGCAGAGCCTCGCGCCAGCGTTTTTTAAAACACCCATAAATACCCATGCGATCAGCAAAGCGCATGGAGCTAAGCGCAAAGCGTTAAGAAGCAAAAAAATAATTCGCACATAGGCACATTTACTAATTCGCACATTTAAAATACCCCTATTTACCCATAGGCCCAAATTCGAAATCGAACATCCGAAATTCGAAATCAATAATTACCCATGTCTTTTTATTACTTTTGTATCCGTGTAAAGCTATTGTTTATCATACATGCATCCTGAACGTAACGAAGTAAAAAATATAGCTATCCTGGGCTCGACAGGGAGTATTGGTACGCAGGCGCTGCAGGTGATAGGGCAAAACCCAAAATTGTTCAGGGCTTATGTTTTAACGGCCCTTTCCAACGCCGATTTACTGATTGAGCAGGCCATCGCTTTTTTACCCGAGTATGTAATAATCGCCGACGAGATCAAATATCCGCAGGTAAAAGCGGCATTGGCGCATTTACCGGTAAAAGTATTGGCTGGCTATGCAGCGATTTGCGAACTGGTAACCTTGCCCGAAGTAGATACCGTGCTGACGGCATTAGTCGGCTTCGCGGGTTTGGAACCCACTATTGCTGCCATTAAGGCAGGCAAAACTATCGCCCTGGCCAACAAAGAAACATTGGTGGTTGCCGGTGAACTGATTACCGACCTGGCCAAACAACATGGGGTGAAGATACTGCCGGTAGACAGTGAGCATTCCGCTATATTTCAGTGCCTTGCCGGCGAAGAAGGTAACGCGGTGGAGAAGCTCATTATTACCGCATCGGGCGGGCCCTTCCGGGGTAAAAGCAGCGACTTTTTGGCTACCGTAACCCGCGCGCAGGCACTTAACCACCCCAACTGGGTAATGGGCGCCAAAATCACTATCGACTCGGCTTCGCTGATGAACAAGGGTTTGGAAGTGATAGAGGCCAAATGGTTGTTTGATGTAGCTATCGAACAAATCGAGGTGGTGGTACACCCCCAATCCATCATCCACTCCATGGTGCAGTTTGAGGATGGCTCGATAAAAGCGCAAATGGGTTTACCAGATATGCGCCTGCCGATACAGTACGCCCTCGCTTATCCCGAAAGGATAAAAAACAATTTTAAGCGTTTTGATTTTTTAAACTACCCGAACCTGACCTTTGAAAAACCTGATGTAGCGACATTCCGTAATTTAGCTTTGGCTTATGAGGCATTGAACAAAGCGGGCAATATGCCCTGCATCATCAACGCTGCGAATGAGGTTGCGGTTGCCGGATTTTTAAAAGGCGAAGTTGGCTTTTTACACATGAGCGATGTGATTGAGGCCTGCATGCAAAAAATAACTTTCATGCCAAAGCCACAATTGGCCGACTATTTGAATACTGATAAAGAAACACGCATATTAGCGCAAAATTTAATACAACAAATGCCCAAAGCGGCTGTTATAATTTGATAAATAAATAGGATGAGTATAGTGATCATGATAGCCCAATTGTTACTGGGCCTTTCCATTTTAGTGATATTACACGAATTAGGCCACTTTTTGGCCGCTCGCGCGTTTGGTATCAAAGTAGAAAAGTTTTACCTGTTTTTTGATGCTTGGAACTTTAGTTTGGTTAAGTTTAACTATAAAGGTGTTGAATACGGTATAGGATGGTTGCCTTTGGGTGGTTATGTTAAAATTGCCGGTATGATAGACGAGTCGATGGATACAGAGCAGATGGAAGGCCCGGCGCAGCCATGGGAGTTCCGCTCCAAACCGGCCTGGCAACGTTTAATAGTAATGCTGGCGGGTATATTTGTCAACATCTGCCTGGGTATCTTCATCTTTTGGATGATGACCATAAAATATGGTGAAAGTTACATTCCTAATGATGCTTTGAAATATGGTATCGCACCCGGTAAAATAGGCGTTAAAATAGGTTTGAAAGCAGGCGACAAGATTACCGAGGTAAACGGCAAACCGCTGGTGAAGTTTGACGACTTGCTCAGCTCGAAAGTATTGATGGACCACACGGTTTTAACTGTGGACAGGAATGGGCAAACCCTCCAAGTACCTATACCGCCTACCATTTTAAACGACCTTTCGGACCTGACCATTAAAGAATTTATCGTGCCAAGGGCCAAATTTGCTATTGACGAGGTTACGCCAAACAGCAATGCCGCAAAAGCGCATTTGCAAAAAGGCGACAGCATTGTGGCGGTAAATAAGCAACCTGTTGTTTTTTACGACCAACTGCAAACACTGGTGCAAGCCAATAAGAATAAAATTGTCGACCTATCGGTTAAGCGTGCAGGCCAGCCATTGGATATTAACGCGCAGGTTGGGCCAGATGGCACTATCGGCTTTTTAGCCGCGTTAGATTTGCCGACCGAACACAAAGAAAGCTTTGGTGTAGTAGGATCGTTGCCTGTTGGGGCATCGCGCGCATGGACCAATTTTTCGGACAATGCCAAAGGTTTAGGCAAGGTATTTAAAGGCGAAGTAAAGGCCAACAAAGCTTTTGCGGGCCCTGTGGCCATTGCCAATATGTTTGGCGGCATATTCGACTGGCCAAGATTTTGGAGCCTGGTAGGCCTGTTATCGATGGCCCTGGCGTTGATGAACCTGTTGCCTATCCCTGTTTTGGATGGCGGGCATGCTATGTTCCTCATTATCGAAATGATAAAGGGCAAACCGTTGAGCGATAAATTTATGGAGCGTGCCCAGTTGGTAGGTTTTGTGATACTCATCAGCCTGATGGTGTTTGTTTACGGCAACGACATTTTGAAGCACGTGATAAAATAATGATTGAATGATTGGGTGATTGAATGATTGATTAGGTTATCGGTACATTCTATCATTCAGTCAATCAATAAATCAATCATTGAAATGAACTACTTTGAGTTTTACGGATTACCGGAATCGTTCAGTATCGACGAGGCTGCGCTGAAGAAGAAGTTCTACGCGTTAAGCAAGGAATATCATCCCGATTTTTATGCCAATGAGGATGAGGCCAAACAGCAGGAAATACTGGAGCTTTCTACCATCAACAACAAGGCCTACAACGTGCTGAGCAATGCCAATAAGCGCATGGAATACGTGCTGCAACAGCATAATTTGCTTGCCGAAGGTGATAAATACCAGCTTGCACCCAATTTTTTAATGGAAATGATGGAGATAAACGAGGCGCTGATGGAAGTGGAAGATGCGGAGCAGTTGGAGGTTATCAAAACCCAAATGGCTGATACTGAAAGTGAACTGAACAGCGAACTTGCCGCGTTAACGTCACGGTATACCGAAAGTGCCGAAAACGGCAAACAAAGCATACTGGAGGCCATCAGGGATATTTACTACAGACAAAAATATCTGTTGCGAATTAAAGATACTTTGAATACATTTGCAGCCCGCTAATAAACAAACCGACGTTTGTTTAGCATGCCCAGCTGGCGGAATTGGTAGACGCGCTGGTCTCAAACACCTGTGGGAAACCGTGCCGGTTCGACTCCGGCGCTGGGTACATAAAACCGCTTTAGATGTTATTCTAAGGCGGTTTTTTTATTCATACATACAGTATAACATACACTATTTTTGACCATTGGCATAATTTGCCACTCAAAGTTGTTTCATCCTCCAAATTTATTCGGTTAAAATATTATGGATTAAAAAAATCTGTTACATCGACTTTCAATGTATCGGCCAAAAGATAAAGGGTTGAAATTCTTAAATCAACCTTGCCGTTTTCAATTCGGTAAATTTGAGATTTTTCAATTTCTGCGAGTGTGGCTAATTGCTGCATAGACAAGTTTTTATCATTGCGTAACTTTTTTAAAGCCGCTCCAATATTTGTTGCTATTAGTTTTTTATCAACCACGCCCAAATGTGGCATTGTTGAATAAAATTATTGTGAGCCTATAAGCCTACGTTTTGAAATGAATTATTTAAGTTTGAAGTAGGTTACAATAAAATTTGTTTAAACACAAAAGCCTTAACCCAAACCACGCAATGAAAAACCTTATCTATTTGGCAGCTCTATGCCTAATCATGTTTTCCTGTAAGCACAATAAATGCGATTGTCCTATAGGTGTAATTGGTGAATCCGGAGCCGCATATTTAGATATAAACAGAGATACTTCTGAAGTCAGTTGTAAGATTTATCAAAATGTAAATGCTTACCTAAAAGACAATCTAAAGGATTATTTAAGCTATCAACCGATTAGTTTCGCTGAATTCTATCCGGTCAAATCCGACACAGCTAATAATATAGCCAATTACTTAACAGACCATCATTATTTTGATGATAGTGTTAAAGTAAAGACACCCAAATTAGATAGTTTATGGAAACTTTATTCAACATTTAAACCAATTGGATATACGATAAAACATAAATATAGGGCAAAAAATGGGTTTGGCGCTTATGGATTAAGTGTAGAGGAATTTAGAATGGACACATTGTTTAATATCTTATATGTAAAACAATCATCCTATCTAAATGATGATTTTAATTCAATAAAATCGAGATATGAAGAATTAAAAGCCAACGGAGAAATAAAATAGACCTATCAATTTCAACACTAAAAACCGCTAAAAAATGAAAAATCTTATCGCTATTTTATTGGCGTTCTTGTATTTCAATGCCAATGCTCAAGACTATGGCAAAAATGTTCGTGATTACTCTCCATACGGAATAGATTACCCAATGCTAAGTCTTAAAATGCAATTATTATCGCATCATGGGTATGCTACCCAAATAACATATTTTGATTTGAATTTCGTAGATCAACGAATGCAAGATTTTATGAGAAACGAATTGGGTATGTCAATTGTGGGTTTTCCAAAGTTCTCCAAAACAAATGGCTATCAAACATTAGAAGTTGGTTATGTAAAAAACGGCGTTTATGTAGGCAATAATAAAATAAGACATCTTTATTTCAAATACACATTGTTTGAAAATAGGAGCAAAAGGTCAATGATTAAATCATTAAAAATATACGGGAGTTCGGTAGATGTTATTGATTTTTACGTAAGGTATTGGCCGACAGCAATTAATTTTGACCAATCAAAAAGTAAGATTGCATTTAATTATCTATTGCAGGACAAAGCGACAATTTCTTGTAGCACAACCGATGGTTCGTGGTCTATATTGGTTGAAAATACTACTATACATGATGTAAACGAATTTTATGTCAAAAGAACGCTCGACAAGGCCATCGTCAAAGCAAGGATCGTTACCAAACAACGGCCTAGATTACTTTCAGATAACGGGTCCTGTTATATTGCCACAGAGCTTAGGGAATACCTGAAAAAAAACTACAATATGGAT
>NZ_CAITNG010000055.1 GCF_903893715.1 uncultured Mucilaginibacter sp.
GCTTACACCTAAACAAATGCACATGCAAAAAAACATCAAAATAAAAACTTATAAAAGAGAAGTAAAACCTTTAATAAATAGTCAACTTAATTAACAATAATTGTATCACCAAATCAGTCAACTTTTTTCAGGACGTGACACAAAGCGCATAGAGCTAAGCGCGAAGCGTTAAGAAGTAAAAAGTAATTTGCACATGGGCACAATTACTCATTTGCACATAGTAGCAAACACCCATATTTACCCATAATGAACACTGTTTTATTGGGTTTAGTTGCAAATACTACCATATCACATCAACAGCTTTTCGCGTTCGATATAGGCAGCTAAGGTATCGGGAGACTTCATCAGGAAAGTTTGAACTCCCAGTTTTTGGGCGGTGGCCAGGTGTGGGGGGCTATCGTCGATAAAGAGTGTTTCGGTGGGGTTGAGTTTACTATCGGCTAATACAAATTCGAAGATATTGGCATTGGGTTTACGCATGCCTAAAAAGTGGGAGTAATACACTTTTTCGAAAAGGTCGGTATTGCCTTCCATATCGAACTCACGTTTGAGGTAGCCCATGATATGGTCGTAATGGATGGCGTTGATGTTGCTCAGTAAAAAAGTGCGGTATTTTGCTTTTAGTTGCAACAGTAGTTGGTGCGTGCCGGGTTGTATGCCCAGCAGCATACTGTTCCAGGTATTGTCGATTTGCAAGTCGGTTAGGGTATCGTTATTGGTGATTAGGCGTATCTGGTCGCGGAATTGTGCGGCTGTTATTTCGCCTTTGTCGAACGCGTCGAACAGGGCGCTCTGCTGGCCATGACCAAAAAAGGACTCTACGTTGGTTACGCCCAAAGCCGTCCATGCTTTTTGTGCGAGCGAAAAGTCGATATTGAAGATGACGTTGCCGTAATCGAAAATGATGTTTTTGATGTGATGCATAGCCACGTTAATTTGCCTGCTAATATATCGTAGTTATTTTTACACAAGCAATTTATGTTACTAAATTTACTTGCCGGTTAGCTTTATTGTATCATTGTTATGATATTCAGTTTTGCTACAGAATTATTTACTAAATAGCATCAAAAATTACCAGCATATGAACTCAATGAAGAAAACTATAGCGTTATCGCTATTATTTGGTGCAGCCATCGGCGCATTTGCACAACAAAAAACCGGATTTAAGGTACTTGCCGACTATTCGATAAAAAGCCCCGGAGGCTGGGACTACATTTTAGCGGATGGTGCCTCAAAACGTGTTTATACATCGCACGGAAACCAGATCAATATCATCAGCACTACGGGCGATTCCATAGGTTTTGTACCTACGCAAGGCGTACACGGTATTGCATTGGTGAAAGCTTTAGGGAAAGGGTACATAAGCGCCGGGCGCTCTAACACTATTGATATTTTTGACCTGAAAACCTTCCAGGTTTTAGCTAAAATACCGGTAGGCCAAAACCCCGATGCAATTTTTTATGATGATTTTTCGAAAAAGATCATTACCTGCAACGGCCGCAGTAAAGATGCAACGGTATTTGATCCGTTTACAGAAAAAGTTGTGGCAACAGTACCCTTAAATGATAAACCGGAGACCGCGGTATCAGACGGAAAGGGTAAAATATTTATAAACGGCGAAGGTACCAGTACGGTAATTGTAATTGATGCCACCACCTGGAAAGAAATAACCCGTTATAAAATAGATGGTGGCGAGTCGCCAAGTGGTTTGGATATTGACCGCAAGACTAATCGTTTGTTTATCGGTTGCGGCGATACCAAAACTATGGTGATTATGGACGCCTCGAATGGTAAAACTGTAGGTACAGCACCCATAGGTGGCACCGACGGCGTAGTGTTCGATCCGGGATTGAAAATGGCTTACGCGTCAAACGGCGAAGGTACCATCAGCGCGGTTAGGGAAGTAAGCGCTGATAAATTTGAGTTTGTGGAGAATATTACCACCGAGCCAAGCGCCCGTACCATTGGTATAGACCTGGTAACGCATCATTTGTATTTACCGGCTGCTAAAACTGAGCCGAACCCTGCCGGTGGCCGACCAAGGCAGATACCAGGTTCGTTCCATATTATAGAAGTGGGTAAATAAATACTTGACCGACACTTGTTTAGCGTAAGTTAAACAAGTGTTATCATTAAAAAATGAAATGAGTTTTTGCATTTCGGGTGAATTTGCGTAAAATTGCAGCCGAAATTAAAACCAACAATACCGGCGCCTATAGCTCAGTTGGTTAGAGTAGAAGACTCATAATCTTTTGGTCCCTGGTTCGAGCCCAGGTGGGCGCACAAAGTGCAAAATATCCACCCCCGAAAACCCTTTAAATCGCTGATTTAGAGGGTTTTTTTATTTATTCTCCCCTCAACAACCGTCAAGAAAGCCAAAGTTCTCGTTACCTATCCGACTACCTGTTTTTAATTTTTAACTTAGGTAACACAAACCAATTCAACGAATTGACATACAGTTAATTACAGCGATAAAAGTTTGTTTAATTCAGTCTTTTTAGACGATTCTGTGTTACCTTTTTGTTACCTAAAAACAGGGTGTTTATTGAGCATTTTAAACTTAAAAATTAAATTTTATGCAAACATCACAGTCATTCGGTATCCATTTTACCACACGCCCGGACAAAGCCAGGGACGGAAAAGAACCCATTTACGCTTGCGTAACCGTAAATAAGCAAAGGGCTTATATTGCGCTCAAACATAATGTCGATCCAAAAAATTGGGATAGCGGTAAAGGAACTGCTAAAGGCAACAAGGATGAGGTTAAATCCATTAACAATTACTTGGGAGAGGTCCGTAACACCATAAGCAATAACTACAAGCAGTTGCAGCTTAAAGGTAAAATGCTTTCAGCCAAAGCAGTGAAAGACCTGTATTTGGGAGCAGAAGAGGAAGTTTATACCCTCAGTCGCCTTTTTATCTACCATAATGAAACTTCTACGACGGATTTGAAGTGGAGTACCCTTAAACATTATTATGTCACCCAGCGGTATTTGGTGAAGTTTCTGGACGAACAGCACCAATCGTCTGATATTTACTTGCATCAGCTCGATTTTAAATTTGTAAAAGACTTTGAAGTTTATTTACGTAACCATAAACCAAAGGATCACCAAAAGCAGATCAACAACAATGGTGTGATGAAGCACATCATCCGGCTTAAAAAAATGGTCAACCTGGCAATGAACCTGCAATGGATCGATAACGACCCTTTTGCCGCTTATAAGTTGAAGATACAAAAGGTGAACCGGGAACAACTATCCGAAAAAGAACTGGCTGATATGGAAAAGAAAGTATTTACCATAGAACGCCTTGATATGGTTAGGGACTTGTTTGTTTTTTGCTGCTATACAGGATTATCCTATGTGGATGTTATCAATTTAACACCAGGCCATATTGTTGCCGGTACTGATGGCGAAAAGTGGATTAGAACTTGCCGTGAAAAAACAATGATACCTGTTAATGTGCCACTATTACCGCAAGCACTAAAAATATTGGATAAATACAAGGCCAATATCCGGTCGCTGTCAGGAGGTAAAGTTTTCCCGGTAATGTCCAATCAAAAAGTGAATAGCTATTTAAAAGAGATCTCGGAGGTGTGCAACATTACTAAAAATGTAACCTTTCACTTGGCAAGGCACACTTTCGCTACGACAATTACACTTTCAAACGGTGTACCCATAGAAACCGTGAGCAAAATGTTAGGGCATACAAAAATTACAACCACTCAGATTTATGCTAAGGTGGTGGAGAGGAAATTGAAGGAGGATATGAATGCGTTAAAATTGCGATTGAATCATAAGGACAGGTAAAACAATTCTCATAATTGTTGACAATAGGTAGAACCTGATGTTCCAAAGTTTAGTTCATTAAATCTAAGAATAAAGACAGTAAAATTCAACAAAAAAGGAAATAAATTATCGGCACTATTTACTAAAATTAATAGTTAACGACTAAAATAAATATCAAAAAATAAAGTTGCCCTATGTTTTGGGAATTCCAAGTGATATTTGCTGTATTTAATTTTGTTTCTATTCTAAACGAGACATGATGAGATAATATGAGTTAATTACCCTTTTTCATGTTGTTATTAATTGTTAATCTTTAAATGAAGTTGGATTGCTTCCTATTTGGAGCTACGAATTGTTCATTAAATAGGAAATTATAAATTTTGTTACTTGGAAGGTTTATAAAAATAAAAATACAGTAACATTACGCTGTCGATAATACTACTATTGTTAGTGTCAAAAACGCTTTTTGCGCAATGCGATTATGTTTCAACAAACGGTGCAAATAACACGTAAACAAAAACCTATTCTGGAAGTATATTAATAGCATTAACATTGGTAATGGCTGGATATAGCACAAAATCAATAAAATAAAAGCATTTCATAATAAACCAACAAAAGGTCAGTAATGTCCACTTTTCTTCCGTTTTTTCTGGTGCTTGAAGTTAACGAGTTGATTGAAAATAGACTTTAAATCATCAATCTATTTTTGTTTGTTGTATTTTTATTCGTTTTTCCTGCTCTTGAATGCCTTTTGTTAAAAGCGGTATAATGGAGGTATAATTTACTGATAACAGCTTGTCTTTATCCAAAGTTTCACTCACAATAAATGGCATTACTTTCCTTATCTCCTGGGCGACAAAGCCATTTTCTTCCATATTGTAGTCAGATGACGACAATGTGCTCTTCTTGTTGTAATGAACAGGATTTAGTTTCATAATTGTTTCCATTGCCTGATTTACTGGTATAATATTTATCTTTAAACGTTTATCTGAGCTTGTGCTGAATGTAGGCGCTTTCACATCACCGGTAAAAGTCCCGCTTCCATCGACTGTTGAAAATGTAATAGCATCGTTACCTGTACCTGAATGGTAAAGTTTCCAAAAGCTGTTGTTATAACCACAAACTCCTGCATTATTGGCAGCAAAATAAACTATTTCGGTAGCCGTGTTTGCCTCATGCCCTATCATTATGTTTCCGCTTATCAAATAAGGACTTTTACTGATACTTAAATTTCCGTTTAGCGTGCCGCCCGACAATTGCAGGTATTTTGAAGCGTCAATAATACCCGGCAAACCTTGAATACCCTGTGGCCCCGTAGCACCAGTAAGCCCTATTGGCCCTTGAGGCCCGGTTGCACCTATTATTCCTTTGGTTACGTTTAATACCCCATTGGCATCAATAGATAAAGACTCTCCAACCTTTACCCCGCCTAATGCTGTAGCACCGGCAATAGGCAAGCTATAGCATGTAGGTGTTGTCCAGCTTAATTTCCCCATGCCGTTGGTGGTTAAAACTTGCCCGTTTACGCCGTTTGTCGCCGGGAAATTTATTCCGTCAACACTTGCTGCATGCAGGGCGTAAGGTACGCTCCAAAACTGCGATGTACCCATATCAACATACGCGGGTTTCCAATCTGTACCGTGTATTGACGGCGCCAGCGCTGACTTGATATTTAAAAAATATGGCCCTGCCGACCAGTCTACACTACCGATGGAAGCAGGCCCGGACAAAACGGCCCCTTTACCTATAACTATGGTAAACACTCCGGTGGTTGAAGCCACTACCTGGAACGATTCGGCATATACAACATTGCCACTGGCCGTTTTTTGCAATATCGCATCCTGAACATAAATCATCCGTCCCGCTGCGGGGTTGCCCTGCGCATCAGTCGCTATCGCCTGGAAGATTATACCCTCGGGCGATACAAGTTTACCCTGAGCCCATATCTTTTGTGATAATGCTGTACACAATGCCAATAAAAACAGCATAAAACACTTTTTATTCATTTTTTCCTTTTGTGATTTTTGTAGGCCATGCGAACTATTTTTTTTTGGCTTATAAATATCGATCGGATTAATTTTAACATTGACTTACTAATGGCAAACCATTTGAATCAACACATTAACTGTGTAGCTGTAGCCAGTACCCCCAAAGTAAATTGACTGTAACGGTAATGGCATACAACTATTTTGCAATACCCCCTTTTCGTTATCGCCGGTACCTGTGCCACCAGTATAAATTCCCTGAACGATCAATGACGCACAATTGCTCTGTATTATATTTTGCTCAATATCGCCGGTACCGAGCCCGCCGTAATAAATACTTTGCACTAAAAAAGGCGGGCAGATACTCGGAATAACACTTTTTTCGCCATCGCCATAACCTTTACCACCGTGATAAATAGAAGCCGGTATGTGGGCATTAAAAATACCGCGCATCGAGGGCAATAAGATTTGCGCCTGACCGGCAAAAAAAAGGTGCGAAAAAAAAATGAGCGCGAAAAGTTTCTTCATAAAAAATTTTATTAATTTGA
>NZ_CAITNG010000056.1 GCF_903893715.1 uncultured Mucilaginibacter sp.
AATTTATAAAATGTAACATATATTAAAGCTTTATCCGTTGAATAGTTTATTTTTGCGCTTCTGATGATTGAGTTTAAACTTACCGAAGAATTTATCCCGATGATTCAATTATTGAAGGCTACCAACCTTGTACAAACAGGTGGCGAAGCCCAAATAGTTGTTACAGAGGGCGAAGTAAAATACAATGGCACCGTTGACTATCGCAAACGCCTGAAAGTAAGATCGGGCGACATAGTGGAGTTTCGGGGCAACAAAATTTTGATCAAGTAACAAATGAATACCTTACAAAGCATAGACTATCCTATCTATTTCAACAATATATCTGCCGAGCTCAACCGGTTTATAAAGCAGGGCAACTACTCTCGCTTTTTTGTGTTAACCGACGAGCACACGGCCAAATATTGCCTGCCTTTACTGGTTGAAAACCTGGACGATAAGGACAATTATGATCTGATTGAAATAAACGCCGGCGAAGAAAGCAAAAGCATCGACTTTTGCGTAGGCATTTGGAAGATGCTGATCGACTTTGGCGCTGATCGTAACAGCCTGCTGATTAATCTTGGTGGCGGTGTAATTACCGACTTGGGCGGCTTTGCAGCATCAACCTACAAACGCGGTATCGACTTTGTACACGTGCCTACCACACTTTTGGCCCAGGTGGATGCTTCGGTAGGTGGTAAAAACGGTATCGATATCTTCAACCTTAAAAACATTATTGGCACATTTACGCAGCCCAAAGCTGTATTTATTGAGCACCGTTTTTTATCAACTTTGCCCGCAAGGCAGGTAAAATCAGGTTTGGCCGAAATGTTGAAACACGGCCTTATTGCCGATGCCGCTTATTGGCGAAAGCTAAAACAAAGCGACCTTGAAAATCTGAGCCCTGAGTTGATATACGATTCGATAGCCATTAAAAACGACGTGGTAATAGCCGACCCTAAAGAACGCGGCCTTCGCAAGATCCTTAATTTTGGACATACTATTGGCCATGCCATCGAAAGCTATTCGCTTAATAACGATGAGAACCCATTAACACATGGTGAAGCCGTTGTAGCTGGCATGATATGCGAGACTTATCTTTCGCACCAAAAATGTGGGCTTTCCCTTACCGCTATGCAGGAAATTATCGATACACTGCTTGGCTTATATGGCAAATATCCATTGGACGAATCAACTTTCGGCCAACTAAACGATACCATGCGCAAGGATAAAAAGAATCAGGGCGGCAAAATCAACTGTTCGCTACTGTCCAATATCGGCCAATGCGAAATTGATAATGTATGCACCGATGAAGAACTTTGCGACAGTTTAAAATACTATGCTTCGTTGGAGTTTGAAAAAGCCTGATACAACACGGGATTTAGCCCCCAAAAAGAAGCATGAAGAAAGCCTACGAACAACAAGTTAAAAAGATACTGTTAGCAGCATTTGTAATCCTCAACATATCTTATTTGTTGGTTGTCAAGCTGATATTCGGTTACATTATCAAACCTGATCAAGGCTCTTCACAAACTATGTGGATCGCATTTTATGCCGTAATTGCCATATTGGGAATCTTTACTTACCTGCGTTGGATTCGTACAGATAAAAAAGCTAAACCTGCTGAACAGGAAAGCTAATCATAAAAAAAGGGGCGGATGTTCAAAACATCCGCCCCTTTCCATTTAAGTTTATCAAACCTTATTTAGCAACTGGTTTGTATACATTGTTTTTCAGATCAACATCAGGCAGGTGGCCGTATGGGTCGAGCGTAACGCTCTCGATGGCCGCCGTTGATGGGTATTTGAACGTCCATACCGCGCCCCGCTGGAATATGTTGACAGGCAGGTGCAATACTTCGGTTTTACCGCCTACCTGAACTATCTTGAGCTCAACCGGCATTACCAGCTTCTCTTTGTTAACCAGCGTAATATAAACACCTTTCGATGGGTCGCTATCGCTAACATATTTTACGCCGCCGATGGCTTGGTCAAGTTTCCAGGTGGTAAAAAACCAGCCTTTCCAAAACCAGTTCAGGTCTTCGCCCGCTGCACTGTTCATGGCACGGAAAAAGTCGTAAGGGGTAGGGTGCTTTTCGGCCCAATACTTCACATAATAGTTAAAGGCATAATCAAAGCGGTCGTGCCCTAATACCAGGTTGCGCAGCATGTCGAGGCCCAGTGAGGTTTTATTGTAGTACGAGCCGTAATCGTTAAGGTTCATGGCTTCCGATGGCGTCATTAATGGATCCAGGTTTCTGACAAAACCGCGCATTATCCTTCGGGCGCTATAGGCAGTCGAATCGTAAAATTCGCCCTTGTTAAATTTCTCAGTCGAATATTCGTTGATAAAAGTATTGAAACCCTCATCTTGCCACATGTATTTGCGCTCATTTGATCCTACGATCATCGGGAACCAGTTGTGCCCTATCTCGTGGGTAACGTCTCCCCACAGGCCTCTACCGCCAAGGTTGTCTAAACAGAAAATAATGCCGGGATACTCCATACCCAAAGCCACACCGGCCACGCTTACGGCCGAGTTCCAGGGGTACTCGATGTATTTGCCCGAATACAGCTCGATGCTGTATTTGAGGTACTCGGTGGAACGGCCCCATCCGGCGCTGATATCGTTACGCATACTTTCGACCGGGTAGGCCGACTGTGCTATACCTTTACGGCCCGAAGGGAAGTTAATCCTTGCTGCATCCCAGATAAACGCTTTTGACGCTGCCCACGATACATCGCGGCTGTTCAGCATTTTAAAGTGCCAGGTGCGGGTTTTGCCGGTACCAAATTTGGTGGCTGCCTGCGCTACCTCTTCCGGCTTGATGATCATTACCGTTTTATCGCTTTTGCGAGCTTCGGCAATACGGCCTATCTGGGTTGGGGTGAGTACCTGCGCCGCGTTTTGCAGGTCGCCCGATCCTACAACAGTCATATCGCTTGGCGCGGTAATGTAGTAGTCAAAATCGCCGTACTCGCAATAAAACTCGCCTAAGCCCATATAAGGCAGCGTGTTCCAGCCTTCTATCTCATCGTACACGCACATGCGTGGGTACCATTGGGCAATCTCATAAACTACCCCTTGTTTAAAGGTTTTGCGGCCCATACGGTCGGCACCGTAAAACGGTATCGAAAAATCATAGTTCACTTTTACCTGTATTTTGCCGCCATTGGCTGCCATCGGTGTTTTTAGGCGAACCTGCATACGCGCATCGGTAATAACCGGTGTAACGTTATAGCTTTTGCCCATATAGGTAACCGTTACCGATTGGATGTGGTAACCGCCACGGCTAAAGCCACGCACGTCAAACCTGTCGCCGCTAACGGGTGTAGTGGCAGCTCCGCGCGAATCGGGCTTGAACAAATTCTGATCCAACTGAAACCAAAGGTGGTCCAATTGGTCGGGGCTGTTATTGGTATACGATACCGTTACCTGGCCGGTAACCGTAGTATCTGTTGGCAGTTCGTTCAGGCTGGCTTTTATCTGGTAATC
>NZ_CAITNG010000057.1 GCF_903893715.1 uncultured Mucilaginibacter sp.
AAAACCGGATCTTGGGTTTTTGGCCGAAATCAATCAGGTTTTCGATTTGAGCTAAAAGCTGAAAGCCAAAAGCACAAAGCTTTTTTGTTTTCAGCTTTCTCTTCGCTTTCAGCTTTATGCTTTTGGCTTTCCGCTTTAATTCGCTTTCCGCTCAAACCCCCGCATCATCACTCACCCCTTTCCCGAAAGCCTCTACCCAATCCCTGTCGCCGCCGCCTTTGGCTACGGCCGTTAATAAGCGGTTGTGGGCGAGGGTAGCCAGCGGCATAGGAGTTAGTGTCAACTGCGATAGTTTAAGGGCAAGGCGGGCATCTTTTAAACCCAGTTTCGCCTTGAAGCCTACAGGTTCATAAGTTTTATTGGCAATCAGCTTGCCATAGTTCTGGTAAATGGGCGCGTTAAAAATTGTCGAGCCAAAAAATTCTGCCACCTGTTTGCGGTCAAGCCCGCTTTTCTCAGCAAGGGTAAAGGCTTCGGCCATCAGCTCCAGCGAGGCGATGATCATAAAGTTGCCCGCCACCTTCAACACATTGGCCGCGCCAACGGCTTCGCCAAAATCGTACACGCCCTGGCCAAGCGCTTCCAATATGGACCGGGCCGCCGCCTTGGCTTCGGTATTGCCCGATGTACATACAAATAATTTCTTCGCGGCAGCAGCTTCAGGCCGGCCAAAAACAGGGGAGGCGATGTAGTGGTTCCCGGCGGCTTCATGTAGGGCTGCCAGCCGCCCCGACGTGTCGGGCGCAATGGTGCTCATCGAAATGTGTACGGCACCTTTCGCCAATGTTTTCAATACACCATCCCCTCCGCAAACAGCCTCGGTCAGTATCTCGTCTTCCGATAGCATGCTCACCACAAATTGCACATTCGCCGAGGCTTCGGCAGGAGTTTTGCAAACCGTAATAGCCGCCTGTTCGAGCGCCGAAGCCTTGGCGGCCGTACGGTTGTAAACCTGTAAATGATAACCTGCTTTGATCAGGTTTTGAGCCATGGGCAAACCCATGTTGCCTAAGCCAATAAATCCTATTTTGTTTTCCATAATGTTAGTGTAGATAGTCGCGGTCTTCGTCGCTTAGTGTATTGGATTTTGTGTTCGGGTGTTCGTCATCTTCATCATCCTCAGAATCCGTCTCAACTGTTCGGCGTTTGTTTGGCCGGGCTATCACTATGCCTGCCAAAAAGCTGGCAATGGTAACGACTAACAAAACCGAAAGTTTGGAAACAGCCACATCCGAAAAAAATAGGATGTTGAATTTCGCTTCCTGATTGTTCTGCATCAGCAGCACGGTAAGCAAAACAGCAACGGTTAGAAGGAAGATAATTTTTGTACGCATAATACACCCGGCTTAATAAAAATGGTGCCGCACGGTACGGCCGCTTAAGAAATCCAATAAGCCAATTTAGCATTTTTTTGTGGATGTGCCGTGCGCTGTTTTTAAAAGGCCGACTGGTGCTACGCCGGTATCCGATATTCAAAACTGAAACAATCATCGCCGGGCGATTTAAAGTTTAAAAAAATGCAAGTCAAAATCAATACAAATTGTTCGCTCCGAAAATCGGTAATGTATCCCGTTTGTTTTTGCTTTTTACATAAAACCAAATTTTGTACACTAAGCTATCCTTTTTTATGATAAAATAGTTTTTGTTGATTTAACGCATTGCAATTATCTGATTATAAGTAAGTAAAATGCATTTTTAAGTAGGTGTTTTTGATTATGCTAATTTATTTAGTTTTTCGGTGTTTTACTTACGCTTTAATTGTTTAACTGTTACTTTTGTTTGTGTTTATAAGTATACTGATTTATAGATAAATATATTTCGGTTAAATTTTTAAATAATCCACTTTTTTCAACCAAAAATAGGAACTAAAACGACTGTTTTACGGATGCGCTTACCCATCTGTTAAGCAAGCGATATCATACACTAAGTTAAATACCTGATTTTGCCCCTGTTTCAACGTAATTTATTGATTGGACAATGGTTACGTCTGCGATTTTTAAGCGCTTAAATCGCCTTAAAATGCGCCCTATGTATACGCAAAAATCTCCCCTACCCTCTTAGTTTTTTGGGGATGAGTAAAAAAAGAACTTGATTTTTTAGCGGCGGCGTTTGGCCAATTGCGTTTTGGCTACCGGGAACAGGAAAATGGTGGATAGGATAATGACGGCGCCCACCCAGAAACCGCCCGTCATTTTGTTCAAATCGCCAAAGAAAAAGAAAGCCATGATGATACCATAAACAGGTTCCAGGTTGGTGATGAGCGCCACCCTGAAGGCCGACAGTTCTTTCATTACCGATACCCCGGCCACGTAAGCCAGCGAGGTGCAAACGGTACCCAAAATCAACAGATAACCTATGTCCGACGGTACCAATTTCATGTTCGCATTGAAGCCGCCGGTAATCAAAAGGTACAATGATATCCAAAACAGCGCCCCCAATAATTCGTAAAAAGCGATTACCGGCGCTTCGCGTTGTTTCACTTGTTTGGAGTTGATAATGGAAAAAATGCTGGCGCAGCAAGCGCTCATCAAACCTAAAAATATACCCAAAGTGTATTGGGTTTCGAATTTAAAGATGAGTACGATGCCGCAGATGATAAGCAATCCGGCTATGATTTCCAGCTTCGAAATCCGGCTCTTATTGAACAAAGGTTCGAAGATTGCCGTGAACAAAGTCATCGACGAAAGGCATACCAACGTAACCGAAACGGTAGAAGATTTGATGGCCTGGAAGAACAAAATCCAGTGCCCGCCCACCAGCGCACCGGTAAAAAAAAGCCTTAAAAAAGCATCGCGGTTTACCTTAATAGCCGTGCGGTTAAACTTAAAATAAAGGAACAATGTGCTGAAGGCGATAACCACCCTATACCACACTAAGTACACCGAATGTACATGGATGAGCGCCCCCAAAATACTGGTAAACCCCCATATAAAAACCGTGAAATGGAGTATCACCAGGTTCTTGTTCAGAATGGGTTTGGCAACAGGGACAGGCATTATTTTGGCGCGTTACGTAAAAGGTAATAGCCCAAAATGCCAAACAAAACGTTGGTGATAAATACCGCGAGTATAGCCGGCAAGCCGCCCTTGGTTGCAAAAACAACCGCAAATCTGTCTACCACAATATAGGCAAAACACAGGAAAAACCCGATACCCAAAGGTAGTCCCACACCCCCGCGCACCTTGCGCGACGACAGGGCAACACCAATTAGCGTAAGTACGAAGGCTGCTAAAGGATGGGTGTAACGTTCATATTTCACCAGCAACATATCCTTCAAAGCCCCGGTGCTGCGCAGGTTTTCTTTTTCGATATTGGTATTTAATTCGCTTGTCGACATGGCCGTATACAGGTTGCTATGTCCGACAAAATCGTCAGGTACCATATCCAAAACAGTATCTTTTACTGTGCCGTTTACCATTTTTTCACGCAGGCCGTTTACGTATCTTACCGTAAAATTGTGTATGGTCCATACTCTGTGTTGCGGTTTCGACCGTAACGAATCGTAAGTTATGGTATTAGCGGTTAGTTTTTGCTTCATGTCACTGCCGTTAAATTTCTCCAACACAAACATATAGCCGTTGTGGGTATTCGGTTCGTAACTTTGCATGTAAACAAACGTGTGCGGATCTAACTGTATGTGCACATCGTTTTTGGTAGGGTCTTCAACCACCAGGTTGTACTTGTTTTCGAATACGTTTTTTAGCCGGTTGGTATAGGGTATCAAAAACAATTCAGCCAATAGGGCAATAACAAATATCAATGTTGCGCAAATAGCGTAGGGGCGTAAAAAGCGGTTAAAGCTGGCTCCGCTGGTTAAAATTGGTATAATTTCGGTTTGGTTGGCCATCTTGGCGGTAAAAAATATCACAGCCAAAAAGTTCATCAGCGGGAAAAGCATATCAATATAAAAAGGCACCGCGCCGGCATAATATTCAAAAATGATCTCGCTTACCGTGGCATGGCCCTTTATAAAATTATCCAGTTTTTCCGATACATCGAAAACCACGATGACCACAATAAAAATGGCTATGGTAAACACAAAGGTGCCCAGGTACTTCCTGATGATGTACCAATCGTAAACCTTGATGTATTTGTTTAACATGTTATAATCTTTGTGACAATGATTTCACCATGGTATTCTTCCAGGCATAAAATTCGCCCGATATAATTTTTTCGCGGGCCTGCTTTACCAGCCATAAATAAAAATGCAGGTTATGCAGGGTTGCTATCTGAGCGCCCAACATCTCGCCCGAATGAATCAGGTGACGAAGATAGGCTTTTGAATAATTGATATCGGCAAAGAGGTCGCTTTCGGCATCTATTGGCGAAAAATCGTCCTTCCACTTTTCATTTTTGATGTTGATGATACCGTTTCGGGTAAACAACATGCCGTTACGTCCGTTACGGGTAGGCATCACACAATCAAACATGTCTATACCCAAAGCAATATTCTCCAAAAGGTTCACCGGTGTGCCTACGCCCATCAAATAACGGGGTTTATCGGTAGGTAGTATATCGCAAACAACTTCCGTCATGGCGTACATTTCTTCGGCGGGTTCGCCAACCGAAAGGCCGCCTATGGCGTTGCCCTCGCGGCCGAATGAGGAGATAACCTCCGCCGATTTTTGGCGCAAATCTTTATAAACCGAGCCCTGCACAATAGGGAACAGGGTTTGGCTGTAACCATATTTAGGCTCGGTTTCGTCAAATCGGTCGCAGCAGCGTTTTAGCCAGCGGTGTGTCATATCAAGGCTTCGGCGTGCGTATCCGTATTCGCAAGGGTAGGGCGTGCACTCATCAAAGGCCATAATAATGTCGGCGCCAATAGTGCGTTGTATATCCATCACACCTTCGGGCGTAAACAAATGTTTTGAGCCATCAATATGCGAGCGGAAGGTTACACCTTCTTCCTTTATTTTGCGCACTTCTGTCAACGAATAGACCTGGTAACCACCGCTGTCCGTTAGTATGGGCCCGTCCCAACCATTAAATTTATGCAGGCCTCCGGCTTTTTCAAGTACGTCGAGGCCCGGCCGCAGGTATAAATGGTAGGTATTGCCTAATATAATCTGTGCTTTTATGTCGTCCTTCAGCTCGCGCTGGTGTACCGCTTTCACTGTTCCTGCGGTGCCCACGGGCATAAAAATGGGCGTTTGTATGGTGCCGTGGTCCGTTGTTATCTCGCCTGCGCGGGCTTTCGAGTTCGGATCGGATGCTTCTAGTTCGAATTTCATTTAATTGAGCAAAAATAGAAAATAAAGCCCTTATTTAGGTGTCGAATTATTTTATCATTAACACCCAAGTTTCGGTTCTTTTTTTAGAAATTTGATTGTTTAAACTATACCTTGTTTTGGAAATTTATATTCAGATATCCTTATTCGTAATTTTTCTGCTCTGTTTTATTTTTCAGCTGTTTTATCTTTTTACAAAACACAAGGTATTAGGGGCTTATCAGCCCGAAGACGCACTGCCGAAGGTATTGATACCTATATCCGTCATCATCTCGGCACGCAACGAATACGAAAACCTGAAACAAAATTTACCGATTATCTTAGATCAGGAATATCCTGATTTTGAAGTGGTGGTGGTTAACGATTGCTCATACGATCAGTCGGAACTGCTGTTGATGGAGTATGCCAAACAATACCCTAACCTTAAAATTGTTACTGTAAATGAGCACGAGCGTTTCAAAACTGCGAAAAAATTCGCGCTCACCCTGGGCATCAAAGCCGCCAAAAACGAACACCTGTTGTTTACCGATGCCGATTGCCACCCGGCTTCGGTGCATTGGATAAGCCGCATGGCTGCTAAATTTATTGGTGATAACAGCATTGTGCTGGGCTATTCACCTTATATCCGCAAACCCGGCTTCCTCAACCATTTCATCCGTTTCGAAACCATCAAAACCGCTGTCAACTACCTTTCGGCGGCTTTAAAAGGCGACGCTTACATGGGCATAGGCCGTAACCTGGCTTATACCAAAACTTTGTTTTTTAGCAATAAGGGCTTTGCGTCGCACATGCATGTGCTGGCCGGCGACGATGACCTGTTTGTAAACCAAAACGCCACGGCCGATAATGTGGCTATCGAAATACACCCCGAAGCGCATGTTTGGAGCGATGCCAAACGCGGATTTGGTCCCTATTATCGCCAAAAAAAGCGGCATATGGGCGTTGGTAAACTGTATAAAACCCGCCACCGGCAGTTTTTAACTTTAGATGCCCTTACAGGATTTTTGTTTTACGCGTCGTTGATAACTTGCCTTTTTTTACAATATGAGGTACTGTTGATACTGGGCTTTTTTGTTTTGCGCTTGCTGATACAGGTGCTGATCTATCGGAAAATATTTAAAAACTTGCGCGGCGCCGATTTAATTTGGTGGCTGCCCTTTTTTGATCTGATTTATTACCTATATTTAATCATATTTGGACTGATAGGTACCTTTACCAAAACCACTAAATGGAAATAAACGCTAATTTTTCGGACAACGCCAAAAACGACTTCAATTTGGTTGTCAGGGCGCGTGAGGGCGACCAAAAAGCCTATGCCGACCTGATGCACCGCTACAAAGACTCCATCTATTTTATGGCGCTTAAAATGGTGAACAACAAGGAAGATGCCATGGACCTTACCGTGGAAACCTTTGCCAAAGCCTTCGAAAAATTGGACAAATATCAGCCCGAGTTTGCTTTTAGTACCTGGTTGTTCAGGGTAGGCACCAATAACTGTATCGATTTTATCCGTAAAAAAAAATTGAACACCCAATCCATCAACGGGATGGTGGACGATGATGGGGATGAGCGTCCGCTGCAAATAAAATCAGATGCTTTGAACCCTGAGGAAGTGTCGATGAAGAAGGAGCAGACCCAAACCCTAAAGGTTTTGATCGACAGCTTACCATCGCGCTACCGCAATCTGATCGTGCTGCGTTATTTCGACGAGCTATCGTACGAAGAAATCTCAGAACAGCTCGATTTGCCTTTAGGAACCGTTAAAGCGCAACTTTTTAGGGCACGCTACTTGTTGGGCAACATCGTAAACGTACGTCAGCGCGATGAGATCTGATATCATTACAAAATATTTCCCCAATCTTACCCCGCAACAGCAAAGCCAATACGAACAACTGTTTGATCTGTACACTTATTGGAACAACCAGATCAATGTCGTATCCCGTAAGGATATTGATCTGCTTTTTGAACGCCATGTGCTGCACTCGCTCGGCATAGCCAAAGTAATGCCCTTTTTGCCCGGCAGCCTGGTGTTGGACGTTGGCACAGGCGGCGGTTTCCCCGGTATACCACTGGCCATCATGTTCCCCGAAGCGGGTTTTCATTTGGTCGATTCCATCGGCAAAAAGATAAAAGTGGTGAGTGAAGTGGCGTCGGCCATCGGACTGAAAAACGTAAAAGCATCGCACCTGCGTGCGGAGGATGTGCCCGGAAAA
>NZ_CAITNG010000058.1 GCF_903893715.1 uncultured Mucilaginibacter sp.
AGTTATTCAAAATACCAAGCGAGGCATTACTGCTCACTACCGCCATGTCAATCAATTCTTTTTTCTCTTTCTCATCTAACACGTCATCATTGATCAGCGATAACAAGTTAATGATGGCGGAAAATGGCGAACGCAGATCGTGCGCCAGTACCGAAAACAGTTTGTCTTTAACCTCGTTCGATTCTTTTAATTCAATATTAGCCGAGTTAAGTAAAAGGTTTAACTTTTGCGTACGCATATAAAACAGCACCATTAACAAAAGCAACAAAACCGAACCGGCTGTAATAACGATGTACTCCTTTTGCCTCAATTCTTGCCGCCCGTTTTCATATTTTAATGCCTGTACATTGGCCTCCGATTTGCCTAACGCCGTCGAATCCTTCAAACTGCTGATCTGCTTGGCCATTTTTTGGTAAAAATACTCGTCGGCAATTGCATATTGTTGTTGTTTTGTAGCATACGCCAAATCATCTTTATGCAGCAGATGATACATGTCGGCCATCCGGCCCAATATATCCACCTGGTTCCTTTTTGCATCTTTGGTTTTAACAAGGTCGAGCGCCTGTTTAAAATACACCAACGCCTGTTCAGGATCATCCTTACCGTAGGTTTCGGCCAGACCGGTGAGGGTTTGCAGTTGGCGCAGGTAGTTATTGATTTGTATTGATTTGGCCAAAGCCGATTTTTGAAGCCTGATAGACGTATCCTTGAACCCTTGCTTGGCATAAACCGCCGCGAGGCTATTGGTAAGTGTAATATTAAGACCCTGATATTGTGGTTTATTACTCAGGGCTATGCCTTTTTCGAGATATGCCTTTGAAAGCGCGTATTTCCCCTGCTTCCCATAAATAACGCCAAACTCATCATAAATATTGAGTGTCAGATTGGAAAAAGGTATGGTGTTGTTAATGTTTTCTGCAAGTTTCAGATAGTTTAAGGCTGTATCTAACTTATTTTGGCCAAGGTAAGCCTCGCCCAATGTTAAATACGACTCCATCTTGCCTTTCAGGTTGCCGCTTTGTTCGCTGGCTTTCAAAGCATCAAGGTAATAGCCTATGGCTTTGTCGTAATTGCCTTTACGGCTTTCAATAACACCTAAGCGCACCAACTCGGTAGCAAGCCCGGTTTTTTGGCCGGTGCGCAGGTATATGTCGCGGGCCTCAATATATTTTTGGTGCGACTCGTCAACCTTGCCCAGGTTGTCGTCAATCATTCCTATTTGGTTTAATATCAGCGCATGGCCATTATCATCGTGCGTCTTTATGGCCAGTTCCAACGCCACTTTGGCCAAATAAGCTGCTGAATCGGGCTTCAGGTACCGATAATAGCTAATCAGCTGGTCATATTGCTTAACCGATAAATTTTTTGAATGAGGATTGACAGGTGGTTGGGTTACGGGCGACTGGGCAAAACATACAAATACCGATAAATTAAGCAAGAGCAACACATACAGTTGCCTTGTATTAGTTAAGCAATATTTGTTCATTATCAAAAGTATAAACCCGGTGGTGTTTAGTGCCGCAAAGATATTATCTAAAATGGGATTATACACTGTCCGGGTGTAAAATATGTTTACGCACAATCACTTAGCTTAGTTGGACACTATTATAACTATTTTGAACACGTATTGTTTGCCCGTTTCCTCTTATCTTTGCGGCTTACAATGCATGGACTCGTAACAAAATCGACCGGAAGCTGGTATCAGGTACAAACACCCGAGGGGCTCAGGCTTGATTGTCGTATCAAAGGCAAATTCAGGATTAAAGGCATCACTACCACCAACCCCGTTGCCGTGGGCGACCAGGTTGATTTTGAAATGGAACCCGACCAGGAAACCGGCGTCATTACCAAACTGCACGAGCGTAAAAACTACATCATCCGCAAATCCATTAATCTTTCAAAGCAGGGCCAAATCATCGCCGCCAATCTCGATCAGGCATTTTTGGTGGTAACATTGGCTTCGCCGCGAACGTCATTGGGCTTTATCGACCGCTTTTTGGTTACTGCCGAAGCCTACCATATATCGGCCATGCTGGTGTTCAACAAGCTCGACTTGTTTAGCAAAGAGGGCTTGGAAATATTGGCCGAATATCGCTCGATTTACCAAGATCTGGGCTATTCCTGTTTTGAAGTATCCGCGTTAAAAGGCACACATGTTGATGATGTAGTGAATGCTTTGAAAAACAAGGTCAGCCTGTTTTCGGGTCACTCGGGCGTGGGTAAATCAACCCTCATCAACAGGATACTGCCCGATTTGCAACTGCGCACCAGCAGCGTATCCGAATGGCACGATAAAGGAATTCATACCACCACCTTTGCCGAAATGTTCGAACTACCTTTCGGCGGATTTATCATCGACACCCCCGGCATTCGCGAACTGGGCATTGTTGATATTGAACAGGCCGAACTGGGCGGCATGTTCCCCGAAATACGCCAATACCGCGAAAACTGCCGCTTTAAAAACTGTCGCCATATTAACGAGCCCGGCTGCGCTGTGCTAGATGCCGTCGAAAGCGGCGAAATAGCGCCATCCCGCTACGATAGTTACCTCAGCATTTATCACGGTAATGATACCAGGGCCTGATTATTTCGCCCTGATGTAATCTTTCAGGTAACTGCACTCGTTTACCGCCTTTTTGTAGAAAGCCGTTTTTCGGTAGTTCTTTTTCAGGTCTTCAAAATAAAAACTGCTGCGTATTTGGGTCATATAGGCTTTCTCTAAGGCCTCATAATCAGCTCCGGCGCTCCATGAGGGTTGTGTGGCCAGTTTTTGCCGGCATTTGGCAGCCATAAATACGCAACGTCCTCTAAATTCCTGCGTTTTGCTGAGGTGGGCTGCTTTTACAAAATACTTTTCGGCATTGCTGGTTTTAATATAGTCGTCATCGTAATCGTACTTTTTGGCCCGTCCAAAATCGGTTGAGCTCCAGTTATATGATATTAAATACCAGGCATTGCCATAATGCGATGTGTTGTACAAGCCTGCACCCAGCTTATAGCAATACGATGCCGTATTGGCCGGATCGTTGATGATGTTTTGTTCCAGCGTGTTCATGGCTATGGCAAACTGCAGCTTGTTATAACCTTTGGATTGCCCGTAACGGTACAATTTAGGATAATCGTTCACCAATTCGATAAAAGGGTCGGCTTTGTTACTGCTTACTGCGTTTAACGCAGCCGCATCAACATGCCGTAACGCGGCCATAGCCCCGGGATAATCATGCTTGCGCAGATAAGTTGTGCCTAACAATTCGTACAATTCGCTTAGGCCATGTTTGGCAAGCCCCTCGGTCATAAAGTGCAGGTATGGGTTTACGGGAGGCAATAACTTCATGTCGATGATTGTTTTCACCTGTGCCGGGTGCAGATAGTTTTGCCAAAAGTCTGTCATATCTCCGCTTTTGTCGAGCGCGATAGCCGCCATCACGGTATCGCACTGTTTAAGGTATGCCGGCGCCAGTATATGTTGGTAAAAATTACGCTCGGTAGTGGCAAAGGGATGGGGTGCGTCGGCGTTAGGAGCCTCTTTTTTCTCTGCCTTTACTTTCTTCTGCAGCCATTTCAACGCGGGTAACATGGTTGCTTCGTTTACCTGGTTTAGTTGCGTTATTTCCTGCTCGGTTAACAGCAGTTGAACGATCTGTTTTTGATCGTTTAGTTTATCATTAAGCTTTACGCCGTATAAGGCCTTTAGCAAGTTCGAGCCATCATCTGTACCGCCCTGCATCCAGGCTAAAAAGGCCGCCGCCACAAATCCAAGGTTGGCATCAGGCGAAATTTTATCTGTAGCAAACCTTTCGCAAAAGTCCTTCAGCTTTTGGATATGGGTGGCTGTTTTGGCATCCAAACTATCGATAATCTGGGTACCGTTATAAAAGTAATTACCTGTTTTGTTAGCCCTTATGGCGAAATCGCTTTGGCTTTCTTCTATCTTGTTGATCTCGCGTACCAACAACACGCCCACCATAGGCGACGTCGGGTCGAAGCGGTATACCTCCTGCAAAGGGCCCATATTCATTTCGGGACTGCCAAAACCTGCCATGGCATTTATTACCGCCCGTTCATCATCACTTCCCGCAAGGGCCAATACCTGCGCGGTGCTAACGTGCATGTACATGTAGTTTTTGTAGGCTTGTACCCGCCTTTCGGGATATTGGGCAAACACCTTCGAAAAGGTATAAGCCGCAGCCACAGTACCACCCAAATGCCTTTGTTCGCCGCCCAGCAAGGCCATTGCCCAGCCCTTTACATGGCTTTTCGACGGCACATCGGCAATATATCTATCGTACACGGCTTTAGCTTGCTCATAGGCATGACCATAGTGGAGCAGGCGTTGCGACTGGTAGTAGTAGCGCAACTTTAAGAAAGCGTCTTTCTCGGCCTCGCCATATTTAAAGGCGGTGGCCCCGGCTTCGCGCAAAGCAAGAGAATCGACGGGTTTTGGGTCCCAGCGGTCGTATTCAATATTGGCAATCTTCTCCACCGATTTGGCAAAACGGTAATACTTCACCGCGTTGGTATTAGCGGCCAGCGCCCTCAAAAAAGTATTGTTTGCCAGGCTGTCGGGCAGTTTGGCATCGTTGGTCAGATAGCCTGCCGTGACAACCATATCGGCACCTCTGTCCAGGCGGTACATCGCCCTCAGCACATCGGTTTGTTTTACGCCTTCGCCAAGGTACTCAGCCCATTCGTTGGCGTTCAGTTCGGCTTCACTGGCAGGGTCAGTATCATCATACAAAAACCGTTCACTGGTATAGTAAAAAGGCTTGTAGTCTTTTTCACCATGAACATTGCTGTGGAAGAACGAAACATAATAGTCGTATGGGTCAACCTCCGGACCGCAGGCCAGGTCGGCCAGCACATTCGCCAAAAAGAAGCCTATAAAACTAACGCAGTATATTACCCACGTCTTCCAATTCCTCATAGCTGTACTTTTTTAACACGTCCGCATCTAAATGAAAATATACCAAACTTAGGTCGTCCTTTTTTAATTTCGATGATAAATAACCAGCCACCCCATTCAATACATCAATGGGTGCGTCTTCCCATCGCACCTCGTCCTGCTTCTTCAAACCGTATTCGGGCATATCGGTTTCAGCGATGTACATATTATTGCCCGACGGTATAAATTTAGCCTTATCGCGCAAAGCGGCAAAATTAACTTGCCTGGCAATGCCAATATATTGCTTGTCGCGAAAAGCAACTGCCCAGCTAAACAGCGGCAGGCCGATGTCCATTTTCATGGGATAACGCTGCAGGTTATCGCCTAAGTATTTTTGCAACTCCGCCAAATCGATGATCGAGTTTTGTGGACCGTATTTGCGCAGGTTGCCCATGTTGTAACACATCAGCAAGGCTTTGTTAACCGGCGGAATACCGCAAGCCGCCGCGCTTTTAACCTGGTGTAGCCGGAGCGTAACCGACAGCGTTTTGCCCTTCAACAGCGGCTTTATCGCGTTAAGCAAGTAAAAGTAATTGTCGCGGGTATCGGCGGTCCAGTCGCAGTCTATTTGTAGTTCGGTGTATCCGGTTTTGCCGGCCTGTTGTACCTTGCCATCTACAAAACGAATCATCTTAGCCGCCAGATCGGCCAGTTTCGCTTTCGGCAGCACCTTAAGCACGTTGTTGATGATGTACACCACCGGCACCATTTGCACCGTATCGGGCAGGGCTTGCTGAAATGTAATGGGCGAAACCGGTACCGCGCTCACGCCATCGTCGGCCATATCCACATCCATGATGCGCACATACATTTTGTTGGTGTGCAAATGTTTGGCATATTCGCTTTCGGTTGGGCTGGGTTTGTAAACGGTTTTCCAATAATAAAAGGCGATGTTTACCTTTCGGTTAGGTTTACAGCCCATGGCCAAAACCGCGAGTAAAACAAACAGGAACCTTGAGCCACGCATTAACCAAAGTTATAATAAAATGATGAACAAGCTATGAGGGCAGTAATACAACGCGTTAGGCAAGCAAGTTGCAGGGTAAATGGTGCCCTTACCGGGGAAATAGCCTCCGGGCTGCTCGTACTGTTGGGCATTGAAGATGCCGACACCACCGAGGACCTGGAATGGCTTGCCCAAAAGATAGTGGCCATGCGCATTTTTAGCGACGAGGCCGGCCTGATGAACCGTGCCCTTACCGATGTGGGCGGTAATATCCTGCTCATATCGCAGTTTACCTTGTTTGCCCAAACCAAAAAAGGCAACCGCCCCTCATTCATCCGCGCCGCCAAACCGGATAAGGCTATTCCATTGTATGAGCAAATGATAGCCCAACTGCAAACCCTGCTGGGCAAACCCATTGCCACCGGCGTTTTTGGGGCAGACATGCAGATAGCCTTGGTTAACGACGGGCCGGTTACGATCATTGTGGATACGAAGGCGAGGGAGTGAGGCTAAGTGCAATGTGCGGATGTTGTGCATCGGCGGGAGGTAATCGGAGAAACAGGCATAGGCGTCCGATTTATAGACTTCGGACAGCACGGGTAGCCAGCCAGCCATATCCGTTAATTGCCATTTACTAACCACAAGCGGGGACGGGGATGCCGGGCTTTGTTGTCGGTTATAAATTCAGCGGTTAAGATTTGTAAGACAAAAAAGGTATAAAATAATTTACTTTATTTTTGATAAAAGTATATTTTTATTTACTTTTATAGTCTATTAAGAAAGGATGAAATGTTCGGAATTACTTAGATTATTAAAAAGGGACGGATGGTATGAAGTTCGTCAAACAGGGAGCCATATGATTATGGAACACCCTAAAAAAGAAGGAGCTATTGTTTTTCCAAATCACGGAAGTAAAGAAATGGGTAAAGGGTTGGAAAAAACAATACGTAAACAAGCAGGGATTTAGATTTTGTTCACTGATGAGTCCGGGAAAGGACGAAACCGGGGTAAAACCCGGTCTGAACTTAGAAGATTGCACGATGAAAAGCATTAGTTTCATAGTTGAAAAAACCGATACAGGTTTTTCGGCTTACGCAGAAGATTTTGAAACCTTACCCGTAGGTACAACAGGGGACACCGTTGCTGAATTAAAACAAAATATTTTAGAAGCAGCTAATTTATACCTGGAACATGTATCAAAAAAACAAATCGCAATTGAACAGATCAATATAGTTTTTGATGTGCCCTCATTTTTTGAATATTATAATGTGATCAATGCAAAAACGCTCAGCAAACGAATTGGCATGAATAACACATTGTTATCTCAATATGTAAAAGGCATTAAGAAACCCTCTGCGAAACAGGTCGAAAAAATATTAGCCGGAATAAAGGATATTGGTAAAGAATTAAGCGAATTAGAGTTGGCTTAAGCAAATAAATAAAGCCACTGCTAAAACAAATTTTTTGGCCAGCAGTAAGTGTTATCTCGGCACAGCGTGTTGGTTATGGTGCGTTAAGGATACCCGCCATAAGCTGCAATGCTAATTTACCCCATCAAACGGGAGACCCTTGCGGGAGCAAAAGCCATAGTTTTTTTGCAAATGCCGGCAAAATTGCGTACCTTGTAGGAAATGCTGAGTTGTAGCGGTAAACGGAAAAGTTCTTTGAAAATATACCCATATTTTTTGGTCATTAGTCATTGGGTCATTAAGTCATTGGTTGGCGGGTTACCGAGCGCGAGGAGGTGGTGGTGAAAGTTTTTTCGAACACCCATAAATACCCATATTCTTTGGTCATTAGTCATTGG
>NZ_CAITNG010000059.1 GCF_903893715.1 uncultured Mucilaginibacter sp.
CCCGCAAAGGAAAACATCAGTTTCGACCAGTTTGCAGCGATGGATGTGCGTGTAGGCACCATACTGACAGCCGAAAAGGTGGCTAAAACCAAAAAGCTGATGAAACTCACGATTGATACAGGTATCGACCAGCGCACTGTGGTATCGGGCATTGCCGAACATTTCGAACCCGAGGGCATCATAGGCCAGCAGGTAAGTATATTGGTAAACCTGGAGCCAAGGGAAATAAAAGGCATCCTGTCGCAAGGAATGATATTAATGGCCGAGGACGCCGAAGGCAAACTGACGTTTGCAGCACCGGTAAATTGGATGCCCAATGGTTCGGTTGTGAGATAATTTTTCAATGTGCAAATGGGTAGATGTGCGTATGTGCAAATGACTTGTATCTTAATTTTACACATTCGCCAATAATTCGCACATTTGCACATTCAATAATTCGTATATTGATATGGTCCCGTAGTTCAACGGATAGAATAGAAGTTTCCTAAACTTTAGATATGAGTTCGATTCTCGTCGGGACCACTAGTAGGCCAACAATTATGAGTAATTGTTGGCTTATTGTGTATTGGGGGATAAAATGGTCGCAACTGTTTTAAGGGTCCGAACGACAAAATCATAAGTTAAGGGGCGTTCCAATACCCAGCTCCTCCACCTCGCCCATATCCTTCAAATAGTTGAATACCTTGATGGCTTCTTCTTCATCTACTTTGCCTATAGCCACGCCCACGTGTACCAATACGTAATCGCCTATTTGCGCGTCGGGCACCATACACAGGTTTATTTCCTTTTGTATGCCGCCAAACGAAACTTTGGCCGTTCTGAAAACATCGTCCAACTGGGCGGTGATTTCGATGATTTTACCGGGGATTGCGAGGCACATGCTACGTTTTTTTTAAACCGTTTCAGGCTGTAATATTTTTGATTTAAGCCAACCATACCATTCTTGCAGGCCTTGGCCGCTGGTACAACTTACTTCGATGATTTCGAGCTGATGGTTCACCTTTTTGGCATTGGCTTTTACCTTTTCAATATCAAAGGGTACATAAGGCAACAGGTCGATTTTGTTGATGACGCACAAAGTCGAAGAATGGAACATATCCGGGTATTTTAGGGGCTTGTCATCGCCCTCGGTAACACTGATGATGACCACGCGCTCTTTTTCGCCCAAATCGAACATGGCGGGGCAAACCAAGTTGCCCACATTTTCGATAAACAAAACCGAGTTTTCTTTAGGCTTCAACCCTTGCATGGCGTGCAATATCATATGCGAATCCAGGTGGCAGCCTTTGCCTGTATTGATTTGGGTAACGCTGGTGCCTGTGGCGTAAATGCGGTCAGCATCGTTGCTGGTTTGCTGATCGCCTTCAATTACGGCAAACTCCAGCTGGCCTTTCAAATCCTTCAGGGTTCGTTCCAATAATGTGGTTTTCCCTGATCCCGGCGAACTAACAAGGTTTAAAGCCAATATGTTTTTGGCATCAAAATAACCCCGGTTCCTTTGGGCCAGTAAGTTGTTTTGGTGCAGCACGTCCTGCTCAACATCCACCACGGTTTTTGGGTGCGGATGCGGGTGGTCATGGTCATGCGGATGGTCATGTGTATACCCGTGGTTATGTACATGCGGATGACTGTGTGTATGTTCGTCATCCTTGTCCCGTAATTTATAAGTGGTTTTGCTGCCCGAATCGCAGCCACATGTTGCGCACATAATAATTGTTTTTAATGTTGTTTGTCTATTTCACGAAACCACCAACGATTTCACTTTCAATTCTTTACCTTGTAAAATGTATAACAAATGCTCGCCGCAAACGGGGCAGGCATCGTAATATTTCTCTATGGCAAATTCGGCGTCGCAGTCAATGCAATGGGCTTTGGCCGCAATACGGTTTACTTTTTTTTCGGCCCCTTCCAGCATAGTTTGTTTAACGGCGCCGGTCCAGGCAAAATCCAGGGCATCCATTTCTATCCCGCTCATGGTACCAATGTCGAGTTCTATTTCGTCGATAACTGTAGCATGGGCAGCCCTTGCCTGCTGCTCGGCAATATTAATTATGCTCATTACTATCGAAAGTTCATGCATGGGATGCAGGTTTTGGTACTCCAAATTTATCCCTAACGCCGCGATGGCGATGTGATATTGGTCACATTATAAAATCACATTCGTTATAATTCCGCACCTACAAAAAAGACCGAAGTGACAACTGTCACGATTTTAGATGATGGTAAGGGGTCTTAATCATCTTTTAGGGGGATAATTTTGATTCACTAATTCCAAACCTAAAAATTGCCATCATGAACAAAGACAATGCCTTAACGGAACAACCTACTTATTATGAAGAGGTTGTGAACAAGGGTTACTCCCGCCGTGATTTCGTAAAATTTGTAAGCATCATGACTGCCTTTATAGGCTTAGAGCAATCGGCCATAGGGCAGGTTGCTAAAGCCCTCGAGACAATGCCACGCATGCCGGTTATCTGGCTACATTTCCAGGAATGTACCTGCTGCAGCGAAAGCTTTATCCGCTCATCGCACCCTATAGTGGCGGATATACTATTGGATAAAATTTCACTCGACTATACCGAAACGCTGATGGCCGCATCGGGCACACAAGCCGAAGCCGCCCTGCGCAACACCATGGCCAAATACAAAGGCAAATACCTGCTATGTGTTGAAGGCAGTGTACCACTGGGTGCCGATGGCGTTTATTGTATGATTGGCGGCAAAACATCGCTGCAAATACTCGAAGAAGTTGCGGAAGGTGCCGCGGCTATTATTGCATGGGGTAGCTGCGCAAGCAACGGTTGCGTGCAATCGGCCAAGCCGAACCCTACCCAGGCAACGCCTATCCATAAAATCATCAAAAACAAACCAATTATAAAAGTACCGGGCTGCCCTCCGATTGGCGAAGTAATGGCCGGGGTAATTGTACACTATTTAACTTTTGGCCGTATACCCGAATTAGACAGGCTGGGCCGTCCGAAAGCATTTTACAACAAACGCGTTCACGATACCTGCTACCGTCGTCCGTTTTACGATGCCGGCTTGTTTGTGGAAACCTTTGATGATGAAAATGCAAAAAAAGGTTACTGCTTATACAAAGTTGGCTGCAAAGGCCCAACAACCTACAACGCTTGCGCCGTTACCAAATGGAATGGCGGTACCAGTTTCCCCATACAAGCAGGACACCCCTGCATTGGCTGTAGCGAAGAGAATTTTTGGGACAATGGCAGGTTGTACGACAGGGCCTCTGTCTTCAGCGGATTTGGCATCGAATCGAGCGCCGATGATTTGGGCAAAATTGCACTGGGCGGCACCCTTGCCGCGGTAGCGGTACATGCGGTGGCAACCAATATCGGTAAATCGAAACTGATACACGAGCACGAAGCTGAAGGCAAAGAGAGCGAAAAGGAATTAGAATAACATACCTATCACAGTATAATTCATATTATCATGAGTAAACGAATTGTTGTTGACCCCATCACCAGGATTGAAGGTCATTTACGTATAGAAGCAGATATCGAGAATGGCAAAATTAAGGATGCCTACAGCAGCGGCACCATGGTGCGCCTGCTGGAAGAAATATTGCGCGGCCGCGACCCTAAAGATGCATGGGCATTTGTAGGCCGGGTTTGCGGGGTGTGTACCTCCATCCACTCGCTCACTTCGGTGCGCTGTGTGGAAGACGCGCTGGATATCACCATCCCGCCTAATGCCGAAATGGTACGTAACATTATGTTTTGTACCCAATACATTCACGACCACGTAGTGCACTTTTACCACCTGCACGCCATGGATTGGGTGGATGTAGTGAATGCCCTAAAGGCCGACCCTAAAAAAACATCCGAACTGGCCCAAAGCATTTCCAAATGGCCAAAAAGCTCGCCCGGCTATTTTAGCGATATACAAACCCGCATAAAAAAGTTTGTCGATAGTGGTCAGTTGGGTATCTTCTCTAACGGTTACTGGGGCCACCCCGCCTATAAACTTCCTGCCGAAGTAAACCTCATCGGCCTGGCCCACTACCTCGAAGCGCTGGAATGGCAAAAGGAAATTGTGAAGGTGCATGCCATTTTTGGTGGTAAAAACCCCCACCCAAATTATCTGGTGGGCGGTATGGCCTGCGCTATTAGTCTGGACGATGTGAGCATGATTAATGCCGAACGTTTAGCCTACGTAGGCCAGTTGTTAAAAGACGGTAAAGAGTTTGTTGAACAGGTGTACATACCCGATTTGATGGCTATCGCTTCGTTTTATAAAGATTGGGGCGCAATTGGCGGCGGATTGGGTAATTACATTGTTTACGGCGATTTGCCAACAAATGGTTATCGCGACCCATCGAGCTATAAGTTTCCGGGAGGCGCTATCTTGAACAAGGACATCAGCAAAATATACGATGTTGACCTGAAGAAAGACGACGAAGTGCAGGAGTACATCACCCACTCGTGGTATGAATATGCCGGCGGCGACGACAAAGGCCTGCACCCTTGGAAAGGCGAAAGCAAAATAAACTATACCGGTCCAAAACCACCGTTCGAGCATTTAAATACCGATGGTAAATACAGCTACCTGAAAACACCACGCTGGAAAGGCCACGCCATGGAAGTTGGTCCGCTGGCCCGTGTATTGGTAGGCTACGCCCGCGGTAGGGAAGATTTTAAAGAAGTGGTTGACAAAGCCCTAAAAGACCTGGACATACCGGTTGCAGCCCTGTTCTCCACACTGGGCCGTACGGCAGCCCGTGGTTTGGAAAGCTTGTTGACCGCGCAATGGGGCCTTGAGTTTTACGATAAACTGATAGCCAACATCAAAGCCGGCGATACCCGCATGGCCGATATGAGCAAGTTCGACCCGGCCACATGGCCTTCATCGGCGTTTGGCGTTGGGCATACCGAAGCACCACGCGGCGCATTGGCCCACTGGATCAACATCCAGGACCAAAAAATAGCCAATTATCAGCTGGTAGTACCCACAACCTGGAATGCATCGCCGCGCGACCACAACGGGCAAATGTCGGCCTACGAAGCTGCTTTGGTGGGCACACCCGTTGCCGACGAGACACAGCCGCTTGAGATTTTGAGGACCGTACACAGCTTTGACCCTTGTATGGCCTGCAGTGTGCATTTGTACGACGAACATGGAAACACCATCAGTAGGGTAAGCGTATTGGGCGATTAACATATAAAATTAAAACAATGGCAAATAAATATTTACATATCCCCCGTTTAAGGCGGGTATATGTGTGGGAATTGCCGGTAAGGTTTTACCACTGGTTGAATGCTGCGGTTATTATCGCTTTAATTATTACAGGCTTTTATATCTCGAACCCGCTGGCGCTCATGAGCAACAAAGATGCTTCGCACCAATACATTATGGGTTGGGTAAGATATATCCACTTCGCTGCGGCGTACCTGTTCTTTTTCAATTTCCTGTTCCGGCTGTATTGGGGTTTTGTAGGTAACAAATACGCCAACTGGAAACAGTTTATCCCTACATCCAAAAGGTTTTTTCAGGAAATGTGGAAAGTATTCAAAATTGATATCCTGATGCTAAAAAAGAACGGCCAGCAGCAGGATCATTTAAGTATAGGCCACAATGCCATGGCGGGTTTTATTTACTTTTTAACCTTCCTCGCTTTTTTGGTGCAATGCCTTACAGGTTTCGGTTTGTATGCGGGCATGTCTACATGGTGGCTTCCCCGGTTGTTTGCCTGGGTACCGGCCATTATGGGTGGCGATATCATTACCCGGCAGGTACACCATTGGTCAATGTGGTTCTTTATCCTGTTCGCGGTGATACACGTTTACCTGGTGTTTTATCATGACTATGTTGAAGGCCGCGGCGAAATAAGCAGCATGGGCGGCGGATGGAAGTTTATTGAAGAAGACGTATTTAAAAAGAACCTGCACCAAACCCCTAATCCCGAAAAAACAAATGACAAAAAATAAGCGGACCCTGATTATGGGGATAGGCAACTACTTAATGGGTGATGAGGGCATTGGTGTGCACATTGCCAACCTGCTTGAACAAGAACAATTGCCCGAAGGTGTGGATGTTTTAGACGGTGGCACAGGCGGTTTTTACCTGCTGGAGTATTTTGAGATGTACGACCATGTGATACTGGTTGACGCCACATTGGATGGTAACGAAACCGGTACCATACGATTGATAAAACCGCGCTTTGCGCAGGATTTTCCACCGGCCATGAGCACACATGATATTGGCCTGAAGGATTTGGTGAGCGCGCTGCAGGTATTGGGGAAAATGCCCGAGATAGACCTTTTTGTGGTAAGCATCGCTTCCGTTCAGCAACAGGGTATTGAGCTTACGCCTGAAATTGAGAGCATCGTGCCCCATTTAATTGACGAGATAAAAAGCCTGCTGGTTAAAATCGGTTTACCCGAAATTGAACCGCATTTGATAACGTGATTTAGCCATATATATGAAAACGCACCATATCCATTTTAACGGAATTGTACAAGGCGTAGGCTTTAGACCGATGGTCTATTCGCTGGCGACCGAAATGGGTATATGCGGCAACGTAAGTAACGGAAACGATGGGGTCAATATTTTTTTTAATGCTGATGACGAAAAGGCTAACGATTTTTTCGAAAGATTAAAATCGGCTTTCCCCGCTACAGCGAATATTATTGCCGCCGGATTAAAAAAAGCTAAACCGCGTAACTTTAAGGGTTTTTCTATCGTGCTGGATGAAGGTGATACTGAAAAGAAGGTATTGCTATCGCCCGATATCGCGCTTTGCGAAAATTGCCGGGCCGAGCTGAACGATGAAGAAAACAGGCGGTACCGCTATCCCTTTATCACCTGTACGCAATGTGGCCCGCGCTATTCCATTATCAAAACCCTGCCTTACGAAAGGCACGGAACTACCATGGCACCATTTACCATGTGCAAAAGCTGCGATGAGGAATATCATGATGTATTGGACCGGCGGTTTTTTTCGCAAACCAACTCCTGCGATGATTGCGGCATAAAACTGAAACTACATTATAGTGCAACGGCTATACTATCCGAAGATACAGAGAAGGTGCTTTTCCATATCAAAAACTTTTTGTTGCAGGGCACAATACTGGCGATAAAAGGCATTGGCGGCTATTTGTTGTTGTGCGATGCCAATCATCAGCCGGCCGTGCAAACGATGCGCCACCGCAAGCTTAGGCCAACCAAGCCCCTGGCGGTTTTGTACCCTAATATTGCGGCAGTTGAGCATTGTTTTGAACTTAAAGCCCGCGAAAGGGAGTTGCTGCAAAGCCCCGAAGCACCTATTGTACTCTTATACCCCAAAAAGCAAGCCGAACAAAACCTGGCCATTGATGATATTGCCCCGGGCTTAACACGGGTGGGTGTGATGCTGCCCTACAGCCCATTACTGGAACTGATTGCGCAGGATTTTAGAAAGCCGCTCATCGCCACCAGCGCGAATATTTCGGGTTCACCTATTATTTACCGCGACGGGGAGGCCATCGAACACCTGTTCGATATCGCTTCGCACGTAGTGAGTTATAACCGCGAAATAACGCTTCCGCAGGATGATAGCGTGGTTCAAATTTCAAAACATAACCATCAGCAAATTATTTTACGCCGCTCGCGCGGTTACGCGCCTTCGTTCATCAATTATAAGCCTGTAAGCGGGCAATGTTTATTGTCGACCGGTGCTTTCCTCAAAAGCAGCTTTACATTGGCTGTAAACGGTAATGTATTTGTGAGTCAGTTTTTGGGCAGCGGCGAAAGCTACGAATCGCAGCTGATGTACCGGCAAACCCTGGAACATTGGTTGCAGATGTACGCTGCCAAGCCCGACGTTTTGATTGCTGATATGCACACCAACTATTTTTCGCGGCAGTACGCCGATGAGCTTGCTCAAAAATTGGGGGCCAACCTGGTATTGGTGCAGCACCACCGGGCACACTTTGCCGCCATATTGGCCGAGCACAAACTATTGCAAGCAGACCAGCCCGTTTTAGGTGTTATTTGGGACGGCACAGGCCTGGGCGACGACAGTGATATTTGGGGCGGCGAGTTCTTTACCTATGCTGGTAACCACATGCAGCGCTCCGGTCATTTTGATTACATCCCCCTGATAGCGGGCGATAAAACAGCTTTGGAGCCCCGCATAGCCGCCTTGTGTGCTTGTTACAACGTTAGCCCCCTTGCTGATGAACTGAAAGAAAAATTTACCGAAGCCGAATGGAATGTTTATCATATCCTCATTCAAAATACAGGCATAGTTACTTCCTCGGTAGGCCGGATATTTGATGCCGTTGCCAGTTTGCTCGATTTATGCGATAAACAAACCTACGAAGGCGAAGCCGCGATGTACCTGCAAAGTCTGGCCGAAAGTTATGTTGCCGAACACGGCTTTGTGATGGACACGAGCTATTTTGAAGATGCAGTTGATATTTACCGCGTTCCTACCGCCGAGCTGATACAGGGCATCCTCATCGACCTGAAAAACGGGCGACAAAAAGACTATATCGCGGCAAAGTTCCATTACTCACTGGTAGGCGTGATCGATAGCGTGGCGGCCGGTCATGGTATCGAAAAAATATGTTTTAGCGGCGGCGTTTTTCAGAACGCCTTGCTGGTAGACTGGATAAAGAAAGAATACGAAAGCAAATACAGCCTGCATTTTCATATCGACCTCTCGCCGAATGACGAGAATATTTCTTTCGGGCAAATGGTTTATTACGAACACAAGATAGGTATACGGCCCGATACCATCACCAACAAGCAATTTGCAGGCGAAGTATTGAGCAAAGTAGCTACGTTCACCACCTTACACGACCAAACGATATGAAGTATGTATCAGAGTTCCGTTCACCGGAAATAGTGGACGCGCTTTTAAAAGAAATCAAACAGACATTAAAAGGTAACTGGAACATTATGGAAGTGTGCGGCGGCCAAACCCACTCGCTGGTGAAAAACGGTATATTGAACATGTTGCCGTCCAACATCCAAATGGTGCATGGCCCGGGCTGCCCGGTGTGCGTAACCCCGGTAAACCTTATCGATAAAGCAGTGCATTTGGCTACTGACCACGGCGTAATCCTTTGCTCGTATGGCGACATGATCCGCGTGCCCGGAAGCGGCATGAGCCTGCTCGAAGCAAAATCAAAAGGTGCCGACGTGCGCATCCTGTACTCACCACTCGAAGCGGTTGAAATAGCGAAACAAAACCCCGACCGACAGGTGGTGTTTTTCGCGGTAGGATTTGAAACTACGGCCCCGGCCAACGCACTGTCGGTTATCCACGCGCACAGGCAGGGTGTAAAAAACTATTCCGTCCTTACCTCGCATGTATTGGTGCCGCCTGCTATGGAGGCCATTATGAGCGATACCGAATGCCGCGTAGATGCCTTTTTGGGCGCAGGCCATGTTTGCGCCATTATGGGCATGGGCGAGTATTATCCCATTGTCGAAAAATATAAGATACCTATTGTGGTAACAGGTTTCGAACCGGTTGACCTGCTGGAAGGCATTTTGATGGCCGTAAAACAATTGGAAAAAGGCGAATACAAACTCGAAAACCAGTACACCCGTATTGTGGATGCCACAGGCAATACCAACGCGACGGACGCCATAGGCGAGATATTTGAAATAACCAACCGCGAATGGCGGGGCATCGGCGAGATAGCCCTGAGCGGTTACGGTGTAAAAGAAAAATACAGCGACTATGATGCTGTCAGGAAATTCAAAATCGATATCGCCGAATCGCACGAGGATTTAAGCTGCCTTTCGGGCGATGTAATGAAGGGGAAAATAAAGCCCGGCCAATGCCCCAACTTTGGTACAAGGTGCACACCCGTAGCCCCATTGGGCGCCCCAATGGTAAGCAGCGAGGGTGCTTGTGCCGCCTATTATCATTTCAACATGGCCGCCGGTTTCGAACAGGTGGTTTAAGTCAAACAACAATCAACTATTCAACATACACCATGATCACTGCATGCCCCGTCCCACAATTTGATTTTGATACCATTAACCTTGGCCATGGCAGCGGCGGCACATTGACCGGGCAGTTGCTGGATGCCGGCGTATTTAAAATACTGGGCAACCCTTTATTGGATAAGAAACACGATGGTGCCATCTTCAACATCAACGGCAGGGTAGCCATGAGCACCGATACTTATGTGGTATCGCCCATATTTTTTGAAGGCGGCAACATCGGCGATTTGGCCATTAACGGCACCGTGAACGACCTGGCCATGTGCGGTGCATCGGCAAAATACCTCACACTTGGCTTTGTATTGGAAGAGGGTTTAAAGATGACCGAATTTACCGACATCCTGCTCAGCATAAAAGCAGCCTGCGATGTAGCCGGTGTCGATATTATTACCGGGGATACCAAGGTGGTGGAACGGGGCAAAGGCGATAAAATATTCATCAATACCACCGGCATTGGCCATGTTCACCCCAAGGCGGATATTGACAGCGCCAACATCAAACCCGGCGATAAGATTATTTTGAGCGGTCCGTTGGCGCGGCATGGCATTACCATTATGAGCCACCGCCAGGGCCTGCAATTTGAAACCACTATCAGCAGCGATACGCGCCCGCTCAATAAAATTGTTTTACAGTTGCTCGACGGTTTTGGCGAACACATCCACCTGCTGCGCGACCCGACACGGGGCGGGCTGGCCACCGTACTGAACGAGATAGCCAAAGATTGCTGCATGGGAATAGATATCGCACAAAGGGATATTCCGGTTGAAGAAGAAGTTTACGGCGCCTGCGAGATGCTGGGCCTCGACCCATTGTATGTAGCGAACGAAGGCTTGTTCGTAGCCATAGTTGAGGCTAAAGTTGCCGATGCACTACTGTATGAATTGAATGACTGGGAACATGGGTCGATGGCTGCCATTATAGGTGAAGTAACTACCGAACACCCCCGGCAGGTGGTAATGAAAAGTAATATTGGCGGGCGCAGGGTGGTAAACATGTTGCCCGGTGAACAATTGCCACGTATATGTTAAATATCCACTTTTTAAACAACAACCCTCATCTCAAACAAATAAAAGAATATGCTATTTACCTTCCCAATTTTACTGACAATTTATGCGGGGTTCACCCACGCTTTTGAAGCAGACCATTTACTGGCCGTGAGCAATATCGTATCGCAGCGCGATAAGATATGGGCATCCATGAAAGACGGCATGTACTGGGGTCTGGGCCACTCATCCACCATTTTTTTGATTGGTATCATCATGATCATCTTTAAAGTGGGTATTTCCGAACATAGCTTCCACTACTTTGAAGCAACAGTAGGGTTGATGCTCATCTTACTGGCTGTATACCGCTTGTACCAATTCTTCAAAGGTAAAAAGTTGGTCATCCACAAACATGGTCACCTGCACCTCGATAAAGAACACAAACACCTGCACATGCATTTTGCACCCCGAAGGGTATTGGTGCAAACCCATGCGCATACCCATTCACATGGCCCTTTTCATACCCATTCGCACAATCATACCCATAAGCTGGCTTACGGGGTTGGCCTGGTGCATGGCTTGGCAGGCAGCGGCGCGCTGGTGGTATTGGTGATGACCCAAATCAAAAACCCATTCGACGGTATCATCTATCTGTTGATATTCAGCGCGGGTTGTGTGGCAGGTATGCTGGTTGCAGCAGGATTATTTAGCGTGCCTTTTTCCAAAAAGCTGATACAGGCTCCTGTACTCCAAACAATATTGATTATCGCGACATCGGTTTGCTGTTTGTTATATGGCGGTAAAGTAATCTATGATAACGCGATATTGTTTTAATTAGGCCTGTAAAAAATTAAACCGAAAACCAATAGGCAAGAAGCACACTGGCGACATGGGCTGCAAAAATCACATTTGCTATTCCGCGTTAACTAAATGGATTCAAACAGACCCGTTCTGATTTGTTCATGGTCAACGTTTTTTAATGGCAAAAGCGGCTTCAATTTTTAAATCATCTGAAAACACCGTGCTATTTTGAATTAAAGCCTATTTTAGTGATGGGTTTCACTACGAATACGTCAGGAATAGTTCGTTTTAACAATAATGTTACGGCAAAAGGGATTTGTTTTTATCAATTTTACAAACGTAAACACTTGACCTACGTTCATGATGAGCATTGGCGTAGTGTTTTAAATTACAGCATGTTATGGAAAAGAATTTGACGTCCACTTTTATCACCGGTTTTTAATATGGCTTATATCAACAAAGGTGCCACAGGTGTTTTTTTTCTTGCCGCCTTGGTACTCTCTTTTTCAGTTGTAACTTATGCGCAAAATGGGAACGGTACCCCAAGGGTTCTGGCCGGCGAGGTGCGCGATACGACCTACAAAAACACCGACACGATTTTAACATTGAGGCAGTGTATTGATTATGCCATGCTTCACCAACCGGCATTAAACAAGTCGCTGATTAATATCGATATCACCAGAACCACCAACTCCATTAATTTATCGGGCTTGCTGCCGCAGGTGAATGCCAGTGGTAATTTGGTGCATAACTTCCAGCAAAGCAATCCCAATACAACAAATACCGGGGTGGCCAATACCTTTATACCCCAATTGGCCGTCACGCAATCGCTGTTTAACCCCAACCTGTTATACCTGAAAAGGAGCGCGCCGTTATATGTTACCCAAGCCCAACAGGTAACCGATAGCACCAAAATATTCCTGGTTGCATCGGTAACTAAATCGTTTTATAACCTGCTACTCACGTTGGAGCAGATCAATGTATTAAAAGAAGATACCGCCCGGCTGGGTAAAAATGTGGTCGATACTTACCATCAGTATAAAGGCGGCATTGTTGATGAAACGGATTATGACGAAGCTACCATTACGCTCAATAACTCGAAAGCGCAATTAAAACAAGCAAAGGAAAATGTTATCCCCCAATACGCTACCTTAAAGCAATTGATAGGCTACCCAACGGAAAAACAATTTAATGTTGCTTTTGACACGCTGCAAATGGTGCGCGATATAAACGTTGACACCACCGAGCAGTTACAATATCAAAAACGGATAGAATTTCAGCAGATAAATACCGCGAGAGGTTTGCAAAACCAATTGGTAGATTATTACAAAACGTCGTATTTGCCAACTGTCTCTGCATTTTTCAACTATAACCTGGAGTTTGCTAACAACCGCTTTGCCGACCTTTTTCAGAACAATTACCCTACGTCGCTTGTCGGTGTGTCCATTAGTGTACCTATTTTTACCGGTTTTTCGAGGTTAAATAACCTGCATAGAGCTCAGCTACAAGAAAAGCTGATAGACTGGGACCAAACCGACCTTAAGCTTCGGATATATACCCAATATACCACAGCCTTAGCCAATTATAAGGCCAACCGCTACAATCTACAAGTCTTGAAAAACAATGTTGATCTGGCATCGCGGGTATATTTTATTGTCACGCTACAATATAAACAAGGTATCATTCCGTATCTGAACGTGATAACCGCCGAATCGAATTTAATCACATCAAAAATAAGTTACCTCAATGCTTTGTTCCAGGTGCTTTCGAGTAAAGTAGACTTGGAAAAATCAATGGGAAACATTACCTATTAATTTGAACATAATGAGCCCCATAATGAAGATATCAATACTCAATGCAGCTTTTATAGGTTGCCTTGCAATGGCAGGTTGCGGCAAGAAACCTGCGCCCGCCAATCCGGAGGTACCCGTAAATTTAATGAAGGTTAAACCTCAAACGGTTTTGTACTTTGACCAATACCCTTCTACCACACAGGCGCTTAGCCAGGTTAGTTTGTTGCCGCAGGTAAACGGTGCTATTACCGGGATATATTTTACAGAAGGCACCCATGTAAACAAAGGGCAAAAACTCTATGAAATAGATAAACGCATCTACCAGCAAGCGTACGACCAGGCCGTGGCAAACCTCAAGGTGTCCGAAGGTAATCAGGTGCAGGCACAGCAGGACGCTGACCGTTATGAATACCTCAATAAATACAATGCCGTTGCCAAGCAACAGTACGACCATGCCATGATAGCCCTGCAAAACGCGAAAAATCAGGTGCAGGCCTCGGAAGAACAGGTAAAAACTGCCAAGACAAATCTGGGTTATGCCGTGGTATACGCACCCTTTGGCGGCACTATTGGCTTTAGCGAAGTGAAATTGGGCAATGTGGTATCTGCCGGAACGGTGTTGAACACCATTTCGACAGAAGACCCGATGGCGGTTGATTTTATCATCAACGAAAAACAGCTACCCAAATTTGAAGAACTGCAAAGAAGTAAAGAACCTGTAGATTCGTTATTTACCATTAAGCTGCCCGATAATTCGCTTTACCCGGCAACAGGTAAAATATCGGTGATCGATCGTGCAGTTGACCCGCAAACGGGGTCGATAAAAATAAGGCTGGTATTCCCCAACCCTAAAAACACGTTGCGTGCGGGTATGAGCTGTGTGGTGCGTGTGCATAACCAAGATACCAAACCACAACTGGTATTGCCAAGTAAGGCAGTTGTTGAGCAAATGGGCGAGTATTTTGTATTTATTGCTAAGGACAGCCTGATAGCCGACCACACACCCGGCGCAGATACCACTAAGAAGAAAAAACAACTGATAGCCTTACAGAAAAAAGTGATGACAGGGCAAACCGTTGGCCCCAATGTGGTCATTAAAACCGGTATAAAAGCAGGCGACAGGATCATTACCGATGGCGTACAATCGCTGCACGATGGTTCGCCGATAACTACCGCCAACAAAGTTGGTCCGGGTGGCGGCGGTAAGGGCGGCAAAGGATAATTAATTTATAAGGATGCTGCGGCTTCTGTTAGACGACGATAAGATATGATCGCGAATACTTTTATCAAAAGACCTGTAACGGCTATCGTTATATCCATTGTATTGGTTATTACCGGGACGGTGTCTATCCTGGTATTGCCGATAGATCAATATCCTGATATTACGCCGCCTATTGTACAGGTTAACGGCCAGTTTACAGGTGCCGACGCGCAAACTGTTGAACAAACGGTAGCCACGCCCATCGAAAGCCAGGTTAATGGTACGCCCGGTATGGAATACATGCAGAGCAACAGTACCAATAACGGACAAATGTCGATGAACGTTACTTTTAAGATAGGTACCGATATTGATGTTGCAGCGCTGGATGTGCAAAACCGCGTGAGTATCGCCACACCCTTACTGCCGGCAGTTGTGAGCCGTTTGGGTTTAACGGTACGTGCCCTTAACCCGAGTATGCTGATGATGGTGGCGATTTACGCGCCAAAAGACAGCCATAACATTACCTTTCTGGATAATTACACTAATATTTTTATACAGGATGCCTTGCTGCGCGTGCCCGGTGTAGGTAGCATCAACCGCTTTACTGACGATTTTAGTATGCGCATCTGGATGAACCCGGATAAGATGGCATCGTATAATTTGACACCTTCGGATGTTATAGCAGCACTTAATGCGCAAAACGTACAGGTGGCGGCTGGTACCGCCGGTGTGCCGCCGCAATCGAGCTCGCAGACCTACGAATTAGGTATTTTGGTTAACGGGCGCTTAAGTAAGGTATCCGAATTTGAAAACGTCATCGTAAAAAATATACCTGCCTCGGGCGAGCTGGTTTACCTGAAAGATGTGGCAAGGGTTGAGTTGGGTAAGTTTACTTTCTCCAGTAACTCATTTGTCGACGGGCACCGGGCATCGTACCTGCAAATTTACCAGGCTCCGGGCAGCAATGCCTTGCAAACAGCCAATGGAGTATATGCCGAACTGGCCAAATTAAAAGAAACTTTCCCGGCTGACGTGGCCTACAGCGTTCCATTCGAATCCGTAACGGTGGTAAAGGTGTCAATGCAGGATGTGGTAGGGACCTTGTTGAAAACGTTAGGGCTCGTTGCTATCGTAGTATTCCTGTTCCTGCAAAACTGGCGCTCTACACTTATCCCGGTGCTGGCCATCCCGGTATCAATATTCGGTACATTCTGCTTCTTTATCCCATTAGGGTTCACCATCAATACTTTGACCATGTTTGGCTTTGTGCTGGCCATAGGTATAGTGGTTGACGATGCCATTATCGTCGTCGAGGCGGTGCAGCATTATATCGATCATGATGGGATGTCGGCCAAAGAAGCGACCTACCAGGCCATGAAAGATATTTCGGCACCGGTAATCGCTATCGCGCTGATACTGGCGGCAGTATTTGTGCCGGTTGGCTTTATACCGGGCATTGTCGGGCGTTTGTACCAACAGTTTGCCATCACCATTGCCATATCGGTGATGATATCGGCATTTATAGCTTTATCGCTAACCCCGGCATTGTGTAGTTTGCTGTTAAAACCAACCGATACCAGCGATAAGGCCAAAGGCCTCACCAAATATTTCAACAAATTCAACGCCTGGTTCGACCGTGTTACGGCCAAGTACACCATCGGCGTAAAAAAGAGCATACAGGGTTCAAAATATATCGTGATTTTATTGGTATGCATTTGCGTGGGGGCTTATTTCATGTTCCAGCGTAAACCATCTGGCTTTATACCTTCGGAAGACGATGGCAATTTGTACGTTACCTTCCAGTTGCCGCCGGCATCATCAACGGCTGCATCGGTGCAGGTAATGTCGAAACTGATGAAGGTGGTGGCGTCAACACCGGGTGTGGCACATTATGCTGCCTTATCGGGATTGAACGTGGTTACCAATGCCAGTAACTCGAACAATGGTACCATTTATTGCCAGTTAAAACCCTGGGACGACCGTGGCGACGAAGACCAGCAGGTGCCGGGCATTATTGCCGTTATGCAAAAGCGCATAAGGGACGCGGGCATTAATAACGCCAATGTGCAGGTGATACAACCATCACCGTTGCCGGGCGTAGGAACTACGGTGGGTTTCAGCATGCAGATAGAGCAGCGCAGCACGAACGACGATATACATGCTTTTGAAAACGTGGTGAACAAGTTTGTTGCCGATGCCAATAAAAACCCGGTAATCAGCAATGCCTTTACCTATTTTACAGCTCACACGCCAAACTATAGCCTAAATGTTGACCGCGAAAAATGCGAGAAATTAGGTGTTAACGTTGCCGACGTATTTACCACCATACAGGCTTATATGGGCAGTTTATATATCAACGACTTTACCACTTACAACCGTACCTTCCACGTAGTTGTGCAGGCCGACACCGGCTATCGCAAAGCTATCGGCGACATGAACAAGTACTACGTGCGCAATCAGGCCGGTACCATGGTGCCCCTGGGAACGCTCATCAGCTATAAGCCTGTTGAGGCAGCACCGCTGATATCGCACTTCAATATCTTCCGCTCCGCGGAAGTTGACGGGGCATCGAAACCGGGCTACAGCAGCGGCGAAGCGTTAACTGCGATGCAGCAGCTGGCAGCGACAGATTTGCCGCAAGGCTATACTTATGAGTTTTCGGGATTAAGTTATGAGGAGATAAAGGCAGGGTCGACTACCATTTATATCTTCCTGTTTTCGATAACATTCGTGTTCCTGTTCCTGGCAGCATTGTATGAAAGCTGGTCGGTGCCGTTCTCGGTATTGCTGGCGGTTCCGATAGGGGTGTTTGGTGCAATCATAGCCTTGATATTTGTGCCACAACTTACCAATAACGTATACGCGCAGATAGGTTTGATCACGCTCATCGGGTTGGCGGCAAAAAATGCCATCTTGATAGTTGAATATGCCAAAGTGCGCGTTGACAGGGGCGAAGAGTTGATCCAATCGACGCTCGATGCGGTAAGCCTGCGTTTGCGGCCTATCATCATGACCTCGCTGGCTTTTATTTTGGGCGTATTGCCTTTGGTGTTTGCTACGGGCGCAGGTGCAATTGCTCGCCGAACTATTGGCTACACGGTATTAGGCGGTATGTTGGCTGCTTCATCCATCGCGATATTTATAGTGCCTGTGCTGTACGTTCTGATTACTCAGGTATCGTACGGTAAAGAAAAATTAGCGTACCTCAAAGCGCACCATAAACAGCTAATGGAAAAAGCCCATAAGGTTGAATCACAAAATATTGACCCTGAACTGGAGTACGAAATCTCAAAAGCGCGGGAATTGCATAAAGCCAATTAAAGATGATTGCCAATACGTTTATTAAAAGGCCGGTTACCGCAATTGTCATATCAGTAGTATTGATGATATCAGGATTGATATGCCTGTTCAATTTGGCTGTCGATCAATATCCCAATATATCGCCCCCCAGTGTTTCGGTTAACGGCTCGTATACTGGTGCTGATGCGCAGACAGTTGAACAAACCATCGCTACACCCATTGAAGAACAAATAAACGGTACCCCCGGAATGGAGTACATGACCAGTACCAGCACCAATAGCGGTGGTATGAGCGTAAGGGTAACCTTTAATGTGGGCACCAATGTGCACATTGCCGCGCTTAACGTTCAAAACAGGGTGGGTATAGCCGCGCCATCGCTGCCATCGGTAGTGAGTAAACTGGGTTTAACGGTGCGGGCCAGTAACCCCGACCAGTTGATGCTGATAGCGATTTATTCGCCTAAGAAAACACACGGCATAACTTTTCTGGACAATTATACCAACACCTTTATTGAAGATGCCATACTGCGTGTACCGGGTGTGGGCGATGTAAGCGCGCGTACCGATAACTTTAGTATGCGTATCTGGATGAATCCGGATAAAATGGCATCGTACAGCTTAACGCCTGCCGATGTTACAGCTGCGCTAAACGCGCAGAATGTTTACGTAGCCGCCGGCTCGGTGGGCTCGCCGCCGCAGCAATCCTCACAGGCATTTGAAACCGGCATACTGGTAAACGGCATGTTGAACAAGGCAAAAGATTACGAGAACATTATCATCAAAACCAATCCCGCCACAGGGCAATTGGTTTACCTGAAAGATGTGGCACGGGTTGAGTTGGGTAAGTTTACATTTTCGAGCAATGCCTTTGTTGATGGTAACAGGGCGTCTACCATACAAGTGTTCCAGTCGCCGGGGAGCAATGCCTTGCAGACCGCCGAAAACGTGTACGCCGAACTGGCGAAGCTAAAAAAGTCTTTCCCTGCCGATGTGGATTATGTGGTGCCGTTCGAATCGGTTACCATTATCAAGGTTTCGATGCAGGAGGTTATCGGGACTTTATTAAAAGCCCTTGGCCTGGTGGCCTTTGTGGTACTGTTGTTCCTGCAAAACTGGCGATCAACTATTATACCTATACTGGCTATACCGGTGTCCATACTGGCAACATTCTGCTTTTTTATCCCCTTAGGGTTTACCATCAACACCCTCACCATGTTTGGGTTTGTGTTGGCCATTGGTATTGTGGTTGATGATGCCATTATCGTAGTGGAAGCTGTGCAGCATTATATTGATGAGCAGGGCATGTCGCCCAAGGAGGCCACTTATCACGCCATGAAAGAAATTTCGGCACCGGTTATCGCTATCGCGCTTATTTTGGCTTCTGTATTTGTACCGGTAGGCTTTATACCGGGCATTGTGGGGCGGCTTTACCAGCAATTTGCTATCACTATCGCTATTTCGGTAATGCTATCGGCATTCATCGCCTTGTCGCTGACCCCGGCATTGTGTACTTTGTTGTTGAGACCAAGTAAGCCATACACCAAGAAATCCAATTGGCTGGATAAGTTTTTCCATTGGTTTAACGGGCTGTTTGAAAAGTTGACCATGCGGTATACCAATGGTGTGCGTAAAAGCATTAAAGGCGCGAGGTATATTGTTATTTTATTGCTTTGTATCTGTATTGGCGCGTACTTATTGTTCGAGCTCAAGCCATCGGGTTTCGTACCACCCGAAGATGGCGGGCGTTTGTATGTGACTTACCAATTGCCTGAGGCATCATCCGTTACACAATCGGTAAATGTGATGAACAAGCTGATGAAGATTGTGGCAACAACTCCCGGGATAAAGCATTATACGGCGATATCGGGGTTTAATATTTTGAACGGAGGCGCCAACTCAAACAACGGCTCCATGTTTTGTATGCTGACCCCATGGGACGAGCGTACTACCCCCACCACTATGGTACCTGGCATAATGGATGTAATAAAAAAACGGATTGCCAAGGCAGGGATAAAAAACGCCAACGTAGTGGTTGCGCAGCCCCCGCCCATCAGGGGTATAGGGCAGGCGGCCGGTTTTAGCATGCAGATAGAACAAGGCAGCTCGACAGATGATATTTACGCTTTCGAAAAGGTGATCAAAAAGTTTGTGGCTGCAGCGCAAAAAACACCGGCCACAGCAACGGCATATAGCTATTTTTCGGCACATACGCCCAGTTTTGAGTTGAATGTTGACCGGGAAAAATGCGAAAAACTTGGTGTCAATATCTCCAATGTGTTTTCGACGATGCAGGCTTACATGGGGAGTTTGTTCGTCAACAATTTTACCCTGTATAACCGTACCTACCATGTGGTGGTACAAGCCGATACCGCTTATCGCGCCTTGATATCGAACATGAACAAGTATTATGTGCGTAACCAGGCAGGCCAAATGTTGCCGCTGAGCGCCGTGATTACCTATAAGCCTATAGTAGCCGCTCCGTTGATTACCCACTTTAATATTTTCCGCTCTGCAGAGGTAGACGGCGCTATCCCGCAAGGGTATAGCAGCGGGCAATCGATAGAAGGATTAAAAGCGCTGGCGGCAAAAGTGTTGCCCCGCGGTTATACCTACGAATTTTCGGGGTTGAGCTATGAAGAGATAAAGGCGGGCTCCATCACCATCTATATCTTCCTGTTCTCTATCATCTTCGTGTTCTTGTTTTTGGCGGCTTTGTACGAAAGCTGGTCGGTGCCTTTTTCGGTAATGTTAGCTGTCCCAATAAGCGCTTTCGGTGCTATTGTGGCGTTGACGTGCGCCCCAGGCATCACCAATAACGTGTATGCACAGATTGGTTTGATTACGCTTATCGGCTTATCAGCCAAAAATGCCATCCTGATTGTAGAGTTTGCCAAAATACGGGTCGACCGTGGCGAAGAGCTGATCAAATCGACATTGGAGGCTGTACGCTTGCGATTGAGGCCCATTATCATGACCTCGCTGGCATTTATTTTGGGTGTACTGCCATTGGTGCTGGCTACCGGTGCGGGTGCCGAATCGCGGAATACCATCGGAGTTACGGTTTTGGGTGGGATGATCGCTTCCTCAAGCATATCCATCTTTATTGTGCCGGTGCTGTTTGTGCTGTTTACCAAATTCTCGTACGGTAAAAAGCAACTGGCTTATTTGCAGGAACACCATGAAGAGTTATTGGAAAAGGAAAGAAGGGTAGAAGAGCAGAATATTGACCCCGAACTGGAGTATGATATTGCCCAGGCCAAAGCCGACCATGAAGAGTTTAAGGCGGGGCGATAAAATCCATCGGATATAATAGAAGGCAGGCGCAGCAATGAGAAAGCTTCAGTTAATTTCACAAAAATTAAAACGGGTTAACCAGTTGTACTTAAAAATTTTGTCGAAAGAATTGGCCGCTTTTAATATGGAACATTATTTTGAAGCTACACTTTTACTGGCCGACCAATAGCAACCCATCAGCCAAAACAAACTGGCGGAATTGTTGCAGGTAGATAAATGGCGGGTAAGCAACATCGTTTTTGAACTGGAGAGAAAGAAGTTGATTTACACCTAAAAAAGGGTAGCCGATCGGCGGCAACATTTGGTTTGCCTGGCACCCTCTGTACTGCATGCCATGCCCGAAATTGAAAAAATGCTTGAAGGTATTACCCTCTTGGCAACCAACAATATAACGGCCGAGAAGTTGAATGTGTTTATAGACGTGTCGGAGGTTTTGGGGCAAATCTTGCCATACGGATCAAATCACTTTGATAATTGCTTAAAAAAGCGGTTATATCTCAAAACACCATTGGGTACCTGTTTACAGATATAAATTCTTATCAAATAAAACCCGACAATGTTATGCCTCGTTTCGCGCGGGATAGCTTATTTATCTTTATTCAACACGGTAAACCAAATTCGCAAACGGCTGCCCTTATCGTCTACCAGTGTTAGTTTATGCTTGCCTGCCGAAGGGTTTAACGCGAACTGGTGGTAATCCACTGTCTCGCCGATATAAGTATCGTCGAGGTGCCAGAATATTTTGGTGCCTGCTTGTCGGTGCGCGGCAGTACATATCATGCGGCCCCTGCGGCCATCCGCCTCAAGCGGGATATAAACTTTAGCGCCGTCTTTAGGGTATATCAACTCCATGGGCCTCGATTGTGGGGTCTGCGCGCAACCTGGCCTGAAGGGCGGTAAGGCTTTATATTGATAGTTTTTCGCTTTATAATAGTATTCCATGGATGGTGGCAACACAAACCAGGATTGATGGACCATGTTTACCGGCGGCTCGCAATCGGCGGTTACCTGCCATTTGCGGCCGGCATCCAGGTGTACCAATTGATGAAAGGGGCAAACCGGGGCTTTTAAGCCGCTCTTGGGTACCCAAAGCGTATCGATATGGTCGCAGTTATCGCCGGCGCGGTACCCGCTTTCGCGACAAACGCCTATGCGCACCATTTCGCCCATGGGCATGTCGAACCAATCGCGGGCAACCGGCAACTGACGAAATATCTCGAACATTACCGGGGCGGCAGTGGCTACGCCGATCAGTCCGGGCCTGCCCTCGCCGTTGGTATTGCCTACCCAAACGCCCACCACATAACGGGGCGTAACACCAATGGCCCAGCCGTCGCGGAAACCAAAACTGGTGCCCGTTTTCCAGGCGATGCGCTGTGTGGAACTGAACTGTTGCCAAAGCAATTCATCGCCGGGGCGCATTACCTCTTCCATGGCCTGAAAGGTATAATAGATAGACGCTGCATCCAGCAAACCGCCTTTTTCCAAAACGGGTTTCGTAGTCGGTTTTTGGGTATAACAAGGGTTATGGTAGTCGCCCTGATTGTACAGCCCCTTGTACCTGTGGTAATGGTTGAGCACCCTGGCCATGTCCGCGTAAGCGCCGCTCAGTTCCCAAAGGTTGTTTTCGCCGCCGCCCAATATGAGCGATAGGCCATAAAAATCGGCGGGTTGTTTTAAGGTGGTGATGCCCGCATTGCGCAACAGGGCATGGAAACGTTCATATTTATATTGCTGCAACATGCGCACGGCGGGTATATTGAGCGAACGCGCCAAAGCTTTGGAGGCCGGAACCGCGCCATCGTAGCCTAAATCAAAATTTTCGGGGTGATAACCCGCTATTTGGGTGGGTATATCGGGGATGATGCTGTTGGGCAATATCAAACCGTCGTGCATCATGGCAGCGTATAACAGGGGCTTCAACGTACTGCCGGGGCTGCGCGGGGCGGCTATCACATCCACATTGCTTTCTAATTCAGGGTCATCGGTATGATAGATATTGCCTACGTAAGCTAAGGTTTGCCCGGTCTCCACATCCAGTACAATAGCGGCGGCGTTGCGTATATCGTTGGCTTTGAGTACCTGGTGATGCCGCTCTAAAATATCGGTTACGCTTTGCTGCAAAACCGGGTTGATGGTGGTGGTGATGCGGGTGCCATGCTCCTGGTCGGCATGGTCGTTCTTAAACCGGTCGAGCAGGTGAGGTGCCATTTGTGGGAGGGGCATAGGCCGCTCGGGTACGGGTTCATCTTTGGCCAAAGCGGCAGTTGTGGCATCGATAACTTTTAGCCGGCACAGCTTATCGAGCAGGCCATTCCTTTTTTTAATGAGGATGAGCCGGTTTTTGCCGGGGTGCACTAACGATGGCGAATTGGGCAGTACGGCCAATGCCGCCATTTCGCCCCAGGAAAGTTTATCGGGACTGCGGCCAAAGTAACGCCAGGACGCGGCATCCAAACCAACTACATTGCTGCCGAAGGGTGCGTTGCTGGTATACAATGCCAGTATCTCGGCTTTGGAAAAGGTAAGCTCCAGGCGCATAGCCCGGAATATCTCGACCACTTTTTGCCAAACGGTGCGGGGGTTACGGGTGGAGAGGCGGATGACCTGCATGGTGAGGGTGCTGCCGCCGCTCACCACATGCCGGGCCTTGATATCCTGTTTAACGGCACGGCCGAGGGCCAAAGGGTCGAAACCGGGGTGGTGCTCAAAGCGCTGGTCCTCGAAAGCGATGATACAGGCCTTAAATTTGGGCGGCACCTTTGGGTTGTACGGAAAGCGCCACTGCCCGTCGGACGCGATGGATGCGCCCAGCAACTGCCCCTGATTATCGTCGATAACAAAGGATGTTGGCGACCTGAATAAATGTTTTGGCAGGCAAAACCAAAACAATAGCAATAGGATCAACAAAACCGAACCGTAGATTATCTTTTTCTTTGATGAGAAGAAAGATTTCACCGATTTTCGGACGATTTCACCGATTTTTCTCATTCTAAATAATTCTCCTGCCACGCCAAACCGCTGTTAAACCATTCACCATTGACCACTCACAGCTCACCATTCTTTACTTCACCACAGTCACCCACTGCCCTTTGTCCAATGCGCTGATGGAGTTGTTGTACATGGCCTCGCAATATACCCCCGGCTGGTAAAATTTGCCTAAATATGCCGCGTTGAGCATCACAAAATAGATAACTTCCTTGCCTTCGGGTAAACTGAAATAGGTGTACACGCGGTCGTCGCGGATGTCTGTATAATCCGATTCCGAGGATTTAAAGGCCGCGTCGTTGTCCATCATCCTTGTGTTCAATATTTCCCAACCCGAAGGGAATATCTGCGAAAGCGCCATATTATCATACCGTCCGCGGTGGCCGGGGTTTTTGATTTTCACCTGCGCCACAAAGTCGGTGCCCTGTTTCAGGCTTACCGGGTCGACCGGAGTGCCATTGAGGCTGAAATACGAAACGCTCATTTGCAGCACATCGGGCTTGCTGATGGGTTTTACATCCTCGCCGCTAACGAGCTGTCCTTTTTGTATCAGCCTGAGGTAGAGCTTGTTTTTCCCGGTGTTTTGCAGGGTTATTTTACCCGATTGCGTTTTTACCGGCAACGACCAGATATACGACGAGGAACTGATACTCCCCTTTGCCGTGCTTGCCTGGTAATTGAACAAAAGTTTGCTTCCTGAAGCGTTCTTGCCACAATATTCGGCGATGGCGATGAGGCTATAGGCGGTGGTTTGGGTACTGTACCAATCGTCCTGCGAGAGGTGCGCGGCGATATTGCGCATAACGGCCGCTGCCTGGGCATGCTGCCCCAAAAGCGTTAGTGTTTCCAATATCATGGCATCGTCGCGCAGGTCGGACCCATAGGTGCCGAACAGCGTATAATAGGGCTTGATGGTGGTTGGCAGGCCGGCTACCATGGCGGTTGCCACTTCGGGCTGCCCGGCCAGTTTATAAGCCGCCGCAAGCCTCCATTTGGCCTCGATACTGATATAGGGGAATTCTTTTAACCGGTTCATGGCGCCAAGCTCGGGGGCATGAGCAAGTGCCAGCAGGTACAGGCGATAGGCTTGGTCAAGGTCGTTCCCGTAAAAGCTGTGCGGGTCGGGCGCCCACGAAAGTGCTTTTTTGCGCTGGTAAGTTTTCCAGTGGTCGATAAAACCTACCGGTAGGGCATAGCCCGCCGCCTGCGCGGCCAGCATAAAGTGGCCTGCATAATTGGTTCCCCAATCGTCGGGCTCGCCAACGCCGGACCAGTAGCTGAGGCCGCCGCCCGGTAACTGGAAGCCCTGTAACCTGCTGATGCCCGATTTGATATCGCGGCTGGTAAACGCCTTTTGGGCATCGCTCAGGTCGGTGAGTTGACTTAAATATAACTGCGGGAATACTGCCGAGGTGGTTTGTTCGATACAGCCATAAGGGTATTCTATCAGGTAATCCAATCGTTTCGACAGGTTGATGGCCGGTATAGTAGATGCCTCCAATGTTGTTTTGTTGGTGCCGCTCATGCCTATCGCGGTATAGTCGGTACTGTACGTTTCGCCGGGCAGCACCTCTTTTTCCAATACTTTCGTGATGGGCGGGTTGGGGTTGCGCACATCCAGTTCCACATCATAAGCCGCTTTTTCGCTGCCGCTTTGCGCGAGGATATGGACCTTGCCAACGCCGATAAAATCCTTCACATTCAGGTCGAAGGTGACCATTTGCTCGCCCGTTTTGGTAAAGTTTACGGTTTGATGGTCGTTACCGGCAAGGTTGCTGAAGGCATTGGACTGAATTTGAAGGTTCACCGTTTTTACATTGTTCTCCATCGCGAAAACAGTTACAGGCAATTGTACTTTTTCGGACGGACCAAGCACGCGCGGCAAGGTGGCCAGTATCATTAGCGGTTTTTTTACGGCCACGGCCTTATCGGCAAAACCATAGCTGCCCTGGTGCCCGGCAATCACCATCGCTTTTACCGAACCGATATATTGCGGCAAGGCAAAGGAATGGGTCTGCTTTTCGCCCGCGTCCAGGTGGAATGGCCCCAAAAACTTCACTACAGGTTTAAACCTGTTTACCGATATGTTTTTGTTGAGCGATTTGCCCCCTGCATCACCGCCGATACTTAAAATGCGCTCCAGGTCGCCGCCGTAGGCGCCGATCACATAATCGAACAAGTCCCAGGTTTTTACGCCCAGGGCCTCGCGGGCATAGAATGCTTCGTGCGGGTCGGGGGTTTTGTAATTGGTGATATCCAGCAGGCCCTCGTCGACAATGGCGATGGTATAGGTCATCTCTTTACCCGATGCTTCGGATACGGTAATGGCCGATGTGGTTTCGGGCCTTATCTTATCCGGCATATTAATGATGGGCTTGAGTACCGTTGCCGGGTCTTCCACCAAAATAGGGATGGCGCCATACATGCGGATAGGCAGGTCGTTCACTGTTTGCGAATGCGGTTGCAGCAGCGTAACATTCACAAACATATTGGGCGCCATACTGGGTTCCACTTTAAAGTGATATTGCGTTTCGCCTTTTTCGGTATTTATCCAGTCAGTTTTTAACACCTTGGTTCCGTTTTCGAAACTGATGAGCGCACGGCCGTTAGCCATCGTCGGGATGGTTAGCACCGCGTCCTCGCCCACCTTATAACTTGGTTTGCTGGAGGTAAAGGATAGCATAGCCGCCTCGGTCGGGTTGTCCTGCTGCAGGCGCTGGGCGTAGTTTGGCCAGTCCATATAAATTACTTTACCTGTGGAGTGCCCTGTTTCCTCATCTTTAACACGAATGAGATAGCGGCCCCAATCGGCTTCCTTTACATTCAGGTTCCATTCGCCACGACCGTCGTTCAGCGTTACACTTTCGGTTTTGACGAGCTTGTTGTACTTGTCTTGCGTAAAGTTGCTTATCTGGTCGCCGGTATTGTCCCACCACCAGCGCCATTGTATTTTATACAGCTCGACGGTTACCGTACGCCTTCCGCCTATCAGGTTGCCTTTGGTATCCACATCGGCTATATCAAATTTGTGGTTTTGACCGGTGTACAACATCCCCGAAAGGGCCTGGCCTTTTTCGGTTTTGATACCTACGTAACCCGGATAAACATTGTAAGGTATGCTCACCTGGCTGATGCTGAAATTACCACCCGGTTCGAACACTTTTACTTCGAAATTGGCTTTTAATTGGCCGGGTGCCTGTTTTTCAACATTTACGTCTGCATCGATATTGGTATTTCCTTCGGCATCCAAGCGCCCGTCGAATACGTTTTCGACCTGCGTGTCAAATTGTAGCGTCGGGTCGTCAAAATCGTACCCTTCAAAGTTTTTGAATACGGTTTTTTGCGAGGACAGGTAAGCATCGACCTTGGCCTTTAAATTTTGCGCGGTGCCGCCGAACAGCCATTTGGCATTTAAGGTACCGGCGGTGTTTTGGCCCTTGGTCAGTTCCTTCTTGTCGCCAAAGCTTAGGTTCAGTTTAAGGCGGTTTGGCATAATGGTTTCCACCTTGATGTTTTTTTCGAAGACGGCGCCGCCCACTTTTACCTTTACTTTCCAGTTGCCGGTGATGTCGGAGGTTTGCGTAGCCAGGTGGAAGCTATAAAAACCATCCACCGACGTGTTGCGGGTAAGGGTGGTATACAATTGGCCTTCGGGATTATAAAAATCCAGTTCCACCGGGTGGTCGGGCGGTAGTTTGTTCTGCTTATCCTCCAAAATAAACGAAACAAAAATGCTGTCGCCGGGTCGCCATACGCCACGCTCGCCATAAATAAAACCTTTTAAACCGCTTTGCACTTCTTCGCCGCCAACATTAAAGCGGGTGAGCGGTAAGGAGCTGCCATCGTCTAATTTGAGGTAGCCGCGCTCATCGCCGCGTTTGGCCACCAACAGGTAAGGTTTGCGCGGCATGTCGAACTTGGCCAGGCCGTAATTATCGGACGTGGCTTTATAAATGACCTGCTTTTGGTAGTCCAAAAAGTCGAGCTCAACGCCCGAAATGGGTTGAGCGGTCATCAGGTCGGTAGCCACAACCACCATACTGTTATCGGTACCCCTTTTGGCAACCAGGCCAATGTTCGAAGCGATGATGTTTCGTGTAGCCCATTTTTGTTTGGTATAGTACGAGTCGGTACATGGGTTATCCTTATCGCGCCAGTTAAAGCCGGCAGGGTAATAGCTATCATATCTTGTCCAAAAGGTGTCGTCTTCATCGTTAACGGACGAATTGTCGCTGCCCCCGCCATAATAGCCGCCTTCTTCTCCCTCATCATCGTTGTTGCCATTGCCTGTTTTAACCGGGCCTCCGCCATTGCAACCGTAGAGCGAATACGACCTGCGGAAACCGATGATGACCCGGTATATAGCGCCCGGCTCGCTACGGAACAGCTTGTCGATATCGAGCATAAAACGGTTCTTTTTGTTCAGGTTCACCGATTTATCGCCATCTAACCGGATGGTTTTTTCGACGATGGGTTTGCCCACGCGCCTTAGTTCATTTTCGCCGTTCACATCGTTGGTTTGAAAATACTGCGGCACGTTGTCTTCGTATATCTTGATGATGCTCACATCCACCGCGTTCAGGTTTACCGCTTCGAAAGGCATCAACAACTTGCCCGAGCTCGGTAAAATAACCCCCTTGCCGGGGATGCTTACGGCGGGCAGCTTATTCTCGAAAAATACATTCGCGGTATAGTTTTTCTGTATTTTTTGGTGCGATATGTTCTCAACGCCCTGGTTTACGAATACGCTGTAATTGCCATCCAACCGGTCGGACGAATACACCTTCACCTGGCTGCCATCAATGGTATAGGCGGGTTCGGTGGTATTGCCGATGCCGATGAGGCCGTTCAGCTCTTGTCCAACCATGATGGCGTCGGAAAACTGTACCAATACGTATTGTTCCTGATCCTGCACGGCTTTGATATCCAACACCCTGAAATCGCCGATGGCGGGCACATCATATTGCTGGTTGCCTTTTTTGTCGATGTTTAAGGGGCTGCCATCCCAGGTAATCGTGAGCGGGTTTACGCCGTTATCCAAACGCTTTAACCTGTCGATGGTGAAGGTATGGGTATGTGTGTAGGTATTGTGCTGCCAGCTCACATGCGTTTCGGAGCCATAATTTACATTGATAATCTTTTCAACTAAATCGCTCTTTTCGGCATCGGCGGTTTGAATCACTCCTTCCAGCTTCATTTGGTCGGTGGATGTGCGTGTTGCCGTCTGCAGTCCGTTAAAGGTGATGGTATAGTCGGGTTTGATGGTTTGGAATGTGAACTGGAATTTCTCGTAATAGTCGGGCACATGGACCACTTTGCCCAGCGCGAAGGTGGCACTATAAGCTTTGTCCGCATCGAGGTAATTATCGGGTTTAAACTCGATGGTGCGGGCATCCACCCAATAGGCTTTGCCCTTTACCGATGGCGAAATATCGAAGATATCGTCGGGCAATGCTTCGTTTTGTGTATGCACGCCTTCCACGTTGCCGGCCAGACGGATACGTATACCGCTCTCTTTCGAAATGATACCCGTGGTATACGATTCGATGTATTTGCTGAACGAGGTATCGATCGTGCTTTTTTTGTTTTTGTGAATGAAATAATAAGTTGCCCCGCCTACCAATATTATAAATGATAAGGTGTAAAGAATGCCCGCTTTGCTAAAAAGAGAGCTTTTAAGTGGAAACATGTTGAGTGGGATTAGTGATGTAAATTAGAAAATTTATATCACAAAATAATTCGCCGAAAAAAATATTTATTGCTGTAGGTTTTCGTGTTTTTATCTCATCCCGGAGCGTGAAGGTTATCATATTTTACATAAATTTAACCTCAAATCTTTCGGAATGCTGTATTTAATACATACGTTTGAATTTTTTGTTGATGTAACTTACCTAAATTTTTTACATCAACCTATATGTTACGCGTAGATAGCAGCAAGCCTTGCCAATTGGTTTACAGTATTTGTAAGCATGAGTTTTTAGGCTATGTTATTGAGCCACATATTGTTCAGCTAAATCCCAACGGCGAGTTTTCGCTCACCTACCAGCGCCTTTTTAGCAATACAGCAAAGGAGTTTACGCACTATATCGACGATACGGATATCAAGCTCATCAAAATATTGGATGAGTTAGAGCAGGGCGCCCTGATACGCAAGTACCATAAAAAGCAGATACGCCCCATCGAGTTCTTCGCCAAAATATTTAACGACCAGTTTTTTGATGTGATACGCCCCAAAATGGAGAAACGCCTGGTAGAGGCATTGGCCCATTTGCACGACAGGCAGATTTACCAGATGAGCAAGGAGGGTTACCCGGCCGGCAAAAAGGTTCAGATAGCTGCCGAGGCTGCTTCGGTGCTGTTCCACTTTCGGCGCAACGAGGAGGAGATACGCTATTTCCCCACTATCAAATACCAGGGCATGCGCATCGAGTTCATGTTTAAAAACGCCGAGGTAATATGCAACCAACCCGCCTGGATGCTGCTGGACGATGTGTTGTACTATTTCGATAAAGAAATTGAAGGCCGCAAGCTGGTGCCTTTTTTAAACAAGCGCTATATCGGCATACCACGGAGCAGCGAGCAGAGCTATATGGAAAAGTTTGTGGCGCCGCTCATCGAGAAGCACCATGTATATGCCGAAGGCTTTAAGATCATCAACGAAAAATACGAGGCGGTGCCTATCCTCAAACCTATTTATGTGGAGGGTGGGGTATCGCAACTGCAACTGTATTTTCGCTATGGGGAATATATGTTCCCTTACGGGGATGGACGCGTGGTTTCGGTGCGGATAGAAAAACAGGACGATGAGTATTGCTTTCACCGCGTAAAGCGTTCCATCAGCTGGGAAAAAAGCCGGCTGGAGTATGTCGAGGCATTGGGCCTGCGCGTGGTATCGAGCCTGTTCCAAAACCTGGAGGTAAGCGTAGCCGATGAGGATGCCGACCGCTCGTTCACGGTATTTGAGTGGATGAATCAGCACCACTATTTACTGGTAACCGAAGGCTTTGAATTGGAGCAACCCGAGGGACAAAAGCGCTACCTGTTTGGCAACAGCAAGATAGACCTGCAGGTAAAAGAAGGCAACGATTGGTTCGATATTCATGCGGTGGTGCATTTTGGCCCCTACGAGATACCATTTTTAGAACTGCGCAACCATATTTTGAACCATAAGAAGGAGTTTTTACTACCGAGCGGTGAGATAGCCGTAATACCCGAAAAATGGTTTTCGCAATACGGCAATCTGCTGGTATTTGCCGAGCATGACAAGGGCCTCAAGCTGCGCAAGCACCACATCGGCTTGATAAACGATTTAGCCGAAGGCGAGCTGGCGGGCATCAGCATTAACCGCAAACTACAACGCCTGGCCGATTTTGAGGAGGTGGAAGAGATAGCCATGCCGCAGCATTTTACCGGCACGCTGCGGCATTACCAATTGGCAGGCTATAACTGGTTCCACTTTTTAAAGGATTACCATTTTGGCGGCTGCCTGGCCGATGACATGGGCCTAGGCAAAACCATACAAACGCTGGCCCTGCTGCAAAAAAACAAGGAAGAAGCCGAAGCAAATGGCGGTAGCTGTACCTCGCTCATCATTATGCCCACCTCGCTCATTTACAACTGGCTGAACGAGGCCAAGAAATTCGCGCCCAAGCTGCGGCTGATGGTGCATACGGGTACCTTCCGCAATAAACAACCGGAAGTTTTTGGTAATTATGATGTGGTGATCACCACGTATGGCATTACACGCATTGATATCGACATCCTGAAAGCGTTTTACTTCGACTATATTATTCTGGATGAAAGCCAGAACATCAAAAACCCCTCATCAAAATCTTACCAGGCGGTTAAGCAGCTCAAATCGGGCTTTAAGCTGATATTGAGCGGCACCCCGGTAGAGAACTCGGTGAACGACCTGTGGACGCAGATGAGCTTTATCAATCCGGGCTTGTTGGGTAGTCAGAAGTTCTTTATGGACGAATTTGTTACGCCTATTGAGAAAAAGAAGGACGAAGATAAAGCCCGTAAACTGCAAGCGCTCATCAAACCCTTCGTATTACGCCGCACCAAAGAACAGGTAGCCACCGAGTTGCCGCCAAAAACCGAGAACCTGTTTTACTGTCAGATGAGCGAAGAACAGGCTAATGTTTACGAGGAAGTAAAATCCGAATACCGCAACGAGCTGCTGAAGAGTTTGGAAGACGGCACCTTTGCCAAAAAGCAGATACAGGTGTTGCAGGGCCTCATTAAGCTACGGCAGATAGCCAACCACCCAAGTATGATAGACGAGAACTACGAGGGCGATTCGGGCAAATTTGAAAGCGTTATCCACACGCTAAAAAACGTTTTGGATGGCGGGCATAAAGTGCTGGTGTTTTCGCAGTTTGTAAAGCAACTCACGCTGTACCGTCAGCATTTTGAAACCGAAGGCATACCTTATACCTATCTGGATGGCAGCACGCAGAACCGCGGTGAGATTGTGAAAAAATTTCAGGAGGACGAAAGCACGCGGGTATTCCTGATATCGATAAAGGCCGGCGGCGTGGGTTTGAACCTGACCGAAGC
>NZ_CAITNG010000060.1 GCF_903893715.1 uncultured Mucilaginibacter sp.
CGTATCGGGTTTCAGCGATTGTATTTTGCGCTGATCAGGTGGTAGCAGCATGAACTTCTCATAGCAGTCGTTCAGGTATAAGGTCAAATCGAACCCGGGAGCCTTAAAATCGCTTATCATTGGGCGATAAAGCCCTATAAATTGCTTCAGATCATTCCCTTTGAGCGGCACATATTTGCTTACATTTTCAGGACTAAATGCTTTGTCTATTTGTTGCGTAGCATTTTCTTCGTATGCAACCTGAGCATTTTTCTTGTCCTGGGCACTTTTCCCGTAACCAAACCTGATGGCAATACCCCCTATGGGGTTCCCGTTAGCGTCGGTTTGATACCTTAAAGCCTGATTTTTCAGGTTGGGGTCTTTAAGATTACCCAATTTTGTGCTTGTATTTTGTATAGTAACTTCTTTAAGGGCGCGGCTTTGCGGGGTAAGATAAATCTCGATCAATCGGGAATTGGTTACAACCAGAGTATCAGGTTGATAGGCAAAATCTGTAAGCACCAATATATCGCCTACCTTGGCCTGAATGGTAAAGAGCCCTGCACTATTGGTCAATGTATTGTCTTTTGTTCGCGTATTCTGCACCTTAACCGATGGCAATACCACATGTGTATCTAACTCATAAACCTTGCCAGTGAGGGGCAGTTGCGCATAAGCTGCTGTGCAGCTAAACAAAAATGTAACGAAAAAAAGAAGACTACGTTTCATTGTAATGTTGAACAATCAAATGCAAGTTTATCAATTGCAGTTAACAAAACGTATGCCGCGTATTACATTTTAATGTTAATGTTTGTTAAAACAAGTCAAAAAAAAGAGAGCGCCGCGAAGCCCCCTCTTTTTTAAACATTAACTGACCTCATTATTTATCATAAAGAACGATTGGTTTATAACTGATAAACTAACAATTGTACAAATATATACTCTATAGAATTAGCAGACTAATTTTTTAACAAATATTTAACTCTTTTTTTCCACATAAAGATGAAAATGAGCATGTTAATAACATAACTAATATTGTAGTTTTGTTTTTAAAAGGGCTATAATATGGCTGTGTTTTTATATGGGGAAATAAAATATGGCTTTGCGGTGCGTTTGTGGAATATAAAAATAGGTGTGTGTCCGCTATAAACCGGGTACATTCTCACAATAATTTCCATCTTTGTAGCTCATTTAAGTAGGTCTATGTTATTCGATAAAATAAAAAGTAGTACATTTTTCATTTTAGGTCCATGCGTAATGGAAGACCAGGAGCTTTTATACCGGGTTGCCGAGCATGTAGCATATATCGGTCAAAAGTTTAAAGTGCCAGTAATTTTTAAATCATCGTTTGATAAAGCTAACCGCACCTCGATACATTCGTACCGTGGCCCGGGAATTGAAAAAGGCATGGAAATGCTTAAGAACGTAAAAGAGAAATTTGATCTGCCGGTTACTACCGACATTCACGAGCCATATCAGGCAGCTATCGCGGCACAAGTGGTTGATATTTTGCAGATCCCCGCCTTTTTATGCCGCCAAACCGACTTGTTGGTTGCAGCTGCAAAAACAGGTAAAATTGTCAATGTTAAAAAGGCGCAGTTCTTATCAGGACAAGATATGTTCTACCCTGCGCAAAAAGTGATTGAAGCGGGCAATAAGCAGGTAATATTGACCGAGCGCGGTAATTCGTTCGGCTATAACAATCTTGCTGTCGATTTCAGGAATATTTATGATATGAAAAAGCATGGGCACCCCGTATGTATGGATTGCACACACTCGGTTCAACGCCCGGGTGGGGCTGGGGGTAAAACTGGCGGCGACCGCACTTTCGTGCCTATGATGGCGCTTGCTGCAAAGGCATTTGGTGCCGACGGTTATTTTATGGAAACACATCCCGACCCTGACAACGCCTTGAGCGACGGCCCCAATATGGTAAAACTAACCGATTTGGAAAAAACCATAGCGCCGTTGTTATGAATGTAGCTGAAATAAAAAATACAGCCAAGCGGGTTTTTGATATCGAAATTGAATCGCTGCAACAAGTAGCAGCATCAATCGACGGGCAGTTCGACCTTGTTGTTAAAGCTATATTAAATGCCAAAGGAAAAGTAATTGTAACAGGTATCGGCAAGTCTGGCCTTATCGGTAAAAAGATAGCAGCCACTTTGGCCAGTACAGGTACTGCCAGCTTTTTTTTACATCCGGGCGAAGCCTTTCATGGCGATTTGGGTATGGTGGGTACTGATGACATCGTTATCCTGATCTCGTATTCCGGCGAGACCGACGAAGTGCTGAAACTGATACCTTATCTAAAGCATAATAAAAACATCCTGATCGCCATCACCGGTAATCCTGAGAGTACTATCGCTCGTAATAGCGACTATCATTTAAACGTCTGTATACAGCATGAAGCTTGCCCGCTAAAATTGGCACCCACTTCATCAACTACGGCCACGTTGGTAATGGGCGATGCATTGGCTGTCGCCCTCATGGAATGCCGGGATTTCCAACCTGATGATTTTGCCCGGTATCACCCCGGGGGTAGCCTCGGTCGAAAATTACTTGTAAAAGTAAAAGATGTTATGCGTATCGATAGTTTGCCATTTATCAGTTCTGGCGCTACGTTTACCGAGTTGGTGTTAAAAATGTCTGAAGGGCGCTTAGGGTTAGTGATTATTGGCGGTTCGTCAAAAATTGAAGGCTTAATAACAGATGGCGATTTGCGGCGTGCGTTGGTAAAAAACCCTGATACCGCTACTTTAAGTATTGCAACCATGATGAACAGCAAACCAATCATTATTGATGAAGACGAATACATCAACGGGGCTGAGCAATTGATGATCGAAAAAAAGATAACCACTGTATTAGTTGGCTCGGCAGTAGAGCGACAGGTAAAAGGCGTCTATCAGATATATAATGGATAGCTCAAAATAATCACCTTGCCGCCGATTACTTTCAATTACTTAAAACAAATTAGGATATATTTGTTAACCCTTGTTAAGGTGTATTTATAAAAATGTTTACTAAGCCATCAAGTATAAAAATAGCCGTTATAGGCTTAGGTTATGTAGGGTTACCGCTCGCCGTAGAGTTTGCCACAAAATATCCCGTTGAAGGGTATGACATCAAACAAAGCAGGGTAAGCGATATTAATAATGGTAATGACACCACGTTGGAAGTAGATAGCGCGAGCTTAACTGCCGTGTTGACGCAAACAAGCGGAGCAAGGGGTTTGCACTGTTCCGCCGAAAGTTGCAATCTGGACAAATGCAATATCTATATTATATCTGTCCCCACTCCTACCGATCAACATAACCGCCCCGACTTAAGTATACTGTTAAAAGCAACAGAAACCGTTGCCGGCTTTTTAAAAGCCGGTGATGTGGTAATCTATGAATCTACAGTATACCCGGGTGTTACCGAAGATATATGCGTGCCTGTTTTACAAAAGCTTTCAGGCCTATCATTTAATCAGGATTTTTTTGCCGGCTACTCACCTGAACGGATCAACCCGGGCGATAAATTGCATAGGTTGACTAACATATTAAAGGTTACATCAGGCTCAACACCCGAGGTTGCTGACTTTATAGATGATCTGTATCGCTCAATCATCACGGCAGGCACTCACAAAGCCCCCAGCATAAAAGTAGCCGAGGCTTGCAAAGTTATCGAAAACTCCCAG
>NZ_CAITNG010000061.1 GCF_903893715.1 uncultured Mucilaginibacter sp.
TGCCACCCTCAAAAATATCGGGGCCAACGCTCACCAATACCATCATATCCGACGGTTGCATCATCAATGCCAGCCGCATCACACGTTCGGTCATCGGTATACGTACCCGCATCGGTTTCGATAGCATCGTCGAAAACTGCTACATCATGGGCAGCGACGAGTACCAAACCCTCGAACAGATCGCCCAATCGCGCGAAAGCGGCGTCCCCATTATGGGCATCGGCGACCGCTGCATTATCAAGAACGCCATTGTCGACAAAAACTGCCACATCGGTAACGACGTACGCATCAACTGCGGCGAACCCCTGGTAAATGGCGACTACGACAAATACACCGTAATGGACGGCATCGTGGTGCTCAAAAAACGCGCCGTGATACCCGATGGCACGGTGATATAACTCGCCTCACCCCGGCCCTCTCCAAAGGAGAGGGAGCTGAACGTGTTGTAAAGTCCTCTCCTTTGGAGAGGATTTAGGCGAGGCCATTTGCCATTTTCTTAACACCACACCCATATTTCAACCCGAAATATGGGTATTTATGGGTATTTTCAGTCGAATTTTTGACTCGCAATTATCAAATTTGTAATCTAAGCCACCCAAACGCTTAGCGCTTTACTAACGCGCGCTTGCGAAAAATATGGGTGTTGTTTTTATTTCCGATGTTCAATTTCGAATTTAACAATTCCTGACCATCTTCCATTTTACATCTTCCGTCTTCCATCATAGCCTATGGGTATTTATGGGTATATTTTAATAAACTTTTTCGTCTAACGCTCCAACTCAACATTCCCTACAAGTTACGAAATTTTAGCGAGATATGCAAAGATCATGTGCTTTTAATAGCAGTAAACCTAATCACTTTATTGATGCAATAATTAATATCCGTTTTAATTTCCTTTTCCCAAAACCTCAATACAATATAACCCAATAATTCAAGCTTGTGATTGTTTGCCCTGTCGCGTTGCATGTTCCTTTCAATTTTGGCTATCCAAAAATCCCTGTTTGTTTTAATTTTCTCACGTTTTTTATCCCATTCATATCCATGCCAAAATTCCCCGTCAATAAATATAACAAGCTTATGCTTTTTAATAACTATATCGGGGTTTCCCTGAAGTAATTTATTATGTATCCTATAACGTATCCCTAAACTCCATAATGCCTTCCGCAGCAGCATTTCTGGCTTTGTATTTTTCGACCGTATTTTCGACATTAGCAAGCTTCGTTGCCGGGTTGTATAAAATCCGTTCTCCTCGTTAAAACGGGGCACATTTATCGGGTCTTCATCTTTGTATTTGATCATCTTAAAATGTGGAAAACTAATTTTATTAGCATAGCAAAACCTTCAAACCTTTAAATATATTTGTAACCATGTGTAAGGTTGTTTAACATGGTTATATGAAAAAAGTTTATACGTTATCTGAAGCTGCAAATTTATTAGGAACAAGTAAAGAAACACTCAGGCGATGGGATAAAAGTGGAAAATTATCCGCTTTTAGAGAGCCGATGAGTAATTATCGATACTATAAGAAGGATCAGTTGATGATCTTCGACCAATTAAATGTAAAGCCTTCTGATGAAGATACAGTAAACCCGACTGCAAATTATAACGTTCTTGAACTTTTTGCCGGGGCTGGTGGCTTGGCTATCGGCTTAGAGCAGGCCGGGCTAAAATGTATCGCGTTAAATGAAATAGACCATTGGGCAGCCGAAACACTTAGGTTCAACAGGCCACATTGGAATGTTTTGGAAGGCGACATCCGCAATATGTCCTTTTCTGACCTTAATGGAAAAGTTGATGTGGTAACGGGCGGTTTTCCATGTCAGGCATTTAGTTATGCCGGTAAAAAATTGGGGTTACAAGATGCCCGTGGCACACTGTTTTATGAGTTTGCAAGGGTAGTACAAGAAACTTCTCCTGCTATTTGTATAGGCGAAAACGTAAGGGGACTGCTAAACCATGAAGGCGGGAAGACGTTACAAGGTATGATCTCGATCCTTGATGAAATTGGTTACAGGGTTTTAGACCCCAAGGTATTAAAAGCCATATTTCACAAAGTACCTCAAAAAAGAGAACGTTTGATCCTCGTAGGTATCAGAAAGAATATTGATGTGGATTTTGAATACCCAAAGAGTAACAAAACAATTTACACTTTAAAAGACGCATTAAAAAAAGGTGAACTTTACGATACTGATGTACCAGTCTCTCCCGGAACAAAATACCCTCTTAGTAAAAAAACTGTATTAGACCTTGTGCCGCCCGGCGGTTATTGGCGCGACCTTCCCCTCGAAGTGCAAAAAGACTATATGCAAAAAAGTTTTTATTTAGGTGGTGGTAAAACAGGTATGGCAAGAAGAATAAGTTGGGATGAGCCAAGCTTGACCCTTACCTGTAGCCCGGCGCAAAAACAAACAGAACGGTGCCATCCTGATGAAACACGGCCATTTACAGTACGGGAATATGCCCGTATACAAACGTTCCCTGATGATTGGAAGTTTGCAGGGCCTATTTCGAGCCAGTATAAACAGATTGGTAATGCTGTGCCTGTTAATTTAGCCAAGGCTGTTGGCGAAGCTGTTGTAAGTTTCTTAAATGAGACCCGTATCCAAAACCAAAAAAACTATCAGGAACGTATTGCTGTTTAATGATGGTCACAGTTTCTTAAACTCTAAATAATAGCCAAAGTTTTCAAATGTTATTTGATCAAGAATATTTCGTCTGCTTTTAACTGTCTCTTTTTTTATTTCTGACAAAGCAGAGTGTTCGATTACTTTTTTGCTGGGTTCGAATGTTAATAGATAATCCTTTATGGCTATCGGTAAAACTTTGTACAACGCATACAATGCATCATCTTGGCCGGTCAACAAGGCATAAAACCTATCGCCTGATATTTTGTAAACCCTGCTATGGCTATATTCTTTACCATTGATTATTCCAGACCATTTATCGTCAAAACTCCCTTTGGCTAATATTTGAACCCAATAACATTTCGCCTTTTTATAATTATCTGCATATTTGGCCAATTTTTGAAATAAACTTTCCGCAGCACTGCTATTCATTGTATTGTGCTTATTCTTAATATCAGCGAACAAAGTGTCATCATTGGCTTTAATATCGAACCCACTTAAGTTCCCTTTAGTATATCCAGCAACACCACCAAGTATCTCTTCGTGAAAAGTACCTATAAAATTGTTGATTGATTTATCAATTTGCCGGAGCAATTCGGTCTCTACCAGGCTTTCTTGTTCTATCTCATTAAAAACGCTGTCAAATGTTAGTTTAACAGTATCTATTTTATTCGCATAAAATTTCTTTCTGCTTACAGAGTTTTTTGCTCGGATATATGACTTATGGAGATTACCAATGCATGCCATCAAATGCTCATCAGTAATATAGTTCAAATATTTATTCGCCATAATATTCGAAGATAACATTTTTTAACAACGTATCGCAAATAATAGGTTCAAGCCTTTATATCTTACCCCACCTCGGCTCACCTTACAACTCCATCGTTTCGCCTATAGCGGGCAACTGCAAATTCAATCCCGCCTTTTCAAACTTGGCGCTCACTTCGGCCTTGTCTATCACAATCACCGGGAAGGTATCGTAATGCACGCCTATCACGTTTTTGCAATTGATAAAGCCTGCCGCTTTAATGGCGTCATCGGCACCCATAGTATAGTTGTCGCCAATAGGGAGGATGGCCCAGTCAAGGTTTTCGTCGGCGAGGAGCTTCATGTCGTAGGTCAGCGCCGTATCGCCGGCAAAATATATTTTTTTGCCATCGGCATAAATCACATAGCCTGCCGGGTTGCCGCCGTAAGCGCCATCGGGCATCGAGCTGCTGTGCAACGCGTACACCATTTTAACACGGCCAAAATCAAAGTTAAAGCCGCCGCCAAAGTTCATGCCGTGTACGTTGGTAATGCCTTTGCCGTTCAGCCAGCCCGCAATATCGGCAATGCAAATTACCTGCGCGCCGCTGTTTTTTTCGATGGTAAACAGGTCGGCAATATGGTCGCCATGCCCGTGCGACAGTAAAATATAGTTGGGTTTAAGGCTGTTCACATCAATGTGGCTGGCCAGTTGGTTGTGCGAAATAAAGGGGTCGAACAGTAATTTGATGCCGTTTATTTCGAGCTCAAAACAAGAGTGTCCGTAAAAAGTGAATTTCATGGGGAGTTGGTTTTTTTATACGAAATAACCAATCCTTTTTCAAATTGTTATGCTTGCCCTGCGGATTTTTAACTTTTTACTTTCCGCTTACCATTTACTTCCCAAACATACCGCCCAGTCCGCCAAACATCTGTTGCGTCATGGCCGCCATCTCGCTTTGGCTCACATTTTCGGCTTGCTCCAGGGCTTTGTTCACCGCGATAAGTACCAGGTCTTCCAACTGCTCTTTATCGGCTTCCTGCACCAAAGCTTCATCAATAGTAATGGACAGTATCTTTTTATTCCCGTTGGCACTCACTTTCACCTTACCGCCCTCTGCAGTTCCGGTAACGGTAATGGCATCCAGGCGTTTTTTCACTTCGCCTGCCTTTTGCTGGGCTTCTAATAATTTATCAAACATGATTTCTTACTTGTTAATCGTCGCTTGTTTCACCGGTGCCATTATACGCGCTTTTGCGCACCACAGGCATGCCCACAATTTTAAACAAATCGTCCAAATGCAGCAAGCTGCCGTTGGCCAGGTTCGATAGCAGAACAATGGTAATATCGTTCTTCATATCCCTCAGGTATATATGCCTGAACCCGTGCCACCAGCCGGTATGGTAAATTACCTGCTGCCCGGGTGCCTCGAATATTCTCCAGCCATAACCATAGCTAAAATGCCCGTGCAGCATCGGGTTGCGCGGCACGTATGCCGAATCCATGGTGGCTTGTTTCAATAGCAGCCCGCGGCGCAGGGCATTGTCAAACAGGTACAGGTCGCCAACGGTGCTGTAAATGCCTTTATCGCCTACAGGGCCATCCAAAAAGTTTTGCGCTACCGAGTAACGCCATTGCCCCCTGTCGTGTCCAACCACATCAACCGGTATCTTATCATAAGCAGCTTTCGAATATACGGCCGTATGGCTCATCCCCGCCGGGTCAAAAACGTTCTCCTTCATGTACTTGGCATACGGCATACCGGTTACCTTTTCGATAATGGAGCCCAGTACCATAAAGTTGGAGTTGTTGTATAAAAAGCGCTTATCGGGCACATTAAAACGCGCAGGTTTGTATTGCGCTATCAGGTTCATCTCGTCCTGGTTGCTGATGCCCTTCCTCTCGTCGCGGTGTTCTTTACGATAAATATCATCGGTAAAATATACGTAGTTCATCAGCCCCGAGCGGTGGGTAAGCAGCAGTTTAATGGTAACCCCATCGTACGGAAAATTCGGGAAGAAATCCTTTACGTTTTGGTCCAGCCGCAATTTACCCCGTTCCATCAATTGCAAAATAGCGGTCGATGTCATGGTTTTTGATACCGAAGCCAGCTCAAACTGCGAGCCAATGGTCAGTTTCTTTTTGCGCAGGTAATCTGCCCAGCCTATCGCGTTCTCGTATAAAATTTTACCGTGTTTGGCTACCAGCACGTTGCCGTTAAAGCCGCTGTGGGTATGCAGGTGCTGCATAAAATCGTCAATGCGCTTGTCGGCATTAGCGGAGTCGTATTTTAAGATGTTCAGGTCGGGCTTGGCTTTTGTAACAACAGGTGTTTTGTCGTTCCCTTTGCTGTTTGAGCATGATAGCATTGATACCGTTAATGCCGACGATAACAATATGTTCTTATAAACTGTCCCCATAAAAAATCCAAAAATGATACAACCGCAAAAATTATCAATTAAGCATTAACTTACTCACAATAGTTTTAAACAATGAGCGTAATTTTGTTAACTAATAAGTTACTTTTTATGGCAAAAAAGCAATAATTAAAGCGTTAAAAACCTGTTTTTACAAAACAAGCAAGTAACTAACTTATAAACAATGCGATAAGGGGAGGCTAAAGGTTACGCTAATGTATCGGTCGTCGGTACGAGGTGATACTGCCAAAATTCCACTTGATACCAAAACTAAAACCGGAGTATTGCTCAAACTTTTTGGTCAATACCAGCGGGTCGGCAAAACCATCAAGGCCGTAGCCCAAAATATAATTATGCTGGTAGCCCAGCTCTACTAAAAGGTAAGGCTCGTCGTAATCATTGTATACTTTAAACTGATAACCCACCCGTAGCGGGATCATCACATTTTGGCTGTTATCCTCACCGCCTATGTAATAGGTCGAGTCGGGACTTAAACGACTGTTATTGTTCGATATACTATTGAACACTAATCCTATACCGGTACCTACATAGATATTTTTGGCAGCCTTGGCAACTATACCATCGCCTGCGTAATCCATAAATTCGCCAAGTTGTACATCAACATGCAGGTTTAGCGCCTGAAAGCTATTACTATAACTTAAATGGTAAGGATCTAATTTTGAGTATGCTTTGGGAATATCCAACAATAACGAATCATATTTGGCATTGGTCGGGTCCAACGCGGCCACAGCTTTGGGATAATATTCATTATAACCGCCCGATAAGGTACCAAACTGGTAATCCAACGTAACATTAATATATGGCGACAAATTATAACCCAAATTAAAATTATAAGCACCATGCCATGATTGGTTGAGCACACTGGTACTCGCTTTTACGTAGCTTATACCCGTACCTAAACTCCATTGTGCGTAATTATATCCAATTTGCGCTTTTGTAGTAAAAACTGCCGCCTGGGCCAGCAATAGAATAATAAGGATCCGTTTCAAAATATAATGTTATTTATAAGGTGGCCGATTTTAAAAAACAGCAATACTTTTTTTAACTATGTTTACCAAAAATAAAGTTTCATTCGGTAATATCATGACTTCTTTCAAATTTTCTGATTTTAATTCTACAGTAGCTGAACGGTTTTTGCGTTATGTTATTGTGGATACTCAATCAGATCCTGCATCAATAACCTGTCCATCAACGCTTAAACAAAAAAACCTCGGCAAAATCCTTGTCGACGAGCTTTTATCTATCGGCGTTACTGATACGAATATAGACGAATTTGGTTACGTTTATGCAACAATTCCGGCAAATACAAACAAACAAAATGTGCCCGTAATCTGCTTTTGCTCGCACATGGACACCTCACCCGATTGCAGCGGGCTAAACGTGAAACCCATCGTCCATAAAAAATATACCGGAGCCAATATTGTCCTTCCGGATGATGATAGTCAGGTACTCCGCATGAGCGAACATCCCGACCTTAAAAACCAGCTTAGCAACGACGTGATAACTGCCAGCGGCACTACTTTGCTTGGCGCCGATAACAAAGCCGGTCTGGCCGAGATTATGGATGCTTGTTACCAATTGGTCAACCATCCCGAAATCAAGCATGGCACCATCAAAATACTCTTTACACCTGACGAAGAAATAGGCCGCGGCGTTGACAAAGCCGATCTCAAAAAACTCGGTGCCGACATAGCCTATACCATCGATGGGGAAAGTGCCGGCACTATGGAAAACGAAACCTTTTCAGCCGACGGCGCTAAACTCACCATCAACGGCATCAGCGCGCACCCCGGTTTTGCCAAAGGTAAAATGCAAAGCGCTATCAAAATAGCAGGAGCTGTTGTTGCCGCCTTACCGCATGAACTTTCCCCCGAAGGTACATCGGGCAAACAAGGTTTTGTGCACCCGGTCGAAATAAGCGGGCACGTAGAACAGGCAATCGTAAACTTCATCATTCGCGATTTTGACGATGATAATCTGCAGCAACATGCCAATGTGATCAGGCAGATAACCGAAAATGTATTGTTAGCCTACCCCGGTGCAAGCTATACCCTCGAAACAAAAGCTCAATACCGAAATATGAAACAGGTGTTGGATAAACACCCCGCTATAGTCGACAATGCAATGGAAGCCATAAAACGCGCCGGCATGGAACCGCGTTTACGCAGCATTCGCGGCGGCACGGACGGTTCGCGCCTATCGTTCATGGGTTTGCCCTGCCCAAATATCTTCGCCGGCGAACACGCTTTCCACGGCAAACAGGAATGGGTATCTATCCAGGACATGCAAAAAGCCGTCGAAACCATTTTGCATCTTTGCGAAGTTTGGGAAGAGCGGGCATAACCCGGTTTTTTGTAATTTAGCCGCTCTGTATTCAATATAAGTTATGCCCAAAAACCCTCGCACGTTTGCAGTTAAACACCTCGACGCCTTAATTGCGGCCGTCGCAGGTTTTTTTGTAGTGAACCTGTACATGCGTTACGCCGGTATCGGCATATCGCCGGATAGCATTATGTACATGAGCACGGCGCGCAACCTGAACACCCACCATACCCTTCATTTTTTTGGTGATAAGCCCATCGTTGCTTTCCCGGTATTCTTTCCGATATTTTTAGCCATCATCCAGTTCATCACCCAAACCGACCCATTGATACTGGGCCCGGCGTTAGATGGCATCCTTTTCGCTGTACTGATATTTTTAGCAGGCGTCATTATGGAAGGTTTTACTTATCCAACTAAACTCTACAAATGGTTGGCATTAGCCGCCATCGCCATCAGCCCATCGCTCCTCGAAGTGTACACCAAGCTCTGGTCCGAAACCTTGTTCATCGTTTTTACCCTTGTGTTTTTTATCCTCTATAAAAACTATCTAAAAAGCTACAATATCTCTGCCCTGCTTTGGTTGGGCGCCGTTACCGCTTTAGCATGTGATACCCGTTATGCCGCCATTACCTTAGTGGGCACCGGCGGTATGCTCATGCTATTCGATGGTAACCTGAAACCCCGCAAAAAAACCGGCCATATCCTGTTGTTTGGCACCATTAGTATATCCTTACTGGTGGCCAATATTATACGCAACTCGTTGGTAACACATACCGGCACAGGGCCGCGCTATAAATCGCTCACTTCGCTCACGCAAAACATGCACTACATCGGCACAGTATTTTGCGATTGGTTTACCCTTACCGAAAAGCAATACGGTTGGGCGGTTATCATTACAGCTTTACTCATTGTTGGCTTTATCACCGTATTTTTATACAACGCCTTTATCAACAAAGCGCGTTTTGGCAGTTACGAAAACATCATCATCACTTTCTTCATCGCCTATGGTTTGTTCATGCTCTTATGGGCAACCATTAACCGTTTCGAAACATTGAACAACCGCCTGCTGTCGCCGCTGTTCATCCCCTTTTTGTTGGGATGCACCTATTGGCTCGCTATCGTTTTCAAAAGCAAAGCCATCAAATACCGATTGCCGCTTATCGCGATAAGCGCCTGCATAGCCTTACTGTTCATCTACCGCGAATACCAAACCGACTATCAGCGTTACGACGACGAAGGCGAATACGGCGTACCCGGCTATACCGACGACAGCTGGAACAAATCGCCCCTGGTGGCAGAACTAAAAAAGCCCGACCTGTTTAAACCCGGTTACCCCATTTACAATAACCTGTGCGAGGGCTTTTATTTCTTCACCGGTAAAGGTTCGGAGTATATCCCCAATATCGACTCGGCCAGGCAGGTCCAAAAGTTTTACGCTCAAAAGCGCTTTTATATTATTTATTTTGACCAGTTTCCCGATAAGGCCCTCTTTACTTTAAAACAGGTCGAGGAAAAAAGGCCGCTTAAACCTATATTTGTATGCCCCGATGGCGGCATTTATGAGTATGATGAAACCGAAAAATAACCAAACAAATCATAACCCTATAACCATCAAATTATCAACAAAGACCATGAAAAAAGTTTTATTGATTGTTACGATGCTTGTACTAACCTCAACAAGCTATTTATTTGCCCAAAAAGTGGATTCCAAAACCGTACCGCTTGCCGTGCGGTCCGAACTGGCGCGCCGCTACCCCGACGCCGGTAAAGCTACCTGGGAAAAGCATAAAGGCAATTACCGCGCTTATTGGAGCGGAAAAACCGGGCACGACAAACACGTCGACATCACCCCTGGCAGTGCCTTCTTGGAAATTGGCGACCATTTCGACCCAAAGTATTTGCCCAAAGCAGCCATTAGCTATATTGATGTACATTACCATACCCCCATCATCAACGCCGAACAAATAGCCGACGTTACCGGCAACATCCAGTTCCTCGTCCGCATTTCGGGCGACAGGGAGCTGCTGTTTACCACGCAAGGCCGCTTTATGAAACAACGCTAATCGAATCCAAAATTCTTACAAAAAGGCTACAGCATTAATTCAGAATGGATCGCTAAGCTTGTTTAAATCAAATTAAACAGCAATAGCATGAAAAAAGGATTGTTCATCACAGGTTTAATGGCTTTTGCAGCCATTGGTAGTTTATTCGCCCAGGACATCAAAGCTTCGGCGGTTCCGGCGGCCGTTAAAGCAGCCTTCGCCAAAAAAATACCCTGCCGCAACCAAAGTAGGCTGGGAAAAGGAAAAAGGTAATTACGAAGCCAATTGGGGCGGTAAATCGGGCGAAGACAATGCCGCCATGTTTACCCCTGCGGGCAATTTTGTGGAATACGTAAACGCCATCGCCATCAGCGCCTTGCCGGCAACCGTAGCGCCATATATCAAAGAACATTACAAAACCCCGATAAAAGAGGCCGGCAAAGGCATCGACGCCGCAGGCAAAACCTTTTACGAAGCCGAAATAAAAGGCGGCAAAGACCTCATCTTCGATGAAACCGGCAAATTCATCAAAGTTGATTAAACCTCAACTATACCTTAACGCAAAAAACCCCGTTGACCAAATCAACGGGGTTTTTTGATTTAACCCTCCCAACCGTCAGCAGGGTAGCTTCGGCCAAAAGCGGGCAGAACAATGGTGGCCTTGTGCGGTGACAGGGGCATAGAAATTTTTGCCTGAAGCGGTGCCAAGAGCGCAAACGCGGCAAAAGGTTTTCCCGATACCTATCAGGATGGTTCAGCCCGCTTGTGCGCAAAGGCCAAGAACGCAAAGAAGCCTTCCTGCTGACTTGATTTTTTGTTTCTTTTTTATCAAGAAAAAAGTAAAAGGGCTCCGCGCCCATAGCGGCCAACAAGCTCGTATACTATTCTCCCAAAAAAATACTACATTGCTTTCTAAATGGCTAAACTCAAAAAACTACCCACCCCTATCACCATCCTGGTCATCGTTATCATCATTTCGGCTATAGCTACCTGGTTGATGCCCGCCGGACGGTACGATAAACTGAGCTACGCCGACGGCGCCTTCTCGCTATCCACATCCAAAACAACGCTCACCTTGCCCGGCACACAACATACGCTCGATAGCCTCAAAGTACGCATCCCCTTAGCCAAATTTAAAAGCGGCGATATACGCAAACCCGTGGCCGTGCCCGGCAGCTACCAAAAACTAAAAAACAAGAACACGCAAGGCCCTGTTGATACCCTCCAGGCGCCCATAAAAGGCTTGATTGACGCTGCCGATATCATCTTCTTCATCCTCATCATTGGCGGTTTCATGACGGTCTTTCAGCAAACCGGTGCCATGGATCAGGGCATCTTTTACCTGTCCCATAAAATGAAGGGCAACGAAGCCTGGCTCATCATCAGCCTCACCTTCTTTTTCTCGTTTTGCGGCTCCAGCTATGGCATGGGCGAAGAAGCCCTTGTCTTCTACCCCATATTGGTACCGCTATACCTCGGCGCCGGGTACGATTTGCTCGTCCCCCTCGCCGTCATCTTTGCGGGTACGCAGTTGGGCACGCTGTCCTCGTTCTCCAACCCTTTCGCGGTCATCATCGCGTCCAACGCGGCCGGCATCAGCTGGACCGACGGCCTCATCGAACGTATCCTCGTGTTCGCCCTTACCACCGGTGTTACCATCTGGTACATTGTGCGCTATGCCAACCGCTGCAAAAAAGACCCTACTTATTCGCTGATATATCGCTTTAACGGTAACCAAGCTTCCCCTTTTGCCCATGTAACTGCCGAAACTACAACCGTTACACTCGGCTGGCGCAACGCGGGTTTGTTGTTCATCTTTGTTGCCACGCTGTTTGGTATGATAGCCGGCGTTATCTGGCTCGACTGGTGGATGACCGAAATGTCGGCCATATACCTTGCCGCGGCGGTATTGGTCGGGTTCCTCGTCCGCATGAAGGAATCCGTCTTCATCGAACGTTTCGTCGAGGGTGCCAAAAGCCTGCTCGGTGTGGCCTTCATCGTGGGCGTTGCGCGCGGCATCACCATCATCCTGAACGATGGCCACGTGAGCGATTCCATCCTCTACTATTCGGCCAACCTGGTGGGCGGCATGCCGCCGATGCTGTTCATCGTGGTGCTGTTTGTGCTATACAATGTGTTCACACTCTTCATATCCTCCTCATCGGGGATGGCGGTACTCACCATGCCCATCTTCGGTTCGTTGGCGGCGGTAGTAGGCGTGCCCGGCCGCGAAATCGTCAACTGTTACCTTTTCGGGATGGGCATCATGGGCTTCATTACCCCCAACGGACTCATCCTGCCCTCGCTCGCCATCGTCAACGTAAGCCTCAAAGTATGGCTCAGGTTCATCTGGCCCCTGCTCGCCATCCTCAGCATCATCTGTGCAGCCTTCCTGGTGGTCGGGGTGTTGATGAAATAACTCCCCGCCAATGTGCGAATGAGTAAATGTGTGGATGTGCAAATATTTGATTATCAATAACTTTAATATAAACGTCATTGCGAGGAGGAACGACGAAGCAACCTCTGCGCGACAGGTAACCCCGCCAACCGGGGGGGGGGGTAAAAGTAAGACTTTTTAACACCCGTTTAACCGTCCGCCACCCTGTCACTTCCACCGCAGGGAGAAAACTTCTCCAACCAAACTCACGGTGCCTGTAAAGCCGCAGAAGTTTTCTCTCTCGTACCTCGTTCGAAATGACATGAACTGAGGGTAGGGGGGAAAAAGTAAGACTTTTAAATAACCTTTTAACATTCCAACTTTACAACGTTTCAACATCTATCAAACCAGACAATGTACGAAATTTTGGCGGCATTAACAAACAAAGCAGTCAATTATTGCTCCCACAGGATGCTCCTGCTGCCATAAAAAAAATTTCAATTTTTGAAACAATATTTTATAAATTAAAACATTATATTTGCGTAATGGTTATTATTTCCAAAAGCACACTTCGGGAATTTGCAGAATTACACGCTGATGCGGAAGGCCCTTTGTTCAACTGGTACGAATTGACTGCGAACGCTGATTGGAAAAATTTCAACGAAGTAAGGAACACCTTTAACAGTGTTGATGCCGTTGGGAACGACCGTTATGTATTTAACATCAAAGGCAATAATTACCGGCTCATTGCCCTTATCATTTTTAAAGTGCGGACGGTATTTATCCTTTTTATTGGTACACATGCCGAATACGATAAAATAGACGCGGCGAAAGTTAGTTTTAAGAAATAATGGAAAACAAAAGCACAATAACAACAGATAAAAGTTACCACGAAACCATGGTGGCTATTTACGAATTAATGGACAAGGGCGAACAAAACCTAACCGAAGCGGAAATTGAAAACCTGGCAACAATGGCGCAAGCCGCCGAAAAGTATGAGGATGAAGTATTAAAACTGAAACCACCCAAACAACCCCAAAGTCTACCCGAAATCATCGAATTGTTTATGTTCGAAAATAAATTGTCGCAAGCCAAACTTGCCGATAAATTAGGCATCGGAAAACCCAAATTATCGCAAATACTCAACGGAAAACGGCAACCCGATGTACCCTTCCTCAAAGCCATGTACAACGAATTGCACATCGACCCTAAGTTTATTTTGGAGCATGTGTAGCACTGTTGGGTTGGTGCATTATAAACTGAAATTATCCTTTGATGCTACCTGAAATTGATGCCCTATCTTCATCAGTATTCAACTTTTTATATTCCCATTCTAATTGGTAAATTGGGTCTGATTGGGGAACTCCAAGTATTATTTTTAATAGCCTCTCCTTCATGGGTTAATCCTATCAAAGTGTTATCAACACATTATTCGCTTACTATCTGATTTCTGACTTCCGCCCTCCTACTCTTTCACAAACTTCACCTGATACAAATGCGGCCATTTTTTGCCAGTAACAAAAATCCGTTTGGTGGCGGCATCGTAGGCAATACCGTTCAGCACGTTGTTGCCATAATCAAAATCAGCGGGGCGCTGGTTGTTGGGGTACAGGTTTTTCATATCGATCTTTTGCAACACCGCGCCGTTTTTGGGGTTTATCACCAAAATGGTATCGCGCGTGTACACGTTGGCGTATAGCTTGCCGTCAATCATTTCCATTTCGTTCACGGCGTTTATTGGCCCCTGGTCATCAAACACGTCGATAAATCCGGTTGGTTTAAAAGTATCTTTACTTAAAAACCAGATGCGGTTGGTGCTGTCGTTTTGGTATAGCCTGGTGCCATCGTAACACATGCCCCAACCTTCGGGGCCCCAGTTATAGGCCAGGCTGTCTATCACTTTAAAGGTCTTTTTATCGTACACAAAAGCTATATTTTCTTTATAGGTCAGCTGCAATATCTTATCGCCCACTACCGATATGCCTTCGCCAAAATATTTGGCCGGCATGCTCACGCTTTGTACCACTTTGCCCGTGTTCAAATCCACCCTGCGCAAACCCGAGCGAACGTAATCGCCTTTGCTTTCGTACAGGTAACCATCCAGGTATTCCAAACCCTCGGTATAACAAGCCGTATCATGCGGAAAAACCTTCTCCACCCTGTAAGTATAACTCTCGGGAGCTTTGGCAGCCTTGATAATCACATTCGTCGAAACCTCCTGCGGCTTACCGCCGGTAAACACCCGCGCCGTAATGAGCTTGGAACCACAGGTCATCGAGTCAGTTTTGATTTTTGCGCCCACGGTATCCTTGCGGGATGCATAGCGCACCGAATCGATCAGGTACACCACCGAATCCGGTTTTACATCGGCAGGGCACTGTACGCTTACGGCTATCACATCGCCCAATTTATAGCTTTGGCCAGCTTCGGGTGTGATGCCTATGATGGCTTCCGTTTTATGCCCGCCGCCGCAACCGGCTATGATCAACCCCAACAACACCGCGAATACACCTGTTCTTAAATTCTTCATTATCTAATTTTAAATGGGCGACGATGGCCAAAAGGCATCTTCAATATGTTTTAATGTATGGTTCTGTTTACTGTCAAATAATATGGCCACAATGTCAAAGCGGGCTTCGCCCTGGTGGTTCATCAGGTAAATATATTCATCTGCCGCTTCGGCCAGTAATTTTTGTTTCCTGTTGTCTACAAAATCTTCCGGTTCGCCAAAAAAATTACCACTGCGCGCCTTTACCTCCACAAAAATAATGGTCTTGTCCTTATACGCAACCAGGTCCACCTCGGCTTTGCCATGCGTCCAGTTCTCGTCCAGTATCTCATAACCTAAGCCTTCCAAATGCGCTTTGGCCAATTGCTCGCCTAAGCGCCCAAGGTCGTTATGTGTTGCCATTATTTCAGTATCACCGAACCTAAAAAGTCCGAAATGCTCTTCTCCACCTTTTTCATGTGCAGGTACTGGTTCATCAGTATCTCCTGGTCGGCTTCAGCTTCGGCAGTTTGTAATTGCGTGCGGATGTTCTCCAGTATCTTACCCACCTTTTGCTTTTTAAGATGGAAGATGGCGCCCAAAATGGTGGCCTTCATATTCTGGGTTTCGTCGGGCACATATATTTTGTGCATACCCAGCCAGTTTTCGCTCAGCTCATATCGCGTCGACAGCATCGACACCGCCATATCCGCTATCAACCTTTCGGGATGATGGATAAAAAACTGTTCTTCGGGCAAGTTACCATTGTCCAACTCATCATGATATAGTTTAACAAAAGCTTTGCAATCGGGGTGCTCAAACTCTACATCGTTTAGCTCGGCTATCATAAACGGCCCGATATAGGTATTGGCAATACCATCCCAGTTGATAACCCTATTGCCATAAGTAACCAGTAGCCGCACAATCTCTTTCTCCTGCGATTCATATTGTTCCTCAGGCTTTCTTTCCGGTTCGGCGTAAGCCGGCGCTGCTTCCTGCTCCGCCTGCCTTGCATTTTGATGTTGCTGATAATCTTTCTTACCCTTCGCCGCCCGCATCTTGTTTAGTTCGGTAATCAGCGAACGTTCCTCTATCTGGAGTATCTGGCTGCACTCGCTCAAAAACACCGAAGCTTTGATAGAGTCGGGTATCTTGGCGATGCTTTCCACCACTTCGCGTATCACTTCGGCGCGTTTTAAAGGGTCCTTGCCGGCATCTTTCAGCAGTACATTGGTTTTGAACAGGATAAAATCCTTCTTGTTTTCTTCGACGTACGTTTTAAATGCCGTACTGCCCAACTTGCGCACATAAGAGTCGGGGTCATGCCCCTCGGGGAAGGATACGATTTTTACGTTCAACCCTTCCTCTAAAATCAAATCCATCCCCCGTAGCGAAGCTTTGATACCTGCCGCGTCGCCATCATACAACATCGTAATGTTCTTGGTCAAACGGCCAATCATCCTGATCTGCTCCACCGTCAGCGAGGTGCCCGACGATGCCACCACATTTTCTATCCCGGCCTGGTGTACCGATATCACGTCGGCATAACCTTCCACCAGCAAACAATTGTCCTCATCGCGTATGGCTTTCTTCGCAAAGAACAAGCCATACAACACGCTCGATTTATGGTATATCTCCGATTCCGGCGAGTTGACGTATTTCGGTACGCTCTTATCACTCTTCAGCGTACGCCCGCCAAAAGCGATTACCCTGCCCGTAAAACTATGTATCGGGAACATCACCCGGCCGCGATAACGGTCGTAAAGCGTACCGTTGTCGCGCTTAACAGATAAGCCCGTTTCCTCTAAAAATTCCTGTTGGTAACCGTCTTTTATCGCTTTCGCAGAAAATGCTTCCCATTGGTCTGGCGAGTAGCCGAGCTCAAATTTCTTAATGGTTTCATTACTAAACCCGCGCTCCTTAAAATAACTCAGACCGATAGCTTTGCCCTCATCCGTTTCCAACAAACTTTCATGGAAAAATTTGGCCGCGTACCCGGTAACGATCAATAAGCTTTCGCGATGGTTTTCCGCTTCCCGGTCTTCGGGTTGATCATTGGTTTCCTCTACATCGATGCTGTATTTTTTGGCCAGCCATTTCAAGGCCTCGGGATAGTTGAACTTCTCGTGCTCCATCAAAAAAGTCACCGCCGAACCGCCCAATCCCGATGAAAAATCCTTAAATATCCCCTTGGCCGGCGATACCGTAAATGACGGTGTCTTCTCGTTAGCAAACGGCGACAAGCCCACATAATTGGCGCCCCGTTTTTTTAAGGTCACAAACTCGCCAATCACCTCAACAATATCGGTGGCCTCCATTATTTTGTCAACGGTGGGTTTGGTGATCATACTTACGAGCCTATACTAACTTAATTTTCTTCTTCGTATCTATTAAAAACGACTCCGCCGGTATACCTAAAAATTCGTGTAAGCCCTTAACCATTTTTAAAGTCAATTCTTTTTTTCCGGATAAGATTGAAGATACATACCCCTTAGATCCTATTATAGGTTCAAGGTCTTTTTGTTTTAAGCCTTTTTCTTCGAGTTTAAGTTTTATCAACTCGATAGGATCAATATCGGGTATTTGATAATGCCTGTCTTCATAATCCTTTACCAAAAGCAATAATAATTCAAGCTCATCAAACTCAGGCGTCCCTTTTTCGCTATGAAATATTTCAATCGTTCTTTCAAGTGCGATATCATATTCATCTTCTGTTTTTAAAACCATCCATTTACTTTCCATATTATTCTCTTTTATTGGGATTCTTAAAAAATTTCACATTTGCCGCATCTATTTTATCATAGGCAGAATGCGTTCCGAACCATATCACGTATACCGCTTGTGCATCAAAGTTGAACGACGTAATTAGCCTATAGGAGTTACCTTTGATATTAAAAACAACTCTTTTGTTTGCAATAACGCTTGCATTTCCATAAACACCCTTTAATTCATTAAAGCTTGTGAAATTGGCTTGTGAAAATTCGTTATGCCAACTTTTTAATGAAATAGCAGCGAGCGGATATAAGTCGATATAATGCATAATAGTCCGCTTTGTAATAACATTCATTAAACAAATATAATTAAAAGTTTTCTATTGGTAAACTAAATTTTGAGTGTTTTATTTCGCTTCACAAACGTAACCCCTATCCCCACCAACACAACCACACCGCCCAACAACTCAGTTACGCCAACATGCTCGCCCAATATTGCCCAGGCCAGCAAAGCCGTTGCCACCGTTTGCCCCAACAGCGCGATGGACACTTTTGTCGACTCCATATGGCTTACCGAGTAATTGATGGTGATCCACCCCGCCAATTGGCAAATCACACCCATGGCCACCAAAACGAGCCATGCATGCTGACTATAGCCCCAAAGCTGGTCGTTTGTGCTTAGGCTGTACAGGCCAAGCGCCAAAGTGGCGGCAAGCATATTATAAAACATAAACACCACGCCGCTCACGTGCCGCAACACATCCTTACTGATGAGGATATAAACGGCATAAAGAAAACTGGATATGATGGCGAGTACCACACCTTCGTTCAGTTGTAGCTTAAGCAGGTTTTGTATACCCACCAAAATGCACATGCCGCTTATCGCGATAAACGTACCCAGCCAAAAACTGATGCCAGGTTGCTTTTTTAAGATAAGCAGACTCAGCAAACCTACCCAGACCGGCGCTAAATTGGCCACCAAAGTGGAAATGGTGGCCGTCGATTTCAATATCGATACGTTCCACACCGCGATATCCAAAGCAAACACCAATCCACCCGTAATAGCCAGTAACAAAGGTTTGGTGGTAATGCGAAGCTTACTGTATTTAAAGCAATAAGGCGCCAACAACAACCAGGCAAAAAGCATACGGTAAAAGGCAGCGCTAATAGCCGACACGCCCGCCATCTTCACAAATATGGGCGAAAACGCGATACAGATAATGCCGATGGCCAGGCTAAGTTTGGGGTTCATCCTATTGGTTAGTGGCTACAAACTTATAAAGGTTTGTATCATCACAAAACAATTGTACGGCAATAAAGTAAAAAACCGCATTCCCGTATCAGCCAAATAATTGTATTTTTGCAGTTCATACAATAATAACTTAATGAGCCAGCGCACAAAGATCAAAGCACTATTGCAGACCGAAGACACCGGATTTGAAGTAACCGTAAAAGGTTGGGTACGTACCTTCCGTAACAACCAGTTTATAGCTTTAAACGATGGCTCTACCAATAATAACCTGCAAATCGTGGTGGCTTTGGATAGCTTTGACGATGAGACGCTGAAACGCATCACCACAGGCGCTGCCATCAGCGTTACCGGCGAGGTCGTGCCCTCATTGGGCAAGGGCCAAAAGGTGGAAGTAAAAGCCAAAACATTAGAAATACTCGGCGATTGCGACCCGACAACCTACCCCATCCAACCCAAAAAGCACAGCCTCGAGTTTTTGCGCGATAACGCCCACCTGCGTTTCCGTACCAACACTTTTGGCGCGGTGTTCCGTGTGCGCAACAGCTTATCGTTCGCGGTGCACCAATTTTTTCAGGAGCGCGGGTTTGTATACCTGCATACCCCGGTCATTACGGCATCGGATGCTGAAGGCGCGGGCGAAACTTTCCGCGTAACCACACTCGACCCGATAAAACCACCATTGACCGAAACCGGTGAAGTGGATTTTAAACAGGATTTCTTTGGCAAGGCAACCAACCTCACCGTATCCGGCCAGTTGGAAGGTGAGCTTGGCGCGATGGCACTGAGCGATATCTATACCTTCGGACCAACTTTCCGCGCCGAAAACTCGAACACCACCCGCCACCTGGCCGAGTTCTGGATGATAGAACCCGAAATGGCCTTTTACAACCTGAACGATAACATGGACCTGGCCGAGGCCCTGCTGAAATATGTCATCGCCTACGCCTTAAAGCACAACGCCGATGATATCGAGTTTTTGAAAGACCGTTTATTGGAAGAAGAAAAGCAAAAACCGCAGCAAGACCGCTCCGAACTGAACCTGTTGGAAAAACTGCAGTTCTGTTTGGATAACGATTTTGAGCGCCTTACTTATACCGAGGCTATCGACATCCTGAAGGAATCGAACCATAACAAGAAGAAGAAATTCCAATACCTGATAGAAGGCTGGGGCACCGACCTGCAAAGCGAGCACGAGCGCTATTTGGTAGAAAAACACTTTAAAAAACCGGTTATCCTGACGGATTATCCAAAGGAGATAAAAGCGTTCTACATGCGCCAAAACGACGACGGCAAAACCGTTCGCGCTATGGACATCCTGTTCCCCGGCATCGGCGAAATTGTGGGTGGCTCGCAACGCGAGGAACGCCTCGACAAATTAGAACAACGCATGAACGAAATGGGAATCCCAACCGAAGAGCTGTGGTGGTACCTGGACACCCGCCGCTTCGGCGCCTGCGAACACGCGGGCTTTGGCCTGGGCTTCGAGCGTTTGGTACTCTTTGTTACCGGCATGGGCAACATCCGCGACGTGATACCTTTCCCAAGGGCACCAAAAACAGCAGAATTTTAGACCGCTGATTTAAGTGATTTTTGTGATAACAAGATTTGATGAGCATATTTTACATGCTCATTTTTTCTTTTTGAACCAGCCAAGATCATCAAATACAGTAAATTCAACCTCCACCTCATTAAAGATAAAATCATCTTTGACAGATATTCCTTTTTCTTTTAAATCATCCCTTAAAGCCCGCCATTGCTTCTTCCATAAACTGGAGCCATAATATAATTTACTTTCAAAATCTTTTGTAATAATCCTCATTCCATCTGGACGCCGCCACTCTTGTTCAAATACAACTTCTTTGATATCACTTAGAAGGTATATTTTCTTGTACCAAAATGCATTATGATTCCTTACTACAAGAAAGCTATCTGACGTTTTAAAATAATAGGTAAACCATGCCGTGAGCCTAAACATTATAAACGCGAACACTAAAGAAAACAGCCAACCATTTAATTTATCGACATTTTTTATAGAAGTGCAAAAAATCATCACTATTAAAAACCATATCATTAAACTTCGGAAATTGAAAAATTGATTATTTCTATAGATTTTAAACTGTTCGCTTTCAATATCTGGTGCATTCGATTTGTTGACCATCGTACTCGTTTGTTTTTCGTTTTGTACGATTGGTATTTGTGAGAGGACCGCATGTGGGTCATTAGCTTCTGCTTCAATTATAGATGATGATAAACCATCATTTAAAACTGCATTTGAAGAGAGGTTTTTTTCGACAATGTTATATTGTATAAACTGTTTAATTGCTGGCGTATTGGCATAAAGGTCCAAGAAATATACATCATCCTGTTCTTTAAATTTTAACAATACGCATTCTTTCATTACACCTAATACTAGCGGTTGTTTCCCTGTTAGTTCTACGCTGTCCAGGTATTTCCAATAATAAATATTTGTACCCAGTTTTATTGTTTCGTTATCTATTTCAAGTGATGGCGTGCCCTTGAAGAATCGGTATATGGTGTAAAAAAATCCAACTATTAGTGCTGCAACCAAAACAAGTAGAAAATACTCTTTTGTCATGAAATGGTCGCTGTGGTACTCACTTATAAAAAGACCTGCAATCATTAAACCCATAATGAAAAAGAAAAAACAGTAGCCAAACAGCCCTAAGTAAAATTTAACAAAGCTGCGTTGGCCTGTAATAGTCTCCATAAACTTGAATATTATTTCTGTTTCTAAAAATAGAATAATTCATTCAAATAACAGCAGGGGGCAATTTAAATCACTTTTGATTCCCCCTTCAGGGGGTTAGGGGCTGAGCTACTTTTCTTTCTTATAATTCTTATGCACAATCAAAAAGCTGGCGCGTTCTGTTTTGTGGAAGGGGATGTCCCAGTTGCCCTGGTAGGTTATTTTGGTGGGTAAAAGCTGCCCGTTAAAGTTGTTGCACTCAATGTTCATCTGCACATCAAAGCTGAACAAAAAGTTATGAAACTTCATGTCAATATACCGCCCCAATATCTGGAAGGTGCGGGTATCAAATATCGTCGTGATTTCCTTTTCCATCACATCATCATCGGCGCTGCTGCGTTTTTGGGTAATCTTAAAGCGGTAAACCGGAATGCTGTCTAAATAAGTGCCGCGCGCAAATTGGTAGTCGTAAAACTGGCGCAGGTCGGGGCTAAATATCTCCGTTTTACCGCTGATGAACGGTATGCCGCTCACCTTGCGCCCCGGTGTAAATACCAGCGTCTTTAACTTGTCTTTATAACTCTCGTCTTTACCAACAACCGCGCCGCCCTTGCTCACAAAGTCCGAATTATAGTTGTTCATAAAAATATAGTCGAACATTTGCAGGGTGTACAATTGGTATTTGCCGTCCTTTTTGTACAAATCGCCGCTTTCCTCTTTTTCCAACACGGTCATTTTATGCGGACCGCCCTCATTGCTGTGGTGTATCTTACGATATACCTTGCCGTTCACCTTGTTGTTCTTGTCGTAGCTGAAAATGCGGTTCTCGGCATCAAAAGCATAATACTTCATGTTTTGAAAGGCCTTGTAAAAACCTGTATCGCGCAGCATGGCGTCAATAAAATCCTGCGCGTTTAGCCTGTGCGATTTAATATTCACCGCTACCGAATCAATAACGATAGATTTGATGGTATCCGGGTTAAACCGCTGTATTTGCTGTGCGGATGTTTTAGAAACGAACATCAGGCCCACCGTAACCGTGAGCAGCACAAAACGTGCTTTACTGTTTTTAAGTATGCCCTTAACGGCCTGATAGCTAACTAACATGTAATGCGTTACAAAATAATTGGTTCACAAAATTGCCAATAATTAAATGCGAAAAATATGACCATCGACACTATTTAATAAAACCTTGTGACTTAATTGCCCAACTCTTTTAAAGCAAGGTAAGCCATCAGGCCGGTGCTTACTTCCAAAGCTTTTTCATCAATATCAAAGGTGGGCGTGTGCACCGACGAGGTAATTCCCCGCGCTTCGTTACGTGTACCCAAACGGTAAAAGCAGGCATCGGCCACCTGGCTGTAATAGGCAAAATCTTCGGCAGCCATCCACAGGTCGAGGTCCAATACGTTCTCTTTTCCTAAATAATCTTCGGCATAGCCTATCGCGCGGTTGGTCAGCTTTTCTTCGTTTACTAAATACGGATAGCCCGGCATTATATTAAAATCAACCGTGCCGCCCATGCTTTCCACCAAACCTTCGGCCATTTTCTTCATTTTGATGTGCGCTTCTTTGCGCCATACCTCATCCAATGTTCTAAAAGTACCTTCCAGGTAAACTTCGTTCGGTATCACATTGGTAGCGCCATTGGCTATCACCTTACCAAACGAAAGTACGGTAGGCAGCTTAGGGTCGGCAAAGCGGCTTACTATCTGCTGTAAAGCCACCAACATATGCGCGGTAATAATTACCGGGTCGATGTTTTGCTGGGGTTGCGCACCATGCCCGCCTTTTCCCCTCACGGTAACATATATTTCGTCGGTACTGGCCATGTATTTCCCGGGGCGGAAGCCAACTTTCCCGGCATCAATCAAAGGCATCACATGTTGCCCCATTACGGCACTGGGTTTCGGATTTTCCAGCACACCTTCTTTTATCATCACACTGGCACCACCGGGCAAACGCTCTTCCGCCGGTTGGAAGATAAGTTTTACCGTGCCCGCGAAATCAGCCTTCAGCTCTGTCAGTATTTTAGCCGTACCCAATAACGACGAGGTATGCACATCATGCCCGCAGGCATGCATCACACCCTCATTTTTCGATTTGTAGGGTACATCATTGGCCTCCAAAATGGGCAGGGCGTCCATATCGGCACGCAGGGCAATTACCTTGTCCGATGGTTTATCACCCTTTATCAGGGCCACCAAACCGGTATCGGCCATTTTTTGGTAGGATATGCCCAAAGCATCCAGTTGTTTGCCCACAAAGGCCGATGTATTGTACTCGTTGAACGACAACTCGGGGTTCGCATGGATATGCCTGCGGTTGGCCACCACATCGTTAAATATGCCTTTGGCAAGCTGTTGTATTTTTTCTTTAATCATTGTTCCCTGTTTTAGGAAGATTAATTTTTTCGGCTATGATAAACAAACTGGTAAACTGCCCCCGCAACTGTTCCATTAATCGGGTAGCCTCCAGTTTGGTCCTGAAATCGCCTGCACGCACCTTAAAATTGGGGTCGCTGTAAATAACGTACGTTTTATAGTCGGGATATAGCTGGTTAAACTTCGCCTGTGCATTATAAGCCTCCGCACGTGTCGGACTAATAAAAAACTGCACCCTGTAACCATTGGCCTCGCTCCCCGCATCAGTCGCAGCACCTGTCGATTTACTTAAGGCAACACGTTTAGCTATCAAGCTATCAATCCTCGGGTCTTTATCAACCGTAACCTTCCCCCGTGTTTGCGCCACCGCCGTCGCGGACACCAAAACAAAAAAAGCAATACCACATCTTTTGGCAATTAAGCTTAATGAGGATGTAATATTACTTTTTATCATTATATTTTATTTAAAGTCTCCCCTACCGGGGGAGATTTAGAGGGGGCTACGCCTGCCCCACTCCGTGGCAGTTTTTATATTTTTTACCGCTACCGCAAGGGCAAGGGTCGTTACGGCCAATTTTTTGCTCTACCCTTACCGGCATTGGTTTTTGTTGTTCGCGGGTATCGTCAAATTGTGGTATGCCGCTGCCGCTATCGCTCACCAGTTCTGGTTTCGATGTGCGCATTTTACGCATATCGGTTTTAGGTTGCGGCCTGGCTTCCCTCACTTCTTCGGGTTGCTGACTTGGTATACCACCCCTGAACAGGAAGCTCACGATCTCTTTATTGGTATTCAGCAGCATCTGGCGGAAAAGCTCAAACGCTTCAAATTTATAAACCAGCAAAGGGTCCTTTTGCTCATAAACCGCGTTTTGAACGGATTGTTTCAACTCGTCCATTTCGCGCAGGTGCTCTTTCCAGGCATCGTCAATAAGTGCCAGTGTAACGTTCTTTTCAAACGATTTGAACACTTCCAAACCATGGTTATCAATCGCTTTCTTTAACGGAACCACCACCTGTATGCTATGGATGCCATCGGTAAACGGAACCACAATGTTTTCGATACCCTGGCGGCTGTCGTACACATCCTTCAACACCGGATATGCCTGGTTACCAATCCCTTCCGACTTACGTTTGTAAAACTCGGTTATTTCCTGGAATGTTTGCTCCACCAGGTGCGGGGGGGAAATTGAAAGAAAATCTTCCGCGCTTATCGATGGGTCAACCGAAAACAAACGGATGATTTCCAGTTGGAAACCTTCAAAATTTGCCGATTCCTTATACTCGGTTACTACGTCTTCAACTACATCATAAAAAGTATTGCTCAGGTCAACATCCAAACGTTCACCAAACAAAGCGTTTTTACGTTTGGTATAGATAACCGTACGCTGCGAGTTCATTACGTCATCATACTCCAGCAAACGCTTACGTATACCAAAGTTGTTCTCTTCCACTTTCTTTTGTGCACGCTCTATCGAGTTGGTGATCATCGAGTGCTGTATCACTTCGCCTTCTTCAATGCCCATCTTCACCATCAGCCCCGAAATCCTTTCCGAACCAAACAAGCGCATCAGGTTATCTTCCAACGATACAAAGAACTGCGAAGTACCAGGGTCACCCTGCCTGCCTGCACGACCGCGCAACTGCCTGTCAACCCGGCGCGACTCATGGCGCTCGGTACCCACAATGGCCAAACCGCCAACTTCTTTAACGCCCTCGCCTAACTTTATATCCGTACCACGGCCTGCCATGTTGGTGGCAATAGTTACGGTACCCGTTTTACCGGCTTCGGCAACCACATCAGCCTCTTTTTGGTGCATTTTAGCGTTCAGTACGTTATGCTTGATACCGCGTAGTTTCAGCATGCGGCTCAGCAATTCCGATATCTCCACCGAAGTGGTACCCACCAACACCGGCCTTCCGGCGGTTGTCAGCTTCACAATTTCGTCGGCAACTGCATTGTATTTCTCACGAACGGTGCGGTAAACCAAGTCCTGCTCGTCTTTACGGCTGGTAGGGGTATTTGTAGGTATTTCTACCACATCCAGTTTGTATATCTGCCAAAACTCGCCTGCTTCTGTAACAGCAGTACCGGTCATACCACACAATTTGTGGTACATTCTAAAATAGTTTTGCAGGGTGATGGTCGCAAAGGTCTGCGAAGCGTCTTCCACTTTCACATTTTCCTTGGCCTCAATCGCCTGGTGCAAACCATCCGAATAACGGCGGCCATCCAATACACGGCCGGTTTGCTCGTCAACTATCTTTACCTTACCGTCATCTAAAATGTATTCGGTATCCTTTTCAAACAAGGTATAAGCCTTCAGCAATTGGTTTACCGAGTGTATACGTTCCGATTTGATAGAGAAATCACGCATCAGCGCATCTTTCCTGACAATCTTTTCTTCAGGATCCAAATGCGATTTTTCTATTTCCGCTACCTCGGTACCTACATCGGGCATCACAAAAAAGTGCGGGTCTTCGCCCGAAGTAGTAATCAGTTCGATACCTTTTTCGGTCAGCTCCACCTGGTTGTTTTTTTCGTCGATCACAAAGAACAGTTCAGAGTCAACCTTGAACATTTCTTTGCCCTGGTCCTGCATGTAATAGTTCTCTGTTTTTTGCAGCACTGTTTTATTGGCGCCTTCGCTCAAATATTTAATGAGCGCTTTGTTCTTTGGCAAACCGCGGTGGGCACGCAATAAAGCCAAACCACCATCTTCGGTACCGGCTTTACCCTCGGCTATTTGTTTTTTTGCCTCGTTTAATACACTGAGCACATAGGTTTTCTGCGCATTCACCAGGCGCTCAATACGTGGTTTCAGTTCGTAAAATTCGTGCTCATCACCGCGTGGTATCGGGCCCGATATAATCAATGGTGTACGCGCGTCGTCAATCAATACCGAGTCAACCTCATCCACCATGGCGTAATGCAGTTTGCGTTGCACCAATTCTTCGGGACTACGTGTCATATTGTCACGCAGGTAATCAAAACCAAATTCGTTATTGGTACCAAAGGTAATGTCGGCTAAGTAAGCGTTGCGGCGCTCCTCACCATTAGGTTCGTGTTTGTCAATACAATCAACCGAAAGCCCGTGGAACTCATACAGCGGCCCCATCCATTCCGAGTCGCGTCGGGCAAGGTAATCGTTAACGGTTACAATGTGTACACCTTGTCCGGCAAGGGCGTTCAGGTAAGCAGGCAGCGTGGCCACCAAGGTTTTACCCTCACCTGTAGCCATTTCCGATATTTTGCCCTGGTGCAAAACGATACCGCCTATCAGCTGCACATCATAGTGTACCATGTTCCAGGTAACTTCGTTATCAGCAGCCAGCCAGGTATTGTGGTGTATGGCCTTATCTCCTTTTATCACCACGTTCTTTTTAAACGCGGCAAGTTCCCGGTCAAATTCGGATGCGGTAACTTCAATGGTTTTGTTTTCGGTAAAGCGGCGGGCGGTTTCTTTTACAACGGCAAAAGCTTCGGGTAATATTTGCATCAATATTACTTCCAGCTCTTTATTGCGGTCTTTTTCCAGTTTGTCTATCTGTGCATACAGGTCAACTTTTTCGCTTACATCCAGGGCCGGGTCTTCAGCTTGTTCCTTCGCGGCTTGTATCTCGGCATCAATGGCGGCAAGCCCGGTAGCAATCCTTTCTTTAAAATCAAGGGTCATGGCCCTTAACTCATCATTGCTGATGTTTGCGAGCTTTGCGTACTCGGCTTTTATTTTTTCAACTATAGGTTGTATACTTTTTACGTCGCGGTCCGATTTGTTACCAAACAGCTTACTGATAAATCCCAACATGGTTTATATTTATATGATAAATAATGGCTGAATCAACAATTAAGCCATTACCTGTTTAAAGTCAATATGACAGGCGAAATTACGGTTTATTGCCGAAAGTAAGGGCAACAAATGTGCAAATATGCAGATGAGTAAATGTGCAAATGCTTTTATTTTTAAAAAGTTCGTTTGCACATCTGCACATTTTCGCATTTGCACATTCTCAAAAAACATATCTTTGCCGGCATGAATATCCTCATCATCGGTTCGGGTGGCCGCGAAAGCGCCTTCGCCTGGAAACTGGCACAAAGCCCAAAATGCAGCAACCTGTTTATAGCCCCGGGTAATGCCGGTACAGGCCAATATGGTAAAAACGTAAACATTAAGGTAAACGATTTTGCAGCTTTAGGCGATTTTGCATTAAGCAACGCTATCAACCTCGTTTTGGTTGGCCCCGAAGAGCCCCTGGTAAAAGGTATCCACGATTATTTTTTAGCAGATGAAAAGTTGAAAAATATCCCCGTTATCGGCCCGCAAGCCGAAGGCGCACAGTTAGAAGGCAGCAAGGATTTTTCGAAACAGTTCATGTTCCGCAATAATATCCCGACTGCGGCCTCAAAAACGTTTACTTTGGACACTTTGCAGCAGGGTTTGGATTACCTGCCCACCGCAGGTTTACCGATCGTATTAAAAGCAGATGGTTTAGCCGCAGGAAAAGGCGTGTTGATATGCACCACCCTCGAAGAAGCCCAATTGGAACTAAAAGCCATGCTTGCCGATGCTAAATTTGGCGATGCCAGTTCGAGCGTGGTGATTGAGCAGTTTTTATCGGGCATTGAGCTTTCTGTTTTTGTGTTGAGTGATGGCAAGAACTATAAAATTTTACCCGAAGCCAAAGATTATAAACGCATTGGCGAAGGCGATACCGGCCTGAATACCGGCGGCATGGGTTCTATATCCCCTGTCCCCTTTGCCGATGCCGCTTTTATGCAAAAGGTGGAAGAGCGCGTTGTTATCCCAACCGTTAATGGCCTTAAAAAAGAAAGCATCCCTTACAAAGGCTTTATTTTTATCGGCTTGATGAATTGTGGCGGCGAGCCCTGGGTAATAGAATATAACTGCCGCATGGGCGACCCGGAAACTGAAAGCGTAATGCCCCGCATCGAGTCCGACTTTGTGGACCTGCTTTTAGGCGTTGCCAACGAAAACCTGAATACCGTCGAACTCAAAATATCCCCTAAAACAGCTGCCACCGTGATGTGCGTGGCGGGCGGTTACCCCGGCGAATATGTGAACGGCCAAACCATCACCGGCATCGAAAACGTCCGCGATTCCATCGTATTCCAGGCCGGTACTAAATCAGAAAATAGTGAAATAAAAACCGCCGGTGGCCGTGTTTTGGCGGTTACCACGGTGCAAAACAACCTTTTCGAAGCCCTGCAACATGCCACCGCCGATGCCGCACGTATTTATTACGACGGCATTTACTTCCGCAGGGATATAGGGTTTGACCTTATTTAGTGAGTTGTGAATGGTGAGTTGTAAGTATTCTAAAACACAATTAGCCATTCACTACTCACCTCTGACCACTCACTTTAATTCCCCAAACGGCACATCCGTAATGGCATAATGCGGCCAATCTTTATAATCAAAGTGCCACCACTCAAATTCGTTTACTTTAAAGCCCTGCGCCTCCATAACCGAGCGTAACAGGTCGCGCATTTTGCGTTGTTGCGCCGTGCCGCCGGTATAGGTGGGATAGCTCCGTTCAGTCATTTCATCATAAGCGCCCGTCATTTGTATTTCTTTGCCGGTTTTCAGGTCGTACAAACTCAGGTCCACAGCGCAGCCCCGGTTATGCCGCGACCCTGTTTTAGGGTTGGCCACAAAGCGCTTGTTCGAGTCGGGCGTAATGTCCCAAAATATCTTGGTAACACTCCAGGGGCGGTAGCCATCAAAAACCAACAAACCAAAGCCTAAAGGTTTTAATGCTTGCGCTGCCTTTACCAAAGCTTCGGCTGCAGGGCGCTGTAAAAATGCCCTCGCCTCGGTATAAACCGGCCTATGTGTAAAATTATTGGCGGTTGCGTAGCGTATGTCCAGCTTAACGTTGGGTACAAATTTTATCAACTCAACCAGATCGGTTTTTTTAAAGTCACCCTGTTCCTGCGGCGGCTGGGCTGCGCAAGCAGAAACCAGCAGCAGTAAAATTATTGTGCATATTTTATGCGGAAGATGTCCAAAAAACAAGTCCCTGTATTTCATAAAGTAAATATATTAAAATAGCGATGGCTCATTTGGGTAGCGGCTCATACGGTAGCTTTAGATACCCCACTACTATATACATAAATATTGAAAAAATATATAAATAAAAAAAGGTTAAAAAAAGAATATACGAACTTTTAAGATACATCGCTTTTGATTCAAATTCAGTAGTCTTAGCTTTTTTTATTGCTTCTTTAACGCCACCAAGAGACATAAATTTATCGGATATTACGATGCCGGGGCGGCGCAACTCATCATACAACCATGCGTTATATAAATGCCAAATGCCGATAAGAATAGGGGGTGTATAAAAAAGAACCTTTTCCATCAAAAATTATGAGAATTATAAAACCCAACCCTGATTAAAATTTAGGTCAACGTCACAATCCCAAAACAACCATGAACCATGAACTATTATCCATGAACAAAAAAACCCTACATTTTAAATATCTCAGCCAGCTTGATCTCTAAATCCGCTCCCCTCAAATTTTTTGCGATGATTTTTCCATCCGGGCCAATCAAAAAATTCTGCGGTATGGAGCTGATGCGATACAGGTTGGCCACATCGTTGTTCCAGTATTTCAGGTCCGATACCTGGTTCCAAACCAAACCGTCGTCTTTTATCGCTTTGATCCACGCTGCCCGGGCATCCGGCCTATCCAATGACACGCCGATGATGGTAAAGTTTTTGTCTTTGAACATGTTATAGGCCTTCACCACGTTCGGGTTTTCCTGGCGGCAAGGGCCGCACCACGATGCCCAAAAATCTATCAGCACATACTTACCCCTAAACGAAGATAACCTGATGGGCACCCCGCTGGTATCAGCTTGTGTAAAATCAGGGGCGATGGAACCAACGGCGGTCTGTTTCAATGCCTCGAACGAGACTTTAAAGTTCTTCGCGCTTTCGGTTTGCTTTATCCTGTCCGATAGTAAATTAAAATAACGCTCCTCCTCAAAAATATCACCGCCGGGGCCACTGATGGAGCCAAGGGCCGCCAAACTGATAAAGCTGTCCGGGTTACCTTTTATAAAGTTTTTGATCACGTTTTCCTGCTTGGTTTGCACCACCTTGTATTTAGCCTGAACGCTGTCCTGATGGTACGGGTTTATCTTTTGGGCTTCCGTAGCTTTACTGGCTTCATCCAATATGGCTTTGGCTTCGGCATAAACCGGCTTTAGCAATTCCTTCAGCTTCACGTTATCGGCATTGGTTTTTGAACCCGTAACTACTGCTTTAACAACCGAATCGGCACTGTTGATGCCCATATTAGCCGGTTCCAAATAAAAACTCAAGGCGTCGGCGCTCCTGTCCAGGTGCCTGATGCCTACGCCCTTCGCGTCAATTACGATAACAGCACCGGTTGGCTCGGGTATGTAGCCATGAAAGGTAAACACTCCGTTCAAAATATTTGTCGAATCGATAATATTTTTGCCATCAGCACTATGTATCATAAAGGCCATGGCCGGCGTGGTATAATTGCCAACCTTGCTTTTTATGGTATAATTATCAGGTTTTTGGGCAAACAGGGCGGCGGGTATAGCTGCCATTAAAATCAGAACTATTTTTTTCATCATTGTTTTTTACTTTTTGTGAGGGGGTGCTAAATCAATTTTTGGAAAGTGCGCCACCAAAGGTCGGGCATTTCGCCTCCTACCGCGGTATTGTAATCTTCGTACCGGCAAGGCACCAGATGGAACCTTTCGTTTTTCGATCCGCCCGCCGGATAAGGCACCTGCATCCACCAACGGTCCGATTTTTTGCTTTTTACAAACACCACTTCGTGATCCCCGTGCATTAAACTTGTTTTGTATATCAAATATTGTGAGCGCGGGTGAAAAGGGAAATCTTTTTTACGGTTATAAAAGCCATCAATAAAATACCAAACCATTTGCGAAAGTAATTTGGCCGTCTGCCCGTTGTCATCGTAAGCCGGGTTATACTCATAAAATCCTATCGAGGTCAGCTTATCCGTAAAGCCCGCGTAGCGGCACAACTGGCAGGCCTCTTCGCCATAAAAACCATTGGGGTTGGCGTTGGCATTACCTTTCGCATCCGACGAACGGATAGCTCCAATATCAAAGCTGATCATGTTGGCATTGCGTATAATGGGCTCGGCAACTTCTATCTGCCCGGCAAGACCGCCTAAACGGTGCGCGTCAAAATATAGCTTTTCCATCACCCGCAAACTTTCCTGACTGGCATAAAAAGTTTGATACCCCAGGTTGCTCAAGTTGAACAGGTAATTAGGCTCATGCATAAATATCCTGTTGAGGTACGATATCGATGTGGTTTGTATGTTTTGCTGTGTAATGTCGTCGTCAAGGTCGAACAGCGCATCAATAACCACCAGGTCAACTTTCTGTTCCAGTCCTTCGTAAGCTAAATATTGTGCGTAGGTAAGGTCCTGCCCGCCACCTAAAATGATGGGCAGTATGCCGTTCTTTATCAATTCCCTTACTACGGTTTTCAGGGCCACATAACTATCCGTTATCGATTCGCCTTGTTTAATATTGCCCAAATCGGCAATTTTAGTCGCGTATGGCCCCTCGTTCAACAGATACAGCTTTTCGCGGATATAATCGGGACCCAAGCCACAACCCGCGTTATCGATAGAATGGCGGTCTTCCTGCACACCAATGATGGCGATATCCGGCTTGTCGCCTTCCAGGTCGGGGAAAGTTTCCGAATAGGCTTGTATCTTCATCCCCAGATGGCTGGTATAATAGCCTTTTTGGGGATAAATCTTTTTGAGGTCTATCGGACTAAAGAAATCGACTAAGGTCATATGCGTGCAAAATCAGACAGTCAAATATCAACTTATTTTGCATAAAATTGCATCGTTTTAAATAAAAATCAAAGCATGGTACTGGTTACAGGGGCAACGGGTTTTTTGGGTGCGGAGCTGGCAAAGCAACTCGCAGCCACAGGCGCGGTATTGGTATGCACCAAACGGGCTACTTCGCGCATACCCGATATGCTGTTCCCGTATCAAAGCCAAATCAGGTGGATAGACGCTGATGTGCTTGATATGGATGCTTTAGAGAACGCCCTTAAAGGTATTACGCAGGTTTATCATTGCGCGGCATTGGTGTCGTTCAACCCGGCCAACAAAAAGGCCATGATAAAAACCAATGTAGAGGGCACAGCCAATTTGGTTAACTTGTGCTTAAACCGAGGCATCCGCATGGTGCATGTGAGTTCGATAGCTGCTATTGGCCAGGCAAAACCCGGACACCTCACCACCGAAAACCATCACCTGGAAGAAACCCCGCACGAAGACGGCTACGCCATATCCAAATACGAAAGCGAGATGGAAGTTTGGCGCGGCATTGCCGAAGGATTGGATGCCGTTATTGTGAACCCCTCACTTATTATTGGTGCGAATGCCGGCAAAAGCGGCACCGGCAAAATATTCGCGAATGCCAAAAAGGGCCTTAAATATTATACCGCCGGCAGTTGTGGCTTTGTGGATGTGGAAGATGTGGCCAAAAGCATGATTACTTTGATGGACACCACAATATCAGGGGAGCGCTATATCGTAAACGCCGAAAATTGGACCTGGAAAAACCTGCTTACTGTAACCGCCGAAAACTTTGGCAACAAGCCGCCTCAAACCGAACTGAAACCCTGGGCGCTTGGCCTGGCATGGCGTTTTTCATCGTTGCTTGGCGCGATAAGCAATTTTAGGGGGCTCGACAAGGTATCGGCACAAGCCGCCTCAAAATCGCTCAATTACTGCAATAAAAAGCTAAAAAAAGCTATTGGAATAGAGTTTAAACCCATCAGCCGAAGCATAGCTGAGATTTGCGCGGCCATGAAATAATTCATCATCATTTCCATTATTTGCAATTGCTCCGTAGGAGCTACCTGTTTGTAGAAAATATTTTAGTTGAGTTCTTTTTGCTCCGTAGGAGCTACCCTTAACAAACATTGCGAGGATTGCCTGCTGGCGGGTAGCCCATACAGGGCATAATTTTGTTTTTGATTCTTTCTACAAACAGGTACCCCCTAACGGGGGATTTTTACAATGATGCCACTAAGGCGGTTTAGATTTAACAACTTTTTGAACTTGTCAAATCTTTGCGGATTAATTTAGTCTACTAAAATCGTCAACTAAGACTAAAATTTCGCACATTTGCACCATCTGCACACAGAAATACATGAGTCAATACTTTATCATAGATTTCGACAGTACCTTTACCCAGGTTGAGGCGCTCGACGAACTGGCCCGCATATCATTAAAAGACCATCCCGACAGAGAAAAAATTTATCTGCAAATTGAGGAGTTAACCAACGCCGCAATGGAAGGCCGCTTGTCCTTTTCCGAAAGTTTGGAAGGCCGCGTAAAGCTGTTGCAGGCCAACCAAACCCACCTGCAGGCATTGGTAAAGCATTTAAGGCGTAAAGTATCTGCATCTTTTTCGCGCAATAAAAATTTCTTCAGGGACCACCAGGACGAGGTGCTCATTGTTTCGGGCGGGTTTAAAGAGTTTATCACGCCGGTCGTTTCCGAATACTTTATCAAAAAAGAGAATATTTACGCCAACACTTTTGTGTTTGATGATGAGGGCAATATTATTGGCTACGACCATGATAACCCGTTATCCCAAGAGGGCGGCAAGGTAAAGCTGCTGAAAAAACTCGACCTGCAGGGCGAAATATTCGGCATTGGCGACGGGCATTCCGATTTCCAGTTGAAGGAGTCGGGTATGATAAAAACCTTTTTCGCCTTTACCGAAAACATAGAACGTAAAGCCGTTGCCGAAAAAGCCGACCACGTTACACCAAGTTTTGATGAGTTTTTGTACCTCAATAATTTTCCGAGGGCCATATCGTACCCAAAAAACCGCATCAAGTGTTTGGTGGTGGGCAATATAGGCGAAGAAGCTTTAACCAATATCAGCAAAGAAGGCTACAACATCCGCAAGCGCGACAGCATTGAAGATAAATACCTGCAGGAAGCCGGCATCTTGTTTTTTGACGAAGACCACCAGCCTACCCCCGAACAATTAGAACAGGCACCCCGCCTAAAAGCCATCGGCTGTTTTGGTAAGATAAATTACCGCAGCCTGGCCGAGGTTGCCTGCGAAAACGGTATCATCATTTTCGATGACCCTAAATACAATCCCCGTAATGTGGAGTTTATCCCCAAAAGGGTGATCGATTTTATGAACGAGGGTAAAACCCATCTGAGCTGTAACTTCCCCGAACTGCAACCGCCACGTGTAAACAATGCGCACCGCTTGATACACATCCACAAAAACGTGCCGGGTATTTTGGCTCAGATAAACGAGGTGTTTGCCCATCATAACATCAACATTGTGGGGGAGTTTTTGGTAACCAACCCGCAAATAGGCTATGTAATAACCGACGTAAATGCCGGTTACGATCAGGAAGTGCTCACCAAATTAAAAAGGATACCGCACACCATCAAGTTCCGCCTGCTGTACTAAACTTTATGCTTTTTCTTCATCGGTTGGCACCACCAATACCGGCACCGGCGAGTGGCGTAAAACATGTTCGGATACGCTGCCCATCAACAGGCGGTCTAAACCGGTACGTTTATGCGTACCCAGAACGATCAGGTCGGCTTTAAACTCATTCGCTATGCTGATAATGCTATCGGCTTTTGAGCCCATTTGGTTGTAATGTGTTACTTCGATACCTGCGCCCAAAGTCGCGGCAATATCGTCCAAAAGTTTTTTCGAGTTATCTTCCTGGATGTGCTCAATCTCCACATTTTCCACGCCAAAACTTGGGATAAATGCGCCCAACATACTGGGGTCGTTGGTCTGCGGCATAATTACCGGCTCAACAATATTTACCAATGCCACAACCGCTTTATATTTATGGGCAAGCCCAAAACCGTATTCGGCGGCATGTCTCGAGTATTTGGTATCGTCTATCCCAATCAGTATCCTTTGAAATTTCATGGCTTTGTGTTTTAGGTTTATTGATATAACAACAAATATCGTATTTGTTTGCCTGTTAGGCTAAAACTTATACTTGGAAATTTTATCCACGAGGTAACTTTTAATGCCAACTGCCTGCTTATCGCGAAATTGTGCCGAATATATGCCCGAATTGCCGTTAAACAGATACGCCACAAAACAGGCCACCGCGAAAAACAATACATACTGGCTGCCAAAAAGCTCGGCCCCCATGATGGTGCAGGCCACCGGCGTATTAGTTGCCCCCGAGAATACCCCGATAAACCCCAGAGCCGCGAACAGCCCGACGGGCGCATTCAAAAACGTGGCCAGGGTATTTCCTAAAGTAGCCCCGATGTAAAACAGCGGCGTAACCTCGCCGCCTTTAAAACCCGTTCCAAGGGTGATGGTGGTGTAAATGATTTTCCAAAACCAGCTCAACACATCGGCACCACCGGTATGGAATGCCGATACGATGGTTACCGCACCGGGGTATTCGGGCTCAACGCCCAGGCTTAGGTAGTCGGGTTTGCCCAGCAGCCATGTCAGGCCGATGATCATCAAACCACCACAAACCGAGATGAGCCAGGTTATGCTGAACATTTTTAAAAACAGTTTTTTTATCCCATGCGCCATATTGGCAAACAACCAACTCGCCAAACCGAACAATACCGAAACCAAAACCACCTTCAACAGTATCATTACCCAAAAGGCCGGGCTATCGGCGGCAAAGGCATCAATATGGTAGGCCGTATGCTTAATACGCCATAAGTAAACGGTATAATCGCCCACCAGGCCCGCTATTAAACAGGGCCATATATCGGCATAGCTTGTTTTTTTGGAGTTGAGTACTTCAATAGCGAATATGGCCCCGGTGAACGGCGTGCCAAAAACCGCCCCGAAACCGGCGGCAATACCGGCCGTTAGCAGAGTTTGCACGCTTTTTTGGTCGAGTTTGAACCAGCCCGCGAACAGGTTAGCCAAACTACCCCCAATTTGCACTGCGGTGCCCTCGCGCCCGGCCGAACCGCCAAATAAATGGGTGATGACCGTGGTAACCAGAATAAGCGGCCCTAATCTTTTGGGTACGCCCGCTCCGGGTTGGTGTATCTCGTCGATAATGAGGTTATTGCCCCGCTCGGATGAACTGCCATATAATTTATAGGCCAGGTGTATCACAATCCCCGCTAAGGGCAGCAAATACAACAACCAGGGGTGCTGAAACCTGAAATGGATGGCCGCGCTCAATAACCATAAAAACAGGGCCACCATACTGCCTATAGCCGCCGATACCGGCACGGTTAAAAGCACCCAACGGACAAGGTATTTTAATAAGGCAATCAGCCTACCTGCAAAAGGCTCATTCATGATGAGGCAAATTAAGCAAAAAAATGCTTGCTTGCCTTAAAATAACTTCACTTGGCCCATGAGGGGCTTTAAATAGTTTTGTATCCCGGTTTGATGCACCTGCACATCCTTGTGTATCAAAAACGATGATATGTTTACTTTCCCGTCAAGGTTAAGATCAACGCCGCTGTTAAAAACATTCATTGCCGATATCAAATTACCATCCGTTAAACTGATGGTGGCGTTAATGGTATATTCACCTTTTGAGTTACCTGGCAAAGTTACCGGTATGTTTTGTTTTATGCGGGCTATCTCCTTTTCGCCGGCCATTAAGCTCATATCGGCGTCTTTAGCATTAATGGTGTAACCGTTGGGGTTTTCAATCGGCAATACAGCCTCCAGCGTAATGCCCGATGTGCTAAAGCTCTTCACAGCCACATTGTGCGCCATGCCAAATTTAAGGTCCTTTGGTTTACCGCATCCCGATAATACAATCAGCAATACAATTGCCGCCA
>NZ_CAITNG010000062.1 GCF_903893715.1 uncultured Mucilaginibacter sp.
ATTTTGTGGGTATGTTAGCCGGCGAGTCATATTATAAAATAAAGGTTTATCATACCAGGCACGCTTCGCTTCAATTTAAATTTGATTACAAGAAATGTGATGGTACAATAGGGACACAGCCGGTCATTGTAGATTTAAGCAAAGAGGGGGAGTTTGCTGACGCCGGAAGTTATTTTTACGGTTATGAAATTGCAAGACAACCGTACGATATTGTATTAGATGCGCTTGATTGCAAAGAGGCGCAAGCGTACAACTCTAAAATTGATGAATTAAGCAAAGAGTTTGATAATGACGTAGTGGCTTATTCTGCCAAAATGAACCAGATGCAAAACGCCCAGTCAAAGCAACTATATGATGCGGCGCTGACTCGCTCAAAGGCCGAATTTGCGCAGGGTATGATGCAGGTAAGCTATTACCTTAAAACATGCGATGGCGGAAAATTAGCCGAAGAGTTGGATTATCTGCAAAAAGTACAAAGCCAGTTAAACAAAAATAATTTATTAATGGATGGTTTAGTTGCTGATGAAATAGCGAAAAGCGCAACACAACCAAGCAAGGACAAACCAGCTGATCATACCGTTACTTCACCAACTAAAAGTGTTTCCCAACCTAATAACAGCCAAGTAGGCAATTCAAATCAGCAATTAACAAATACTTATTTAAAAGCCGCACGAGATAGTTCCAATGATGCCATACAGAAGCAAATGTATCTTAGCCTGGCTAAAAACAATGCAACTGCAAGTGGTAATGCCGCACAAAAACAAGAAATTGCTTTAGAGCAGCAAAAGTTCAATACAGAAATGGCTGAGAAAACTGTTCAGTCGGTGTCTGATGGTGTTTCGGCATTAAATAGTATGTTTTCAAAAAATGCCGCAGAACGGGAAAAAGAAAATGAATGGAGAGAGAACCTAAGAGCTCAAAATAAAGCAAATCAGGACAAACAAAAAAGAGAGGAAGAGGAAATCAATGCTAAAAAAGATTTTAGGTGGAGAACTGAAATGAACATAACAGATAATTTGCTGGCAAGTGTTAACCAACCTGAAGAAATTTTAAAAATCCTTATATACAAAAGCTATCTGATGCGGGTTTCCGCGTCCGAATACACAGATTTTATTTTGCATGATGACCTTTTTTATGCGATAAGTAAACAAAACAACTACAAAATTGATATTACCGATCCTAAACTAATCGGAGTTGATATAATGCGTCCTCAAACCTATTTAAAAGGGCTCGGTTTTAAACACACTCTTGTTTGCGATGCAAGTGAGTTTATTGGTGACATCCATCAAACCCCTGAACAGATACCGCAAATGTTCAGCAACCAGTTTTTAATCGATTGGTATCGCGGATTATCTGCTTTCGCCGGATTTACAGGCGATACTATTTTTTTGGATCAGTATACTAATGGACCCTATTTTATTCATGAAAAGCAAAAAACATATTTACCAAAATCGTCAAGAAATCTTAAAGAGGCCTTGGAATATTTACAATTGGCTGAAAATGACCAGTTGGAACACGATATAAAAATAAAAGATATCGGCACTAAATTATTCAAAGCCGAGTACGATGCTCCCAACAATGATTATACAAGCAATGCAAAAAAGGCGAATTTATATTTTTATGATGTGACATGGGGAGCTACTAATTCATTTGATAAACCTCCTTTGCTCAAACAAATTCTGCACTCGCGGTATGGGCATTTAGGTTTAAGGCAAATGTCGGCTTCTGCTTTAATTGGCGAACTTTATTATGATTCTTTCCTGTCGACAAGTGATACATCATTCTTATATAAATGTTATGAAGAATATAGCAAAAGCTTGGATTACTACTTTAAAAACATTCATCCTTTCTACAAATCAAAAAGTGTTGAAACAAATTTTGCTTGGGGCTACTCCCGACGGGACGCTGGTTTCACATCAGGATTTAGCTATGAAGAGGTAATTTATCATACCGTAGAACAAAACTTTTTGATGATTAGTAGTTTAATTATGTCCCAAATTAAAAATGACCCAAACAAACAAAACTATTACCTGTCAAAATATATGACTTATTACCATCAGTACTATGATTAAAATGTTTCATCTCGTATGTAACCTGCTAAACCGATCAGATTAATTAACAGCCCCGTTATGTAGACGCGGTTTACAACGTAGGTACCTGCAGTTGGAGGCGAGGGGCAGCAGTAGCATCGAGGACTTGTCGGTGATGGCATCAACAAGGCGGAAAAAAAAGAGGACGCCAATTTCAAAGCGTCCTCCGGGTTTATTAATTTTTGTTAATAAGAAGACGAACTTGCCGGCGGAACCGTGCCCGATTTGGCGTCCTCGTTCAATTCTAAGCGCAGGTAATCGTATACAACGCCGGTTTTGAGGTCCCCGGCGGGAACGGTAAGCGTCATTTCATTTTCGCCCTGCTTGAGCAAAGCGGCATCAAACGGCTGACTGTATTGCCGCCATACCCCTTTGTTGGTATTGTAGCGCATGGCGTTGGTAGCCACGGTGCGGATGGTGCCTACGCTGTGCCCGTTAACGCCTACTTCCAAACCGCCGTTGCCGTCGGCCCCTGCCAGTGCCAGGCGCAGTGTTGCCAGCCCATGTGCTGCCTTGTCCATTTTGAATTTGATGGTCCAGGTAGTGGCGCGACCCTGGCTGATGCTGCGCCACATATCCTGGCCGGGCGTGCCTACCTTCATCCAGCCAAAGGGCTGGTTGGCGATATCCTTCGCAGCTGTATTTTCCCAGTCGGTGGTCTCGCTGTGCGGCACTTGCTCGAAAAACCAGTCCTTGTGATAATCGCTTTGGCCGATGGTATAGGTGATGTCGTTAGGGAACAGGAGCGGATAACGCAGCGGCCAGCCCCAAAGCCAATAGTTGGCGGCGTCGCCTTTGAAAAATTTATCGCCGGTGCGGTCGGGGTAACCAATTTCCCATACTTGTTTTCCCTGGCGTACGGGCTTCCATACCAATTTGCCCAGGTTTAAGGTTTGTCCGGCCACAACGGTGATCTCGGTTTGTGTGAACTCGCCCAGCACGCCGTTGGCGAAAGCGTGCAACGTGTAAGTACCGGGACGGACGTTGGCAATGGTAAAGTTGCCGTTTTGGGCGCCATCGGACCAAAACTGGTAGTAATTCCCGTCGTGCTGCCAGGTAACTAAATTGCCGTTGCCCGATCGCAAAACGAACCCTCCGGCATTGCTGGTGTAATCAGGGTGGGCCAAGCCGACCGTAAGACCGGGCAGCAAAGTGGTGGCGGCCTGCGGGTCGGTGAGCACGAACTGCCCGGTAACGGTACCGCGCTGGTCTTTGTGGGGGTAATCAACACCATTCACCCAATTGTAGGGCCACAGGGTTTTTTCCACTTTGGCTTGGGCCAGCGCGTCCTGAAAGAGCGCGGTAGCGTTATCATGCCAGGCGGGCGGTACGGTGGGGTTGCCGGCGGTGGCTTCCAGGGTATTCAGATCGGCTTGGGAAGGCGTTTTTGGATCGCCCAGCGTGTTGCAATACACCAAAATAGGGCCAACAACCTTGTTCCATTCTTCACCTGCAGGGATGTTGCAGCCCGCACCACCTCCATAGTGGCCGGAAGTCCAGTAATCGAGAATGATTGGATCCGGGTTGTCGTTCGAGTCGTAATGGCAAACCAGGTCCAGCTTCTCGGAACCACCGTCAATGTATTCGGTGGAGGGGTTGATGAAATAGACGCCAATATTATCCTTGGTGCTGGACCAGCCATAGGCGGGAATTTTGTATTGCACGGCGTTGTAACTGTATTTGTGCTCGACGGAATTTTTATAATAGCCGGTGCTCAGGATGCGCTGCTCCTTGGCGTTGATGACTACGCCAGTGCCCCAGTCCTGTGGCGTGCATTCGAGCATGTTGCGGTCGGCATCCACAGATATCCAGTTGAAATTTTGATTGAGCCTGGTGATGTAACGGTTTTCACCGTAGCCGGCTGTGCGGTTGGCAGCCGGATGGCTGTAAATGGCATAGGCGTAAATACCACTCACGCCGCGCGACATCGCATAGCGCAGCTCAATGTCGATACCTCCGGTGGGCGCACCCTTGATGGAAACTTCGGCGCGTTCGCCGCCGTTTTTTGCCGGGTCGATCGTGATGACATCGTTGTCGCCCCGCGGGGCTTGTTCCCAGGTTCCGCCACCGTGCATGGTGTTGATGCCGTGAAAAACCAGTGCCGACATCTTGCCGTTTACTTTGTTGATAGTGGCCCGGACTATGCCATTGTCGAGGATCCAGTCGCCGCCATTATCGGTCACCGTCACAGGGGAGTTAACTTTGGGTTTGGCAACTTTCGGCTGGGCATTGGCGGCCGATACCGTTGCAAGCAGTGCCATAGAAATAAAGAGGAATGCGATGAAACGGTGCAACCTGAAGAAAATTAAGATTTTCATATATAAATTGGATTTATCAAAAATTACAGCTTTAAAGGTTATTTAAAAGCAAAAGTGGTTTATGGTTATATCTATTGGTTACTAAAAGTAGGCAAACATGGGGTTTAAAACCATCATGCACCGTCATGCGCTAAATTATTGCAGAAACTAAGAATTGGGATTTTTGCGTATGTGAAGGCTGTTTTGAACCATTTTTGGAATAAAGTGGTAATACAGTTGTTACAAAAAAGAGTGCTTTTTGATGATATCCGGCATTTTTTTCTGCCCTTTTTGGTGTCCCGATAGCTATCGGGATCGCCAACGTAGTCGGTATTGTAACAATGTAGTCGCAAACACACACTACAGGACGGTTGCGGGGCGCAGGTTATTTACTTTTATTGCTGAAGAACCAATTATTACCTGTTTATGCAAAAAATATACAAACTGATTTTGGTTGTGGCTGTTTTGGCCGCACCATCGTTTATCTGCCTGAAGGCAAATGCCCAAAGCGCACCGCCGGTTACCGTTACCGACGACGGCCCTACTTATACGCTGAGCAACGGCTATCTCACCATAAAAGTGAACAAACGTACGGGCGATTTGACTTCCGTGAAAACGCCCAAAACCGTTACGCCTGATATTGAACTGATGGGTTATGTTTCGGGGCACCATGCGGGGTATTGGGAACAAAGCCCGGCGCTGGCGGCGAGGGAAGTTACAGCTATTACCATCGACCCGAAGGATGTGAAAGGCGAGCGCGGCGAGGTTTCGGTGAAGGGATATGCGGACGGTGCGTCGATTTTGGGTAAAAACCCGACGGCTGCCGGGCAAGGCGGCGGTATGATAGCCGACCTGGAGATACGTTATACTTTAGAACGCGGCGCGCACGGCCTGTACACTTACGCCATTTATACGCACCAGGATAGTTACCCGGCCAGTTCGGTGGGGGAATCGAGGTTTGGGTTTAAGTTGTCGGGACAGGTGTTTGACTGGCTGAGTGTTGACGACCAGCGCAACTTTTTGATGCCTACGGGCAAAGACTGGGACGCGGGCGAGGATCTGAACATGAAGGAATCGCGGAGGTTGACTACCGGGCCGTACAAGGGCCGCGCGGAGCATAAATATGATTATTCGGCGGACCAGGATAAGATACCGGCTTTTGGATGGAGCAGCACGCACGAGAAGGTGGGGCTGTATATTATCAACCCCTCGTTCGAGTATTTATCGAGCGGGCCGCTGCATGTGGAGCTGACCGGGCATATCGATGATGGCGACGGCGGCGACCCTACCCTATTGGATTACTGGCGCGGCACGCACTATGGCGGCAGCGAACTGCCCCTTCCGGCCAACGAAGCCTGGACCAAGGTGGTTGGCCCGATATTTATTTATGTGCCCACCGGTGCCGACCCGAAAACCCTATTTATTGATGCCAATAAACAGGTGAAAACCGAACAGGCCCGCTGGCCCTATAATTTTGTAAAGGGTGTGGATTACCCCTTAGCTGCCGAACGCGCGACGGTGAAAGGTAAATTTAAATTAGTCGATCCGCAGGCACCAACTACCAAGTTGCCTAATTTGTTGGTGGGTTTGGCTTTCCCGGACCAGCCGGAGGTGCCACGTAGAACACGTCGTCCCGATACTGTAGTAACGGCAGTTGTATTGCTGCCCCCGCCGCCACTTTCGCCACCGGCAGCACGAGACAGTGCAATACGACGTTTAAATGCAAATCAGCCACTTGCCAATACCGTAACAACCACAATGCGCGATAGTACACGGCGGCGCCCGGCCGTAGTTACGGGCGATACATCTGCCATGAGGCGTTTGGCGGGTAACCAGACGTTGAGTCCGGCGAGGATGCCGAGGGCGGATACTTTGCCGAATGGGAAGCGTGCCAACCGGGGTACTTATGTTGCGCCGAGGCCGCAGGGTGCAAGGCCGCAAGGGTTTTTTCAGCCGCAGGCCATTACCTGGCAGAACGATGCCAAGCATTACGAATTTTGGACCACCGGCAACGAGGACGGTACTTTTACCATCCCGAACGTGCGGGCGGGTACTTACCAGCTGCATGCCATTGCCGACGGTGTGTTGGGCGCCTATGATGCCACGGCCACCGTTACCATTACCCCCGGCCAAAAACTGGATTTAGGCACTATTGACTGGAAACCTACGCATTACGGGCAGGTGATATGGCAAATTGGTACGCCTAACCGCAGTGCCCGCGAGTTTTACAAAGGCGACGACCACTGGCATTGGGGCATGTATATTGAGTATGCCAAATACTTTCCGAATGATGTGAACTTTACCGTGGGCAAAAGCGACCCGGCCAAAGACTGGTATATTTACCAGGTACCCCACGATATTGACAATAAACCCGACGGCCGCGACCAGGGCCGCGCCACGCCTTGGACCATTAACTTTACCCTGCCCACCGGCGCCCCTACCACGGGCAAGGCTACGCTGCGCTTTGGCATAGCAGGCTCGGCCATAAGGCAATTGGGCGTTTCGGTTAACGGCAAGGATGCCGGCAATGCCGATATTGGCCCCAGCGGCACCAGCATGATGCGCGACGGTATTGAAGGCACCTGGGTGGAGCGCGATTTTAACTTTGACGCCGGCCTGTTAAAAACCGGGCAAAACGTTATTGTGCTTACCGTGCCCGCGGGCGCTGTTGGCAATGGGATATGTTATGATGTGGTGCGATTGGAAGTGCAGAAATAAGGTTTTGTTTCTGTTGGAGATATGGAAGCCCGGTTTTGCCGGGCTTTTTTTTGTGAAATATTATGTAAATTTGAGACAGCGTTAAGCTAAGGGTAATGGAAAAAGAAAAACAACTATTTGACGAAGCGGAAATAGCCCTTTTAAAAGAAGGTTTAAAGCGCAGCTACAAGGAACGTTTTGAAATGGCCACCCGTCTTTACAAAATACAGATGACCATGAACAAAGCTACTGTAACGCATAAACCATTTATCAGCAAATAATTTGTGGATATTTTTGATGAGGAAATATTAAACTTTTGGAAAGCACTGCGCGACCATAGTGTGCAATATATTATGGTTGGTGGCTTTGCCATAAATTTACATGGCTACCAGCGTTTTACCGGCGACCTTGATATTTGGATAAACGACACCCCGGCCAACCGGCAGGCCTTGCGCCAAACTTTTATTAGCTGCGGCATGGGCGATTACCCGATGATAGCCACCATGCAGTTTGTGCCCGGCTGGACCGAATTTTATTTGAACAACAACCTGCAGCTGGACATATTGACCAGCATGAAAGGCCTTGAGGGCTACCCTTTTGACGAGTGTTTGCAAATGGCCTCCGTAGCCGATATTGAGGATGTGCAAGTACCCTTTTTACATATAAACCAACTAATAGCCAATAAAAAAATAGTTAACCGGCCGAAAGACCAGGTAGATGTGTTAGCGTTGGAGGTAATACGGAAATTAAGGGATAAAGAATAGCTTCTTGGGATTTTTGGCACGCGCAGGTAGATGCTATCTACAGGCATAATGGTTCGAAGTCAGAGAATCGAACAGCGTGGAGGACACACGCGGCACTTTAAGCACTTTGAAAAATCTATGCTTTTTTTTAACTTTACTAAAAAAACGATATGCCTGTTGCGCTTAATAATATTCAATTAGAGATACTGAAATTATTCAGGAACGACCAGCCGGAGGAAGAACTTCAGGAAATCAGGTCGTTGTTGATAGCCTACCTGGCCGATAAGGTAACTTTTGAGGCGGATAAAGCTTTTCATGATAAAGGTTATTCGGCAGCCGTTTTCGAAAAATGGAAGCTGGAGCATTTCCGCAGAACAGCCTGACAAATGGTTGTAGTAATTGACTGCAATATTTTTGTGATGTGCCTTACATCGGCTTCGCCCTATCATGTTATCTATCAATCGTTAGTTGGCGGTAAATTTGAGCTTGCCATTACAACTGATATTATGCTGGAATATGAGGAAGTGATACAGCAAAAATATAGTACGGCCACTGCCAGCGCGTTTATTACGTTATTAAACGAATTGGCCAATGTACATTATACGCATCCCAGCTACCAGTGGCAACTCATAACCGCGGATGCCGATGATAACAAATATTGCGACTGCGCGATTGCCGGACAGGCATTGTATATTGTTACCGAAGACAGGCATTTTGATGTGTTGAAAAGCATACCGTTCCCGGCGTTAACAACCGTTTCGATAGACGGGTTCTTAGAAATATTGGATATGCACGCCAAATAGAAAACTGTAAAGTTTATAAAGGCATTTTTGGCAGGTTTTAATCGTTCGCTTCAGCACGATCGAACTGATAGCCGCCACTGTTAAAGGTGAAGCCTTTTGATTTAGCCTTTAACAAGGCTATCCTTGCGCCTTTGGTGGTATCGTTATTGGTAGTTGCTTTGGCATCTTCCACCGAAAAAGCGATAACCTCTATCATCTTGCCAACCAAATCGTCGGGAAGTTGAAGCGTAAGGCTGCTTTTGTTCGATTTTACTATGGTGCGCATCATGATAACAACTTTACAAAAAAATTATTTTAAAATGCGAATGGGTGTTTGACAGGCTATTGTGGGCACACGCGGCACGTGGCTGTTGCGCAACGAACTTTTACAAGCATGTTAATTTTGTAGTAAATTGAGGTCCATTAGCTTTTATAACAACAGGGTCAAGTGTCACTTTAGGTTCTAACAGGTTCAATATAGCATCCCAAA
>NZ_CAITNG010000063.1 GCF_903893715.1 uncultured Mucilaginibacter sp.
GCCGGTCAAAATGAAGCATTTACGCACGGAAATTTTTACGAGTTGATGCTGGCCAACCAGCATAGCCGTGGCTTTGATGAGCGTGTTTACGCATACCTGCGTTATACAGACGTGCAACGTGTTTTGGTGTTGGTTAATTTTAGCCGTTATGAGCGCGAGATAAATATCATGTTACCGCGTGATGTAATAGATATGATGTTACTGCGTGGTGCGATTGCTTTTAGCGACATGTTGGGCGATAAAGTTTATCACACCATTAATATAGAAGATGGGTTGTACATAAAACTACCCGCAAGTGGTGGGGTTTTGTTGAATTTCTAAATAGAAAAATGGAATAAATTTAAAGTTTTCCGAAAAAATTGGCCGTTTTATTGAAAATAATTGCTAATTTCAACTTTAAAGATAAAATAGTAAGAATTTTTGCTTGCTTTGGGAACATAAATTGAGATAATCAGTATAAACAGGTATATGGAAGAATTGAAAGGTCCGAAAGCCCCGGCGGATAAGATTGATGTATCGGTGACAGATGTAGTGGAGCCTGAAGTAATACAACATTTAAACAACCCGGTTGTAGGCTTAAAACCAATAGTAAAAAAATACCTGGGCGCCGTACAAAAGGTAATCCAGGACGATAACAGGTTTTATTTTTCGGATCATGATGCCAAAGTGGAGGTTATTGTGATCAGTGATGATATTATCCGTGTAAGGTTGGCGCCGCACGGAGTTTTTTTGGAAGAGTTCAGTTATGCTGTTGATACCACTAAATTGGTACAAAAGTATTCTGTTTTTTCGCTTTCTGAAGACGATGACGAGTACCGGGTATCAACCAATACCGTAAACTGCCACATCAGCAAAAAGGATTTTCATATATCGTTCTCTGATAACGAAGGTCACGTCACAAGCAGCGATGCTAAGCCTATGCATTGGGAAGAGAACGTAGCTTTTGGTGGTTATTATGTTTTCTGTACCAAAACCTGCCAGCCAAAAGAGAGCTTTTTTGGGCTGGGCGATAAAGCCACCGAACTGAATCTGGTGGGCAAACGCCTGCAAAACTGGAACACGGATGCTTACTCTTTCGCGAAGGACCAGGACCCTTTGTACCGCAGCATACCCTTCTATATCAGTTTAAACGATGGCATAGCTCACGGCATATTTTTCGACAATACTTTTAAATCGCATTTTGATTTTGGGGCCGAAGATAAAACCAAAACCAGTTTTTGGGCCGATGGGGGTGAACTGCAATACTACCATATTCACGGTCCGCACATGATGGACGTTGTAAAACGTTACCATAGCTTAACCGGCACACACCCTATGCCGCCTCTTTGGGCGCTCGGATACCAACAATGCCGCTGGAGTTATTACCCCGAATCGAAAGTGAAAGAAGTGGCCGATGGTTTCCGCAAGAACAAAATACCCTGCGATGCCATTTATCTCGACATTGATTATATGGATGGTTACCGTTGCTTTACCTGGAACCGTAAATATTTCCCCGATCCCAAAAAGATGATTCGGGATTTGAACGACAAAGGCTTTAAAACGGTGGTAATTATAGACCCGGGGATCCGTGTGGATGATAATTATGGCGTATTTAAAGAAGGGAAGGCAAAAAAATACTTCTGTCGTCGCAGTGATGATTACTTTATGGAAGGCCACGTTTGGCCTGGCCGCTGCCAGTTTCCCGATTTTACCAACCCCGAAGTGCGCGAGTGGTGGGGCGGTTTGTTTGACGAATTGGTGCAGCTTGGCGTAGCGGGCGTTTGGAACGATATGAACGAACCTGCGGTATTTGGCGCAGGAACTTTCCCCGATGATGTGCGCCACCAGTATGACGGGCACCGTGGCTCACACCGCAAGGCACATAATGTGTACGGTATGCAAATGGTGCGTGCCACTTATGAGGGTCTGCGTAAACTTATGAAGAACAAGCGTCCATTTACCATTACACGGGCTGGTTACTCGGGCTTACAACGTTATTCATGCGTATGGACCGGTGATAACGTTGCATCTTGGGAACACTTGAAATTGGGTAACATACAATGCCAGCGATTATCGATGTCGGGCATATCTTTTTGCGGAACGGATATAGGTGGGTTTAGCGGCGAGCCTGATGGCGAATTGTTTACCCGCTGGATACAACTGGGTGTTTTCTCGCCCTTTATGCGTGCCCATTCGGCAGGCGATACCCGCGAACGCGAACCATGGTGCTTTGGCGAACCTTATACCTCAATAAACCGCAAATTTATTGAACTGCGGTACCGATTGATGCCATATTTCTATTCGGCCTTTTGGGAGCACCACCGTTATGGTTTCCCGATATTGAGGCCATTGGTGATGAGTGAGCAGGATGTGGAAATCAACCATTTCCGTCAAGACGAGTTCACTTTTGGCGATAAGATACTGGTTTGCCCCGTAATGGAGCAAGGGCAAAAAACCCGCAGAGTTTATCTGCCAAAAGGCGACTGGTACCATTACTGGACACACGAAAAACTAAAGGGCGGGGCGGAACTGGTGGTTGAAACCCCATTGGATTCGATGCCGATATTTGTAAAGGCCGGTGCAGTAATACCAGAGTCTCCGGTAATGCAGTTCGTTGGCGAAAAGCAGATTGATGAATTGCTGTTTCAGGTATACTACTCCACTTACGAGGTAAATTCTTTCTTTTTCGAGGATTATGGCGAAACCTTTGCCTACGAGCAGGATATTTACATGGAGAAAAAGTTTGTAACCAATGGCGACGATCACAGCATGACCATTACGCAATCCATTGAAGGATTGTACACACCACGTTACGAACATTACGAAATGAAGATCATTGGCCTGCCATTTAAGCCGTCAAAAGTATTGGTTGATAACAAGGCCATCATTAAAACAACTATCGACGAACTGGACCGTTATCGCTTCAAAGCGAACAAAAACTTCAGGATCATACAGATATTTAAGTAGGCTCTTATTTTGCCTATTCTGGTTTAATCGCACACTGATTGCCCGAAACTTAGCGCTTTCGGGCTTTTTTGTGTTTTTAACGGTATTAGTGCACGGTGATAATACGGATGAAATTCAGTGTTTTCACTGATTGCGGCCCTGTAAATTGAGCGTACCTTAGTACTGTTAATATAGTTTAAAGTTAATTAAGGGGGACAGAGCCCGGCAACCGCGATGGTTAGCCGGGTTTTGTATTTGATGACCAACTACATATTTGAGATGTAATAATTTAACGGTTTGATAAATCAATAATCAATAATTGACTAACTTGTGCCAAAATATAACGGCACACAATAAACATGTTTAGCTGTTGTAACCCAAATAAACGCACTGGTACCATGGCTAAAAAAGAGAATACCCCTAAAAGCACTACTAAACCTGCCGCTAAAGACAAGAAGCCTGTTTCTAAACCTACAGCCGTAATATTGAACGCAGTTGAACCTTATAGCCTTTTCACCGATTTTGATATCGGCCTGTTTAGAAGCGGTACACATTATAAGTTGTACGAAAAGTTTGGCGCGCATGTAGTGACTTATAAAGGCGTAGTGGGTACTTATTTTGCTGTATGGGCTCCTAATGCCACCTATGTTTCGGTAATAGCCAATTTTAATGGCTGGAGCCGAGGCTCGCACCCGCTATTGGTTCGTTGGGATGGCTCTGGAATTTGGGAAGGCTATATCCCCAATATTGGCGATGGCGAAACCTATAAATACTATATTAAGTCGTCAACCGGCGAAGACCTGGAAAAGAGCGACCCCTTTGCATTACGTTGGGAGGAACCGCCGCGTACCGCATCTATTGTAACTCATACTTATTTTGAGTGGCAAGATACCGAATGGATGAAGGTACGAAGGAATCACAATGCGCTGAACAAGCCCTGGAGTGTTTACGAAGTGCATTTCGGCTCCTGGGCACGTGGACTGGAAGACCCCGACGAATTTCTGTCGTATCGCGAAATGGCGCGTAAAATGGTGCCTTATGTTAAAGAGATGGGCTTTACCCACGTAGAGTTTATGCCTTTAATGGAACACCCATTTTATCCAAGCTGGGGATACCAAATAGTTGGCTTCTTTGCTGCATCAACACGGTATGGCAAGCCGCAAGATTTGATGTACCTCATCGAGGAGTTTCACAAAGCAGGCATAGGTGTTATTTTAGATTGGGTACCATCACACTTCCCCGGGGATGCGCATGGCTTATATAATTTTGATGGAACACACTTGTACGAGCATGCCGATGTACGCAAGGGTTTTCACCCGGACTGGAAATCATACATCTTTAATTATGGACGTAACGAGGTTAGGGCGTTCCTCATCAGCAACGCGCTGTTTTGGCTCGACCGTTACCATATCGATGGGTTACGAGTTGATGCAGTGGCATCCATGCTATACCTGGATTATTCGCGCAAACATGGCGAGTGGGAACCAAACATCTATGGCGGTAACCACAATCTTGAAGCCATATCGCTGTTGAAGGAGTTTAACGAAACGGTATACAGCTACTTCCCCGATGTGCAAACCATTGCCGAAGAATCTACTTCATTCACAGGAGTAAGTTATCCTACTTTTAAAGGAGGCTTAGGTTTTGGTATGAAATGGATGATGGGCTGGATGAACGATACCTTAAAATACTTTAAAGAAGACCCGATAAACCGAAAATACCATCACGGGCAAATCACTTTCAGTACCATATACGCCTTTACGGAAAACTTTATGCTACCGCTGTCGCACGATGAAGTGGTATATGGCAAGAAGTCATTGTTGCGCAAAATGCCGGGTGATGACTGGCAGCAATTTGCCAATCTGCGTCTGCTATATAGCTATATGTTTACCCACCCGGGTACCAAACTGTTGTTTATGGGTGCAGAGTTCGGGCAAAGTGAGGAATGGGATTTCCGAAAATCACTCGATTGGCATTTGCTGGAGTATGCGCCTCATCAGGGTATACAAGAAACTGTTAAAGCATTGAATCATTTATATGTCAATGAGCCGGGACTGCACGAGAAGAATTTTTCGTGGGATGGCTTTGAATGGATAGATGGGGGCAATGCCGATGATTCGATACTGGTTTACAGCCGTAAGGGGTACGATGCGAAGAACGAACTGGTGATTATTTTAAACATGACACCCGTAACGCGCCACAACTACCGCATCGGCGTGCCTTATGCCGGCACCTGGGAAGAAATCTTCAATTCGGATGCCAAACATTTTTGGGGCGCGGGCCTCATTAATACAGGCAAACTGAAAACAGAAGAGGTTGAATGGCAATGGAAAAAGAACTCGGTTGTTTTAACTTTACCACCGTTGGGTGCGGTAGTGTTAAAGCGGGTATAACTAAAAAGCCGTTCAAGTTTATTTGAACGGCTTTTTTTATGTGGATAGTTAAC
>NZ_CAITNG010000064.1 GCF_903893715.1 uncultured Mucilaginibacter sp.
GGAGCGGCCTTGGCTTTGCGCGGAGTCCTGAACGCGCTGAATGTTAATGCTGTTAGGCTTAATAAGCCAATGATTGTCAGTATCTTATAAGTTTTCATATCGTTTTAAATAAATGATTTTATCCCTTAGTCGATATCGGTCAGCATACCTTACACTAAAATTAGGAAAAATATTCGATGTTTGAATCATCCAACCACAGGGGGGAAAAAGTAAGAACTTTTTCGACCATATTTGACTCTTGATTCTCGGCTCGTGATTCTTGACTCTCTCCTGTAAGGGGGAAAAAGTAAGAACTTTTCAAATATTCAATTACCCTCTTTCTCTCACCCGCCATTCCAATGATTTCCCGATAGCTATCGGGATGACCAATGACTTTCCAAAGGGGGAAAAAGTAAGAACTTTTTTCACTGTTACCATTTTTACTTCGTTCATTTTCCTGATATACAAATATAACGAAAAGGCACGGGAAAAGTGGTGTCGCATTATTGACACTACCAAAACGTCGGCAACCTTAAATAATCCTGCTATTTGCTCAATACCAGGTAGCTATACGGTTGTAAAACATATTGGCTGCCCAATGTAACATTTGCTGTAGCCAACCCGTTTTTCCATGTCGAGTTTTGCAGGGCGGCCGGCACGTTATAGGTTTGTACGCTGTTGCGGATATTGATCAAGATCAACACATCGTCCGTACCCGACGTCTTTTCGAACACCACAACGTTATTGTCGGTATAAGGGGTTAAGGCGCCGGTTTTCACCGCCTCGTGCGCGGCCCTGAAAGCCAATATCTTTTTATAGGCGGCCACCATATCAGGGTTGGCGGTGTAATCAACCGCCACGTTGTTAAAAAAGTTGATGGCGTTGGGATAACCCACCTCCTGGCTGTCGTAGATCAACGGAACCCCACCCATATACGCGGCCGCTACAAATGCCGCCAATGCGCCTTGTTTCGAGCCATATTCTGTGATGGTGCTGCCGTCCGATGAAGCATCATCATGGTTGGTGATGTATCTTAGCTTTATGCCCGGCGATGGCAGTGAGGCCAGCTCGGATGTGTTGGTGTTGAACAGGTCGCCCGGCACTTGTGTGCCCCCAAACAAGCCTTTAATCGTACTGTAATAGCTAAATGCATATCCGAGTTGAAATCCTGCTGTTATTTCGCTGCCTTTCGTTCCCTCTGCCAAATAGATCAGTTTATGTGTTTTTATGTTGCTTAAGGTATCCAAAGCCTGCGTCCAAAAATCGGCGGGTATGTTATCGGCAAAATCGCACCGGTAGCCATCAATATTGGCATTAAATATCCAATATTTCATAGCCCTGATCATGGCGGTGCGCATATCGGTATTGGTATAATTTAAAGCTGCCACATCGGTATAATTGGTACCCGGTGGGATAATTATATTGCCTGAAGCATCTTGCTGGTACCAAGCCTTATTGCTTATCCAGGCATTATCCCACGAGGTATGGTCGGCCACCCAATCAAATATAACCGACATGCTCAAGGTATGGGCCTTCGCTACTAAAGCGCGCAGATCGTCCAGCGTACCGAAGCTTGCGTTTACCCCATTATAGTCCTGAACGGCATAGGGCGAGCCAACCGCTTTCAACACGCCGATTGGGTAGGTGGGCATCAGCCACACCACATTTACGCCCAAGGCTTTTATCGAGTCGAGCCTGGTGGTAACAGCCTGAAAACCTGCCGGGGTGTATGTTTTCATGTTCACCTCGTACATCACAATGTCTTTGGTCGCAGGCACACCCGCGTATGGAGTGCCATATTGCGCCGGGTCCTGATAGGTACTTGCCGGTGGCGTATTGGTTCCCTGATCACTCGATTGCGATTTGCCACATCCGTATATGGCCACTACAATAACCAAACTCAAGGCGGCTACTCGCGTATTTTTCATTTTGAAGGTGCTTTAAAAAAGGTTTATAAAGGAATTTGGTGGTTAAAGGTACCAATTTTTAACTACTATTCCCCCGCATATTCCCCCGCGGCCAACAAAAGCTCAATGCCCCAAAAATCCTGCGTAACATATAAGCCCGTTAGTTTATTATAGCAACGGCAGGTATAAAGGTCGTCGTGCACTTTGCTTTGCGATAAGATCACGATTTTATTGCGGGGTTCCAGCACATGCACCACAATATCGCCGGGGTTAAATTTTGCTTTCGACATGGTTATTGATTTAATTTGTTTAAAGTTACGTAAATAACGATGAGCAAAGCCGAACCAATATTAAAACCAACCGAAATAGCCCACCTGGAGCATCTCTTCCGCTTTCAATGCGACGAAGAAGGCCGCTACTTAGCCGCTTTTATGCCGAAAGACCCCACAGACAAGGCCGCCTACCTCGCAAAAATGACACCCCTGCTCAGCAACCCGACCGTAAATAACCAAACGATATTTGTAAATGGCAACATAGTGGGCAGCATTGCCAAATTTGTAATGCACAGCGATGCCGAAATTACTTATTGGATAGACCGAAACTTTTGGGGCAAAGGTATCGCCACCCAAGCACTCCAAAAAATCCTTTCCATTGAACATGCCAGGCCACTGTTCGGGCGGACGGCATTCGACAATTTTGGCTCGCAGCGGGTACTGGAAAAATGCGGTTTTAAAAAGATCGGCACCGACAAAGGGTTCGCCAACGCACGCGGGGAGGAGATAGAAGAGTTTATATATAAATTGATGTAAGAAATCCGTCGATTGCAGGAGCGGGATCATTATTGGCTGAAATTAGACCAGCTAAGTAGACATCTAAATTGATGGAGAATCCATATCTTCCTTTTTGCCGGATAACACTTTCAAACCCTGAAAGTTAATTTTCAAAACTAATTGGATAAGTTTCATGAAATTTTCTTCTTTCAAGCCATCGGTACTTTTCAAAGCGAATGCCCCTACAATAGTAAAGACTACCGGTATACCGAAAAAAACTGCGCAAAATCGATACCAAGAAATATCTGCTTGTGCTACAGCAAGCAAAGCATAAACAATCACGCAAAACATACCAATCCAAAAAAAGCCCGTGATTAAAAATTTCTTTAGCTTATCTGCTTCTATCTCTGTTTTCGCAAGCTGCCTATTATATTCTTTGTTATCAATTTTGCGCATAAGATTTTGGATAATTATGTTATTGTCAAACTCGGTGATATAATTGAACCAATTCGTTTTATTTTGTTGTAATATTTCATAAATATATCTTTTTATTTCTTCAGCGCCAACTCGATAAACATCCCATTCAGGGTTGGCATCGAATGCCGACGTCGATAATTCTATTGACTTTAAAAACTGTCCAATTAGGTCAACTGTCATATCAAAGCTGAAGGTTCCGTCAAAAATCTTTTGTTTAATTAAACCGCCCATCACCTGGCTTACATTTGCATTCATAGCTATAAAGTTTCCCTTTGCAATGCGTATGAATTTTTGATCAAATCCTTCGGCTTCCTCATAACGGTAGACTTGCTCCTGAATGTTTACCATTTGGCTATAATGGTCGTAGGCATCAATCAGATTATTTGAAATTACTGCTTTTTTGGCAAAACACTCAAGTTTATTCAGACGGGCGGAATAAGTCAAAGGTTGCCAATTTTTTCTCATGTTTGTCAAAAAGTCTTTTGACGTTTTATCGATTTTCTGAAGATTAATGTCGACCGCTTTAAGCGCGGCTGATATATTATCTTCCGCTTTTTGTGCCAATTTTGATGCTTTTTCAAAGTTCCCGACTTTAAAATCTAACGGAAAAAGGCAAATGAAATATTCATACAAATAATAATGATGCAAGGCTTTAGCGCGAACCTTTTCAGAAAGCTCTCGCGAATCATTAAATATTTCATTCAACAGACCTGCAGCTATGAAGTAACTGTCAGCGGCTTGCTTAAATACTGAAAGATTATTATCATTTCGAATGGCAACATCCTTGTAAGTATTTGCAGCTTCAAAATGTTTATTTGCTTCGGCAATCTTTTCATTCAAACCAGACATTGTTAAATGGAGTAAATTTTTGCGAGGTTAAAAAGCTATATGACAAAAATCGTTTTTTATATTGATTTAAGAAATACTTATTAAATGGTTCTCTGGAAGGTAAATTAACGCCTACTGGCGAAGGCTGTACGGGCGTAACCTTAAAAATTTGGCCTCAATTTGGAAGGTTTATTTGATTTGTCTGCGTTGTCATACAAAGTATAGAATTTTGAATCGTATCCATTATAATATTCCAATAACAATCGTAGTGTTGTAAAATCTGTAGGCGGTTTATCTGTTTGTTTTCTTTGTGTTGGCAATGTATCACTATTCTCGAAGAATTTAATATTCATAGTTACAGACTCTTTGCTTCCTATTGGTTTCAACTCTTCAAGTTTTTCTATTGTTATATCTGGAAATTGGTCGTTTTTATAGTAAAGTCTTGGAAAATAGGCCGTATGGTCGGAATTGTTAGTAATTGTCAATTTGTAAGTCCAAGTCAAATGATGCCTTACTATTGACCTATTTCTTATTCCAAAACCATCTTCATCAATATAAGGTATTAGCACCCCGGCCGGAGAAGAAGTGCCGGTTTTGAAATCAATTTTGATTGTCAAAAATCCTCCGACAAAATATCTTTTATTCACATAAATGATTACTGGTATAAGTATTGCCAAAGTTGCACTGATAACGATTGCTAACACTGTTGTTGTCATTATTTAAGGAATTATAGCTATAAAAAGAAATTAAAGATAATCATTAATCATACAAATAGGTCCTTTAAATGGCATCAGCTGACTTGCTGGCACACAAATCAATCATTCAACACCCTCTCCAACATCCCCACATACCCCTCAATGCCATCCCTGATCTCCTCTACAAACACAAACTCATCCGCCATATGCGAGCGCGCCGAATCGCCGGGGCCAACTTTTAGCGAGGGGATATCCAACACGCACTGGTCCGACGTGGTTGGCGAGCCGTAGGTGGTTTTGCCCAGCGCTATGCCCGCCTGTACAATAGGGTGGTCCTTCGGTATGGATGATGATCGGAGCCTTGTTGAACGTGCCTTTACATCGCAGTTCACATGTTGTTTGATGATTTCCAAAACTTCCTCGTTACGGTAAGCATCCGTTACCCGCACATCTACTGTAAAGGTGCAGCTTTCGGGCACTACGTTATGCTGCGTACCGGCGTTGATGACCGTTACCGATAGCTTCACCAACCCAAACAACTCCGATACCTTCGGAAATTGGTAGGTACGGAACCATTCAATATCCGGCAGGGCCTTGTAAATGGCGTTCTCGCCTTCCTCTCGGGCGGCATGGCCGGCTTTGCCATGTGCGGTACAATCCAGCACCATCAAACCACGTTCGGCAATGGCCAAATTCATCAGCGTAGGTTCGCCTACAATGGCGAAGTCGAGTTTGCCCAATTCGGGCAGTACGCTTTCTAAGCCATTCATCCCCGTTATTTCCTCTTCGGCGGTGGCGGCAAGGCACAGGTTATATTTTAGGTCTTTGCGGTCGTAAAAATAAAGGAAGGTCGCGATCAACGAAACCAGACAGCCCCCGGCATCATTGCTGCCCAGTCCGTACAACTTGCCGTCTTCAATTTTGGCATCGAACGGGTCGCGGGTATAACCGGCATTAGGTTTCACCGTATCATGGTGCGAATTGAGCAAAATAGTCGGCTTTGCCGCATCGAAATGCTGATTGTAAGCCCAAACATTATTGTCACTACGGTGCGTTTTGACCCCATGACCCCATAAAAAGTCCTCGATGAGTTTAGCGGTGCCCTCTTCCTGTTTACTGAGCGAGGGGGTACCTATCAGTTGTATCAGCAGGTTAACGGCATCGGTGTATAGGGTTTGGGTGTCTAACATGATAAAAACTTTGCGTCCTCGCGCCTTTGCGCGCACCGTAAAATTAGCTATTATTCAGGTTTGTTTAATCATCACCAACAATTAAGCTATATTTAGCCTTAATAAAGCTGTTACGTTCAGTTTTTCTCCAAATTTTAATAGTAGTTTTGTTAGCAACGTTTGATGATACTAAATGAGATTTGCCTTACCTGTTAGCCTTGTTATCAATTTTATATGTTTTGCTTTTACGCCCGTATTGGGGCAGCAAGCCACGCTCGATTACTTTATCGACCATGCCCTTAAAAGCGACCCTAACATCCGCACCAACGTCAACAACCAGCAGCTATATACCCTGCAATCGCAATTGATCGACGCGCAAAACAGAAAACCGCAGGTCGCCTTTACTTCCGATTATTTGTTCGTACCATACTTTGGCAGTAACGGGCATGTTATCAGCATCACGCCCAATCCATCGGATAATGCCTTCGGTTATGATATAGGTTTAACCAATGGCGGCACCTACGCCACCCAGATGCAGGCCACGCTCAACCTCTTCAACAAAAAAACCATCAGCGCCCTGCAGGATCAGAATACGGGCCTGGCAAATGCCAACAGCTATGCCAAGGGCCAATTGGAGCACGACCTGCGCCGGGCCATTACCGACCAATACATTTTGGTTTACCAGGCCCAACAGCAGGAAGAATACCTGAACAGCATCATCCACGAAATAAACGAACGCCGCCCAACCGTTGAGGCCCTTGTAAAACGCGGCCTGTTACAACAAAGCGACTACTTGCTGTTAGAGATAGAACTGAATACCCGCCAAAACGACCTGAGCACCGCCCGCATTGCCGAAGTGAGTGCCTACGGCACGCTCAAAAACCTGTCGATTGTAAGCGATACCGGTCTGGCCAAATTGCAGGAACCGGCGCTTAGTATAGCTGTCAACCCTAATACCTTCTATTTCAAACAAAAATTTAAGCTCGATAGCCTCAATCTTGTATTGCAACAAAACGCTTTCAATACCAAATACCTGCCAACCTTAACCCTCGGCGGCAACGGCGGTATGCTGGCTTCCGATTTTACAAACATTCCGCATAATGTTGGTTTCGATGTATCGCTTCACTTAAATATTCCCATTTATGATGGCCACCAGCGCAAAATAGTGGAGAGCCAAAACAAAGTAGCTCAGCAAAACATCATTTATGCCCGCGATAATTTTACCGTTCAGCAAAAAAATTACCTCGAAAGCGTCCATAAACAGATTGACTTATTCAATCAAAGCAATACCCAACTACAGGGCCTGATAGACAAGCAGGAACTCTTGCTAAAACTGGATGCCGAAAAGCTGCAAAGCGGCCAGCTGTCCATCATCGAATACGTAAAATCGCTGCAGGATTACGCCGCGGCAAAACAGAGTTTAACGGTAGCAAAATCACAGCTTTTGCTGCTAATTGATCAATACAACTATTATAACTGGTAAAATGTATAAAAACAGGTACCTCATATTTGGATTAAGTGCGCTGCTGATTTTACAGTCGGCATGCTCGAGTGCGCCACCCGCCGCTGCCGACGACGCGGCCGTAGCCAGCATCCCCAATGTTACCGTGGGCAACCCCGTAACACATAGTTTCAGCAATAGCATCACCTTTACGGGAACAACCCAGTACCAGCAAAAAGCGGTTATCCGCGCGGGCCTTGCGGGATATGTGCACCATCGGGGCTGGAAAATGGGCGATGTGGTAAAAGCCGGCCAAATCTATTGCACCATCACCAGCAAAGAGCAGGAAGCCTTAAAGGGTTTGGATAAAACCGATATCCTCAAACAATTCCGCAACCCCATAGCCATTACATCGGGCACCACAGGCATCATCACCGCGGTTAACTACCAAAACGGCGATTACGTTGCCGAGGGCGATATTTTGGCTACGCTTACGCAACAATCATCATTAGTGCTGCTGGTAAACGTACCTGTAGAGTACCTCGATAGGGTAAAGGCGGGCACATCGGTTACCATCATCACACCCGATGGCCGCAAAATGGACGGCCGCCTGCAAGCCGGACTTCCTACAGCCGATCCATTGGCGCAAACGCAATCATTTATCGTTCCGGTAGGTTCAAGCAATTTGCCCGAGGGCGCCAATTTAAAAGTGCTGATACAACTATCGGGCCCGCAGCAAGGCTTAGCTGTACCGGTTAAAGCTGTACAAACAGATGAAACGCAAGAACATTTCTGGGTATTTAAGTTAGGGAAAGATGGTCGCGCTTACAAAGTGGATGTACAAGCAGGCAAAATATCGGCCGACTCGTTACAGGAAATACAAACCAAAGGCCTGAGCGTGAATGACAAAGTGATACTGGATGGCGCTTATGGTTTGGCCGATTCATCGAAAGTAAAAATAGCCGGTAAAGGCGATAAGGATTAAAAATGGATAGCCCAACAAATAAACCTACTCCGCCGGGCAAAAAAGTGCTCCAGGTTTTGTCGTTCCATCACCACTATAAAAAACCATTGCTCGGTTTGCTAATATTGGTGATTATGGGAGGGGTATACAGTTTCAGGCAGCTCAAAACGGGCTTGTTTCCCGATATTACTTTCCCCAAAATAAAGCTTATTGCCGATGCGGGCCAGCAACCGGTGGATAAAATGATGACCACGGTAACCATCCCACTCGAAAATGCCATTAAGCGTACCGAGGGGTTGAGTTATATCCGGACTACTACAGCGCGTGGCAGCGTCGAGATCAACATCTTTTTAAATTGGGATACCGATATTGATAAGGCCATGGCCCAGGTGCAGGCATTGACCGACGCCATCAAAGGCGACCTGCTACCCAATACGGCTATCACGGTTAAAAAAATGAACCCGTCTATCTTACCGGTAATGGGTTTCTCCCTCGAAGGCGACAAACGTACCGCTATCGAACTCAAAAAGATAGCCCAGTTCCAGGTAAGGCCATTTTTGGCGGCAGTGCCAGGTGTGGCTGATATCGCGGTTATTGGCGGCAAGACCAAAGAATACCAGGTAATATTACAACCCTCTAAACTGACAGCATTGGGCGTTGTTCCAGCGCAAATCAATACAGCTATTACACAGGCCAATATATTAGCATCTAACGGTTACATCAACGACCATGGCCGTTTATACCTCAACCTAACCAATAACGCGATCGATAATGTAGACAAGTTGCAAAACCTGGTGGTATTGAACAGTCCGCACCGCACCATACTGTTGAAGGATTTGGCCGATGTGAAAATCACCGAGCAAAAGGAATACGTACGCATCAACGCCAATGGTAAGGATGTGCCGCTCATAGCCGTAATCAAGCAGCCAGATGCCAACCTTATCGAAGTGAATGACGGCATCAACGAAAAAGTAGAAGAACTCAGCAAGATATTACCTAAGGATGTCCATATACGCCCATACTACAAACAAGCTGATTTTGTTACAGATAGTGTTAAAAGTATTGAAGACGTACTCTGGATAGGCCTCGTACTGGCAATTTTGGTAGTCATTGTGTTCCTGCGTTCGTTCAGGGCCAGTTTGATTATCCTCATCACCATACCAACCACACTGGCTTTATCCTTAACGGTTTTATTGCTTGCAGGCTATACCATCAATATCATGACTTTGGGTGCCATTGCCGCCGCCATTGGTTTGATGATAGATGATGCGGTAATCGTCGTCGAGCAAATATTCCGCAGCCACGAAGATCATCCCAACGAGGGCATGCACCATACTGTACGTAAAGCCATCAAGTACCTGTTCCCGTCTATGCTGGGTTCATCGTTAAGCACCATCGTTATATTTATTCCGTTTATTTTAATGAGCGGGGTAGCGGGGGCTTATTTTAAGGTATTGGCTTTTACCATGATCATTACGCTCAGCATGTCGTTCTTTGTAACCTGGCTGCTGTTGCCCATGCTGTTCATTTTCATCCCGCTCAAAAACAAGCAACATAAACCGCATAAAGTACACGACGGTTGGATAAAATTCTTCCTCAAAGTGCCTGCCATCAGCGTGCTGTTTATTGTGGGATGCATTGCCATGATTGTCATCATCCCGGGCAAGCTGGATTCAGGCTTTTTACCATCGATGGATGAGGGTTCTATCGTGCTCGACATCAAGAGCCCGCCCGGAACTACCCTGGAAGAAACCGACCGCATGATGAAGCAGGTGGATGGTATATTGAAAAATACACCCGAAGTAGAATCGTTTTCGCGCCGCTTGGGTACCGAAATGGGCTTTTTTGTAACTGAACCCAATAAAGGCGACTACCTGATCCAGCTAAAAAAGAAACGCGATAAATCCACAGACGCCGTTTCGGACGATATACGTGGTAAGATAAGCGCCGTGTTACCGCAACTCACCATCGATTTGGGGCAGGTAATACAGGATATGCTGGGCGACCTAATGACCTCGGTGCAACCCATCGAAATAAAGATATATGGCGACAATCAAATGGTATTGCAAAACTTGTCGCAACAAGGAGCTGACATCCTTTCGAAAGTAAAAGGGACAGCCGATGTATTCAACGGGATCACCATTGCAGGACCAGAGATCAATGTAAGCCCCGATGTAACACGTCTGGCCCAGTTGGGCATGAACCCATCCGACTTCCAGTTCCAGCTACAAGCACAATTAGACGGCGATGTGATCAGCACCATTATCGACAAGGAGCAATCGGTAAACATCCGCATGATTTATCCTAATGCCTCGCAAACATCATTGCAACAGTTTCAGTCGGCCAGTGTGTTTTTGCCCGGCGGGCAAACAAAAGCGCTTACTTCGCTGGCCAAAGTGAGCGTTGAACCCGGCGTGGCCGAGATTGTTCGCGAGAACCAAAAAATGATCGGTGTGATCAGCGCCCGTTTGGATAACCGCGATTTGGGCAGTACGCTGAAAGAGATACAAAGTAAATTGGGTAAACTAAGCCTTCCGCCCGGATACCACATTGAATATGGCGGCGATTACGCCGAACAACAACAGGCATTTAAAGAATTGCTTACTATTTTGATATTGGCCAGCATATTGGTATTTATTGTATTGTTGGCGCTGTTCCGCAATTTCTTAGCTGCTTTTGTCATCATCTTTTTGGCAGTGTTGGGTGCGGCAGGCTGCTTTTTGGCTTTGTTGGTAACCCATACGCCATTAAACGTGGGTAGCTATACCGGCATCATTATGATCATCGGTATCATTGCCGAGAACGCGATATTTACCTATCACCAATACGACACCGGCAGGTACGAATGGACCAGCGAACAAAGCATTGTACACGCCATTGCCGCCCGTTTACGCCCCAAACTGATGACAGCCACCGGCGCCATCATCGCCCTGCTGCCCTTGGCATTAGGCATAGGCACCGGCGCACAGTTGCACCAACCATTGGCTATCGCAGTAATTGGCGGGTTGATATTCGCGCTGCCCTTGTTGCTGATTGTTTTGCCAACGCTTTTAAAACTCATAGGCAGGGACAAAGAACGTGATGCCGAGAAATTATTACTTGAGGAAGGGGATGATATTTAAACATGGAAGAGCCGGAAGAAAAACCAAGCCCCTACAAATTGGGTATATTTTATTACGATAAGAGCGATAAAAGCCTTTTTGTGCCCAAACGGTTTGGCATGGGCTGGACCTTTAACTTCGCCAATGTATGGAGCTATGTTATCCTCATACTACTGATAGTAGTAATATTTGGTATCAAGTACTGGGCGCTGCATTTCAAATAGCGAGTATTTGAAATAGAACCCAAATCGGTGAAATCAATCCCCAATCAGTGTAATTCCTTTTACTTAAAGCTCTGCCTGATACTGGTGCTCAACGTTTTCGGGCTCCAATAACCACTGGCAATAATACGGCGTATGGTCATCAGCGGGTCGTTAGGGTCGCGCTTATCGGCCAACTGGAATGCTGCTTTAAAACCACGTTTTTTAATTTCAGGCAAGGCTGCTTTGTTCCATATCCCGAAAGGGTAGGCAAAGTAGTCTATTTTTTTACCGGTGATGTCTTCCAGTTGTTTGGTAGGCTTGTCAATTTGTACCGCCCAATCGTCAACAGTTTTGGTCTTGCCGTTGGCCAGTTTCATAATGTCGTTGTGTGTGTATTTAGAAACCATGTGGTGGTCCCAGGTATGGCTGCCGATGATATTGCCTTCGTCGCTCAATTGTTTTACCTGTTCTTTGGTCATATACCTCGGCCGGCCCAATGAAACCGTCATCACAAAATACACAGCTTTAAAGCCATATTTTTTCAACTCAGGCCGGGCTATGGTAAACTGGTCTTCGTCGGTATCATCAAACGTCAACATAATGGGTTTTGTCGGTAATGTTCCGCCGGCGGTTAAATAGGCATATAACTGGTCAGGCAAAATGGTATGGTAACCACTGTCGGCCAGCATTTTCATATCTGCTTTAAAAGCCGCGATAGGGCAGATGTAATCTTTGGCGTTTTTACTGTCCTTGGCCGTCCAATCCCGTATTTGGTGATAGCATAATATAGGTACCTGCTTTTTCGCGATGATGGTTGCCGGGTCGGGCAGGGTTAAAACGTTTTTGGAGGATGAGCGGCCGGTAACAATGCTTCCTAAAACGAGCGACAGGCTAAGCGCGGTAATTTTTAAAACTTTCACAGTGTTATGTTAAATTCAAGTCAATTATATCCTCCAAAATAACGGAACATTATGATGGAAGTTTGAAATAGTTTTTAACATTTTAAGATAAGGAATGGTAGTGAATGTGGTTCTTCACCCACTACCATAGCTTATTTTAAGCGCCAAATATGCCGTTTAATACATAGGCAAGTCTTACGCCGCCTTTCAATAATTGTTCGTTAACAATGTGAATATGGTCGAAAGTATAACGGTAGCTTAATTTTGGGTTAGGATCTTTTAGTTCGTTGTACAATTGCTCGGCTATCTGGTTCGACTGATATATCCACTCGCCAATGCCGCCTTTATCCAGTTCGGCGCGTTGTTCGGCGGTGGTATGGTTCAGATTGTTAGCATATTCGGTATAACTGAATTGCTGGTCGTCTATCAGTTTGCTATCCCATAGGCTATGCAGGTTGGTTTGTTGCCCGGCCCACATTACCTGTATCTTATTACCGCCCTGGTCTTCGGCGCGACCCGCGTGGAATGGCTGATGTATATCGCCCACAATATGGATAACCAAACGTACATACATCAGTTTCTTGTCTTGCGGCAAATCTTTTTTCTTAAGCTCGCCTATCATAAAGTTAAGCTTGGTATAGGCGTCGGCAACGGTATCTGTTTTTAAATAGGCCATTACCTGCTCATGGTTTTGGTTTGGCGCGAAGTCAAGGTAGTGCCACGGAGATAAGTAGCTATATGCCGGGTCCGATTTGATAAAATCGGCCCAGGTGCTTGCCATGGCCAGCGACTCATTGCCCAATATTTTTTGAAGTTCTACCCTGGCTTTTGGGGTTAAATAACTGTCGGCTATTTGCGCTACAATACGGTGCCCTAATTGCCCCCACGCCATCGACTGTAACGGCAGGTAAAAGAACAAGGCTATTAAACTGAGTTTTTTGATTGCTTTCATACGATGCTAAAGTAAAACTAATTCAGTTAAGGGGCAAAGCTCGCATGTTAAATTAGTATGAAATATGTCGGTAACCGTGGCCTGATAAGATATTATTCAGGTAAAATTTATATTACACATACAAGGCTTTAAAACTTCTGCCTATTTTCGACGTTGTATAACAAATCTATTAGTTTATTGCAATTTTTGTAAAAAACCTGTTATTGTATTTTCAAACTGTTAAAACCTATGAAAAAGTTATTGTTTATTTTAATGTTGACGGTAAGTTCGGTAACTGTGCTTACCAGCCGTGTGTTAGCACAGGCCCCACCGCCTGCAAGTACCGCTTTAAGCGGCATTGGCGATGAATCGACCTATTATAAATTTGCCAGTCTGGTACGTTCGGCCAACATGGATGCCACATTGGCTGCTTTGGGCACCTATACCGTGTTTGCCCCCCATAATATCATCTTCAGGAACATGTCGCCGGGCAAATTGGACAGTTTGACCAACGATCCGGCAAAATTGGCATTGGTGCTAAAGGCACATATTGTTAAAGGTAAGTTCGCTAAAGCGGACATCATCAAGAAACTGGGCTTAGGCAAAGGTAAAACCACCTTTACCAATATTTTGGGCGAAAAACTTACATTGGCACGCACAAAGGACAACCAATTGCTATTAACCGATGCCAAGGGCAACCAGGCATACTTTTTAAACTACGATATTATGGATCCACATGGCGTGATACATGGTATTGATAACGTGCTCGACTACGGCAAATAAATTACATCACCTACCTATATTGAGCCCAATTTTCGCGAAAGCGGAATTTGGGTTTTTTTATGCGGGATATTCTGTTAAACTTGTGTTACAAATAATGGAGCCGTGTTTAAAAAGTTAATTCGCCGGATAAAATATATTGTGCTGACCATTGTTGGCATATTTGCTCTGTATTTCCTGCTCGCATTTTTGTTACCAAACATAAAAGTGAATACTGACTTTACCGAAGACCCAAACGGCATTACCATCTATATTTGCTCAAACGGGGTGCACACCGATATCGCCATGCCGGTTAAAACAAGGTTTATCGATTGGCGCACCGAGTTTCCACCTACTACGTTCAAGGCTGTCGACAGTACCTTTCAATACATTGAAGTAGGCTGGGGCGATAAAGCCTTTTACCTGAACACGCCAAACTGGAGCGACCTCAAATTCTCGACCGCTTTTAACGCCTTGTTCTTTTTGGATAGCTCGGCAATCCATGTGTATTATGATAAACATGCTCCGCAGGTTGTGCCCAAAGTTTGCCAACGGATCTGTATCAACACCGAACAATACAAACAATTGATTGCCTATATACAAGCTACCATAACACTGCACAATGGTAAACCGGGCTTGTTCCCCGGCAAAGGTTATGGCGATAACGACAATTTTTATGAAGCCAACGGCCACTATAGCTTCTTGAAAACCTGCAACGTATGGACTTGTGGCGCGCTAAAAGCCGCCGGGGTAGAGCAGGGCTTATGGTCGCCTTTTCAAGGCGGGGTGATGGACGGGTATAAGAGGTGAGGGGCTATTATAATTTAAGCTTCCCGAACATTTCGGAAGCTACGATCAAATTATCTTCATCCTCAGATTCCTGATAAGACAATAGAATGTCTTCCTTTTCTTCTTGAGAAAGGTTACTCCACAATTTACCCGTATCTTTATTATTCACTTCTTCCATCTTGCATTCAGTTCCCCCTTCAGGGGGTTAGGGGGCTTCCCGCTATCTTCTTCTGCAGCTCCAATATACCACCAATCAAAGCCTCGGGCCTTGGGGGGCATCCTTGTACATAAATATCCACGGGTATGATACGGTCTACCCCCTTTACAACATGGTAGCCATGCTGCCAATAAGGTCCGCCACAGTTAGAGCAGGAGCCCATTGATATCACATACTTAGGCTCGGGCATTTGTTCGTAAAGGCGCTTGATGCGTTCGGCCATTTTAAAGGTAACCGTCCCGGCGATGATGATCACATCCGCCTGCCTTGCCGATGGTCTCGGGAATACGCCAAAACGGTCCATATCGTACGTAGATGCAAATGCCCCCATCATTTCAATCGCGCAGCAGGCAATACCAAAACTGAGCGGCCACAGCGATGATAATCGCGCCCAGTTCATCAGGTCGTCCAGTTTGGTAACCATCACATCTCCACCTTGGTTCATCGTTTCAGGATTCATTCGTGGGCTTTTTAAAAGTAGGTTTAAACATCGGACGTTTAGTAGCAGTGGCAGGTGCGGTAGCAGTTTCTGTTGCAGCGGCCACCGGTTCAGGTTTTGCCGTTTCCATCGTAAATGCTATTACACGATATCCACTTTGTTCGAAGTTGATTTTTTTGTACAAATCTACAGGTATTTTGGTATCAACAATTGGTTTTATGGGATGCGGCCTTACCCAATTCAGGTCGCCTTTCACCCAAACATAAGCTAATCCTAATATCAGTATCCCCACAAAAACAAACATCTCCGTTAAACTAAACCATCCCCATCGCGCATCTGCCGCTATCAGTTGGTGGCTGCCAAAGACCGTTGCCCATGGAAAAATAAACACCATCTCCACATCAAACAGCAAGAATATCAAAGCTATGACGTAGAACTTAGCGTTGAACTGCAACCATGCATTTCCTTCGGGTTCTTCGCCGCATTCATACGAAGTCAGCTTCTCGGGCGTCGGGTTATTGGGTGCCAACATGTGGTTCACAAAAAAGGCTACGGCCATCATGATAATGCCGATAATTAAAAAGAGTATTATCTTTCCAAATTCTGATATTTGCACAACATCGCCCATGGCTACAAATTTAAAAAAACAAACCCACTTTGACGCAATAATTGTAGGCGGCGGCGCTTGCGGACTGATGTGTGCCGTACAGGCGGGCTTTTTAGGTAAAAGAACGCTCATCCTCGAAAAGAACACTCAACCCGGCGCCAAGATATTGATTAGCGGCGGCGGGCGCTGCAACTACACCAATACGTATGCCACCGACCAGCAGTTCATATCCGCCAACCCGCATTTTTGCAAGTCGGCCTTTTCGCAGTGGACGGTAGAAGATACCATCATCTTTTTCGAAACCTATGGCATCGAAGGACAGGAAAAAACACTCGGGCAGTTGTTCCCCACAACCAATAACGCGAAGGATATCGTCAATGTTTTTACCGCGCTTTGCGCCGACTTGGGGCAGGAACTTTGGTGCGATACCGAAGTCAAAGCCATCACTAAAACCGACAATGGCTTTAGTGTAACCTTCGAACGCAATGGGAGGGAAGAACAAATCTTCGCGCCAAAGGTCGTCATCGCTTCAGGAGGCTTGCCCATCCCCAAAATGGGCGCTACCGATTTTGGCCTGCGTACCGCCCGCAACATGGGCTTAAAGCTTACCGAAACCGCGCCCGCCCTGGTACCGCTCACCATCACCGGTAAAGACCAGGAATGGTACGAAGCTTTATCGGGCAATAGCATCTTCTGCCGGGTTTCCAACGAGGAGATAAGTTTCGAAGAGAATATCCTGTTTACCCACTGGGGATTGAGTGGGCCGGCTATCCTGCAAATATCCTCCTACTGGCGACCCGGCCAATGGATAGAACTGGATATGCTCCCTCACCAAAATATTACCCAATTGATTGAGCAGGAGCGCCAAACCAACGGCAAGCGTCCCTTGGCGGGATTGTTGGCCAACTTGTACACCCGCAAATTTGCCGATGCATTGAGCAAATATCTCCCGGTTGAAAAGAACCTGGCCTCGCTAACAAGGCAGGAGATGGAGGCTATCGACCAACTCATCCACCATTTTAGGGTGAAACCAGCAGGCGATAAAGGTTATGATAAAGCCGAAGTAATGCGCGGCGGCGTATCTACCGACGAACTGTCATCAAAGACCCTTGAAGCTAAAAAAGTGCCTGGGTTGTTTTTTGGTGGCGAGTGTGTGGATGTTACCGGCTGGTTGGGGGGCTATAACTTTCAGTGGGCATGGGCATCAGGCTTTGTTATTGCTCAAAATTTATAAAACTTTCCTTTGTCGAAACATTTGTTCTTTAATCGTCGTAACAACCTTTAAACGCCATATACTATAAAAAACTGAAAAGGTTTAATCCGCAAAAAAAAATATTTTAAAAATCGCTTGCATACTGACGAAGTAGTCAGTACATTTGTAATAATAATTGTTACCGTCTACCTAATCTATCTTGTTATTTAACTTTTGATTAACCATAAAACGGGGCTTAAAACATGATCATTGCAATAATTGTTACACGCATCATATTCTACTATAGAACTCAAAAAGCTAAAAAGCTTGCCGACCTTACTGTAACAGCCTGAAATTTATAACCACGCCTTCTTAATTAATTTAATTTATACCCCAAATTGTAGCTGTTCATTTATTTGACCGGCTATTTTTGTTTAATTCCCGTCCTCCGAACTGAATAAATAAGTCTCCGTATTCTCTAACGGTAGCATAGCTGTATCGCTTTTGTTTATCTGCCACCAAAAACGCAGTCGTGGTTTTTCATGGTTGCCAATTTCGTTCATCGAGTCCGAGTCGTACAAACGGCCGTTCAGCATCACGTATTTTATTTTATCGCTGTTGCGGATGTCCTCCAATGGGTTTTGGTTCAGCACAATCATATCCGCAAGTTTACCAACCTCTAACGAACCTATCTCTTTCTCCATACCCAAATAATTAGCCCCGTTCATAGTAGCGCACCTTATAGCCTGCAAAGGTGTCATGCCCCCCTGTACCAGCATCCACAGCTCCCAATGCGCGCCCAACCCCTGTAATTGTCCGTGCGCGCCTAAGTTTACTTTCGTGCCGCCATCGGCAATAGCTTTTACAGCTTTCGATACCTCGATATGGTTATAGTCCCCATATTCGGATGTGGTACGCCTGCGCGACCGTTCATCAATAATACTTCTTGGAGTAAAATTCAACAAATGCTGGTCTTTCCAAACTTCTGTACGGTCGTACCAATAGTTCTCTCCAAACTGGCCTCCATAGCAAACAATCAGGGTGGGAGTGTAGCCGCTTTTGCTTTCATTCCATAGCGTTTTCACATCCTTATAAACAGGCAGCACAGGTATGTTATGTTCAATGCCGGTATGCCCGTCAACAATCATGTTCATATTGGTAAAAAAAGTCGAGCCGCCTTCGGGTACTACTTCCATTTGCAATTCACGGGCAGCCTCAATAATTTGCTGGCGCTGTTCGCGGCGTGGTTGGTTATAGCTTTTCACCGAAAACGCGCCTACATCTTTTAATCGGCGAAGGTTCGATAATGCATCGTCCAAACTATTGATAACGGCCTTAAAATCTCCATCAGCGCCGTACAATATCGTCCCGGTTGAATAAATACGCGGACCTGTCATCGTGCCCGACTTCACCATTTCGGCCTGGCTAAATACCATCTCGGTACTGGTCGATGGGTCGTGTACGGTGGTGACGCCGAAGGAAAGGTCGGCAAAATAGTTCCAGTCCTGCTGTGGCGAAACACCATCAGGGCTGGGGTGCAAATGCGCGTGCACGTCGATAATGCCCGGCATAATGGTTTTGCCGGCCAGGTCATACACCTTGGCATCAGCAGGTATATTTACTCCATCGACTTTGCCAATCGCAGTAATCTTGTTTTGGTCAATTACGATGGTGCCGTTCTCTATCACCTCGTCGCCCTTCATAGTAATGATGCGCACGTTTTTAAACGCAATTTTGCCGTCGGGTACATCGGTTTTCAGTTTTAGCCCTATTTCGGTGCCCGCGGTATCTATTGCCGGTGTTTTATCCGTACCGCCGTTCACAAAGGGGAATGCACTGCGGATATCCCTCACAAAATATTTTGGCCCCAGCGTCCACATTAAATGCTGGCTGTCTTTCGCCCAATGGATGTACGTTCCCGCGTCGCGGGTAAGCTTATTTAAGGGTAGGGCTTTGTTGTTTGCGGATAAATCTTGCGGACTCCCCGTATTCACCATCGGCGTCAAATAGCAGTTAAACAACTCCGTAAAGGCCATCCATTTACCATCAGGGCTTGGCGCGAATTGCGTGGCATAAGTAGATGTATACAGCGTTTTTTGGTGCCCGCCGTTCAAATCCATCACTTTAAAAGCTTTTTTGTCGCCTTCGTTGCTTTGGTAATATATTTTCGAGTCATCTGCCGAAAACTCCGGCCTGATGCCATTGTTCAGCACCAGTTGCGGTGTGCCTCCCGTTGCCGGGATGGTGTAAATGCCCGGGTCGCGGCCATAAAAATAGCCCAGTACTTCGTTGCCAACACCCTTGCGGTAGATGATTTTGTCGCCCTTGTTCGAAAATTTTGGCGAATAGTAAAATCCTTTGTCAAACGTAAGGCGGGTTACGGTATGTGTTTTTAGATTGAATGTATTGATGGAGCCTTTTAACTCGTCGGTCCAGTCAACATACACCAAGGTGTTGCCATCCGGACTAAACTGCGGCTCGTACTCCAAATCGGCAACCGAATCCATACGGCGCGGCACGCTATCGGGCATGGCTTTGATATAGATATGCCCCGCTGCATTAAACGCCACCCGTTTGCCATCGGGCGAGGTGGTCAATTCCCGTATCATCTTCGCCGTAAACTCCGGCTGATATACTTTTTGCTGGTAATGCAGCGCATCGGTAATGGTTTGTTGGGCGGTTACTTCAAAAGGTATCTGTGCTGTGTTCAGTGTAGCTACCTCAAGGTTCCATATTTTGCCTTTAGCGTAAAAGATGATATTCTTGCTGTCAGGTGTCCAGGCAAAATTGGGGTAAACGCCAAATATGGCCCAGGTTTCCTGTTGGTCTTTTGATAGGCCATCATACACCGGCCACTCTTCTTCTGTATCTAAGTTTTTAAGGTACAATACCGATTTTAGTCGCACCCGTTTTACAAAAGCCAGTAATTTACCGTCGGGCGATAGTTGCGGTCTGCATGCTCCCCCTGCGCCACCGGCAACGGTTTCTATCTGTCCGCTTTCGCGGTTTAAACGTTTAATAACATAAATACCGCCGTTAGGGTCTTTGTTATATTGAAAATCGGGACCGGCCGTAACATCCTCGCTCCAGTAAATGTATTTGCCATCAGGCGATGCTACGGGTTCGCCAGCATCCTGCTGGTCATTTTTTCTTTTGGTAAGCTGCACACCATCGCCGCCGTTCTTGTTATACAGCCACATTTCGCCCGCGCCTAAACTGCGCCCTGCCGTAAAATGCTTGCGCGCAACAAGGTACTGCCCGTCGGGCGTCCAGCTCGCATTGTTCAACAGCCTGAAGTTTTCTTTGGTAATGGGGTGCTTGTTCGTCCCATCAATATACATCACCCATATATTATCGCCACCATCCCGGTCGCTGGTATAACTGATCAGGTGCCCATCTGGACTAAACCTTGGCTGCACATCCCAGCTACGTCCGCCTGCTATCAAGGTCGCTTTGCCACCTGTTATAGGCATCGTATAAATATCGCCCAACAGGTCAAACACAATCGTCTTACCATCAGGGCTAACATCCAGATCCATCCAGGTGCCCTCATCCGTGGTAAAGCTTATCTTTTTAGACTGTGCCGGTACGGCATCCACGTTCCATTTTTGAGCATGGGTGGTAATGGAGAGTAGCAGTAGCAGGGGCAGGAGCAGTTTTTTCATGATGTCAGTTTAAGGCAGCTAATTTATAAAAGACATGGGTATTTATGGGTATCCGTGAATATCGAATAATGAATTTTGAATGTCGAATATCGAAGACAACTTCATCATTCAATATTGGATGTTCGGTGTTCAATATTTTTTCGATCTCATGGGTGTTTATGGGTGTTTTAAATTAAATCAATAAATCAATCATTCAGTCAATCATCAGCAGGGGGGGGGGGAAGTAAGACATTTTTCAAAGCTTTTTACTTCCCTTAATCATTTTGCAAATTGCGGTTTAACTACCCTACAATATACAGCTTTTTGCCGGCGAAAACAAGGCAAACCTTCCATTATCTGCAAAATTTTCCCGATTAGAGAAAGGGCCTATGCCAAAAAATCAGTGTTGAAATTTTTTTTCGAATTTTTAAAAAAAAATCAACCTCGGTTTTTACTTCGGGCTAAGCTTCAAATCAAAGCTTCCGGTAACCTTGTAAACATTGGTATTCAAAAAAGTAAAGGTACCGGTAGCGGCCTGGCTCAGGTTGAGCGTAAAGGTACCGGCTGCAGCTTCACCGTTTGTATTGTAGGCGGTTAGGTTTATAGCACCTACATTGGTAAAGGTCGAATTGATATAATAATAAGCGGCGCTGTTCGGTCCGCCAATCACTTGTGCGTATAAAAGGCTGTCAGGAGAGCTTATGATGGGTTTGCCTAAACTTTGTAAAATCAATACCTGGTTTTTGATGTTGCTGCATCCAATGAGGTAGGCGTTAGCTTTGGGATAGATAACGACAAAATCTTTCGAGGCATCATAAGTAAAAGTAGTATCGGGTGTGGTAACGGATACCGTCCCGCTCTTTACATAGTAAACACCGGTATCTGGTACCATCAACAAGTTGGCATTCGGGTCGGTTGCCGATGGGTCGTTCCCGCCTTTATGGCAAGCCACCAGGCTAATAGCCGCAAACAAAATAAATAGAGGATATAATTGTTTCATTATTTTCAATTTATTATGAAACCGTGTTTTTAATAGTTTTAGGGAGTATTTTTATATGCGAAAAGCGCATTTTCATAATAACGCTGAAAATTTATCTTATCAAATCTACACAAAAAAAACCATCGATTTCTGGTCGATGGTCTTTTTTTATCGTGATAATTCCGTATAAATTATATGGCTATTGGTTCAGTTTCAAATCGAAACTCCCCGAAATATTATAGTACTGTTGATTGGCCTGACTGCCGTTGGCAACCTTGGCAATATTGGCATTAAACGTACCCGTCGCTATCGAGCTATTGGTCAAATAATCAGTCAGCCCCATGGTACCAATTGGGCCGCTGTTATAGGTATTGCTGTATATCTGACTTACATTTTGGTACAAACCATACAAATGAATTTCGTATATATTTGACGTACCATGCAATTTAGGCCCTGTCGACGAGGTGATAGAAAAGCTGGTATACTGGTCGCGGTAGCAATTGATATTGTAATAAGAACTATCTCCCGAAAAATGTATCTCATCGCCCGGAGCGGTAAATACATAAGTGGTGTCTGGGGTTTTGATGGTAACCGTACCTTTCTTAAGGGTATAAGTGGTAGTATCGGGTATCACACTATCGGCAACCTTTTCCAAAGCATCCACTTTTTTGCAGGCAGCAAAGCAGGCCAAAAGTCCGGCAAAAAATAAAATTAAAAGTATTTGTATTTTCATGTAACCTATATTTTTGAAATCCGTATAAACAATGTTATCCTCGGTGGGGATTTCCATAACCGTGCCAAAACGTAAATTATGGGCATATTTTCCCCAAAAGGGGTGCTATGAGCTGTATTGAGGTTAAATAGCCCGTAACACACGGATTTAGTTGCATATTATTTTAGTTTTTTGAGGAATTTCTGAATAGGAAAAGGGGTATTTATTCCACAAAAAGAACTTCTTTTCGGCATATTGCAAACAAAAATAGCGACAGGTTTTGCCCGCCGCTATATGTATGAAACAGTTTTTTGTCTTACATTCTGTGGTGATCGGCCCGCCAGTTTTTAATGCTTTCCTTTATCGCTTTCGGCGATAACCCTTCGGCAGCAGCTTTATCAACCAGTAACAAAAATTCTTCGTCAGGGGCAAACCGCAGGGCAATAATTTGGCCCATGGTTATGCGCTTGTCTATCGCTTTGCCGGTTAAAATAAAGTAACGCAGGCTTTCTTCGGCACGTATTGCCCTATCCTGTGCCTTAAGCGGGAAAGTGCGCAGGAAAAGCCAGCACAATGTAACGCAAACAAATAATAATACAATAAGCCCTGCGCTAACGAGGCCCGCAAAATGCAAATGCCTGTAAAAACTAACTATCGACCAAATGAGGCCAATGAATAACAACGTACTTAACAAAAAATGATAGCCCTTAACATACCTGTGGTGATTGCTGAAATTTTGTGGTTCCATAATGGTTTAAATTTGTGGCAATATACAAATGTTATTGAATGCCAACAAGTTGCTGCGATGTGCATATGTTGATAACTGTTCGCAACCGCTTGCCCTGATTAGCTCTATATTAGTTGGCGTAAAAAAAGAAGCGCTTGATTGTTGAAATTACTTCGGCATCGCCTCAAAGTTTAATAATTCCCTGGGTATCAATTATTAATTAAGCTTAAGGCTAACCCTACAGCGGTTATTTGCGTACAACGGGCATTGTTTTTGTATATTGGTTTCCCTGATTGTTTTAAATTTTAATTATTGATATGAAGTTTTTGTATTTATCCGCATTTATATTATCTGCTTTTTTTGTTCTGCCGGCATCGGCGCAGCTCAGCTCATCGGGCACACCAACAGGCGAAACACTGAGTTTTGGTGCCGAAGGTGGTTTTGGTTTTTACAGCAAGGCCTATACGCCTTATGACTATGAAATACAAGTGCTCTCAAAATTTGAATACCCTATTATACAGGATAACCTCAATTTAACAGCCTCCTTGGGCTACGCCAAGTTTTTAACCGATCAAACTGTGCGGTATATATTTGGCCGCCCGGATAGTTATACGCAACCGGCTTATAATTATGTAACGGCCAAGGTTGGGGGTAAACTTTATGTAAACGACTTTCTATACGGCGAGCTCGAAGCGGGCGCGTCGGTAAGTTTAACTAACAAATACGAAACTGAATTGATATACTCGCCGGGCGTAGGTATAAGCTTTCCTATTTTCGATACCAAGGCCATTGATTTTGGCGTGCGTTACGAAGGCTGGAACCAAAAAGACAACTACGGCGACGTTATCATTAAACAGTTTATGAGCTTCAGACTGTTGTATAAATTCGGAATAGGCCAACACAATAATTGATTTTTTTGCAAATATAAACGAAGCCCGGCGGTAACCCTGCCGGGCTTTTTTTATATATTCGGTGTCATTTATTGTTGATGACCATACAGGAAATATTAAAGCATTATTGGCAGCACACGCATTTCAGGCCTTTCCAACAGGAGATCATTGAGTCGGTACTGCTTGGTCGTGATACTCTGGCCCTGTTGCCTACAGGTGGCGGTAAATCAGTTTGTTTCCAGGTACCTGCGTTGGCTAAACCCGGGGTGTGCATCGTTATTTCTCCCCTCATCGCTTTAATGAAAGACCAGGTTGAAAACCTGACGCAAAAAGGAATCAAAGCGGTGTCCATCGTTTCGGGCATGAGCAAACGCGAGGTCGAACTGGCTTTGGATAGCTGTATTTATGACGGTGTAAAATTCCTCTACCTCTCGCCCGAGCGCCTGCTTTCCGAGCTGGTGCAGGAGCGCATCCGTTATATGGATGTGAACCTCATCGCGGTGGATGAAGCGCATTGCATATCGCAATGGGGTTATGATTTCCGGCCGCCTTACCTGCACCTCGCTGATCTGCGCCAACTGCACCCTGATGTTCCCGTACTGGCCTTAACCGCTACGGCCACCGCCGAGGTTCGCGAAGATATCCAGCAAAAGCTTGGCTTCAAAGAAAACAACGTCTTTCAACAAAGCTTCGAGCGCAAAAACCTGGCCTATGTAGTGCAAAACCAGGAAAACAAGCAGCAAAAAATGCTCGACGTGATAGCCGGGGTAAAAGGCAGCGGTATAGTATATGTGCGCAGCCGCAAGGAAACTGTCGAGATAGCCCAGCTATTGAACCAACACGGCTATACTGCCGACTATTACCACGCCGGTGTTGAAGCGGCACTGCGTTCGCAAAAACAGTTGAACTGGAAAAATAACCGAACCCGTATTATTGTGGCCACCAATGCATTCGGGATGGGTATCGATAAGCCCGACGTGCGCTTTGTCATCCACAAAGACCTGCCCGAAAGCCTCGAAGCCTATTATCAGGAGGCCGGCCGCGCCGGGCGCGATGGGCAAAAAGCATATGCTGTGCTGCTATACAACCAGGGCGATAGGCACAAACTCGCCAAAAAATTCGAATTGAGTTTCCCGACCATCGACGAGATCAAGAACGTATACCACCAATTGGGCAATTATTACCAATTAGCCTACGGCGCAGGTGGGGGAGTCAATTTTGATTTGGACATCGGCGGTTTCTGCTCGAAATTTCAGTTAGATGCTGTTAAAACGCTCAATGCCCTCAAGTTTTTAGAGCGCAGTGAGTACGTGGTTTTTACCGAAAGCGTGTTTTTGCCATCGCGGTTCAGGTTCCGTGTGATGAAGGAAGAACTATACAACTTCCAGATACAAAACCCCGGTTGGGATACATTTATAAAAACCCTGCTGCGCTCGTATGCCGGAGCCTTCGAAAACTACGTAGGCCTGCGCGAGTTCGACCTGGCCAAGCGGATGGATACCAGTGTTCAACAAGTGATAGCCGGGCTCAACCAATTACAACAAATGGAAGTGCTGTACTACATGGGCCAAACCGACCAGCCCCAGGTAACCTTTTTAACTCCCCGCCAAAACATCAAAGACCTTCATATCGATCAGCGTTATATTGAGCAGCGCAAACAGGTATTTAAACAAAAAATGGATGCCGTTTTTTACTATGCAGAGGCGCGTAACTGTCGAAGCAGGATGTTGTTATCCTATTTTGATGAACCCAACGCCCATAAATGTGGTATTTGCGATGTATGCCTCGACGAAAAAAGAAAACTTGACGAATCGGGCATCAATGATTTGATAACCGACGAAATCGTGATGGCACTAAGTACCGCCCACCTTAGTTTAGATGCCCTTGTCCGCTCTGTACATGCCGGCACCGAAAAAGAGCGCATCGCCATCATTAGGCTGTTGCTCGATGCCGGTAAAATCAAAACCGATGGGGAGCATTACTATTTGTGATGAATTAATAAAATGTTTATCTTTATCTTATTAAGTAACTATAAATGTTATGATAAGAACGATTGTTAGAACTGATAAACGCGTGGTTTCTTTTGACATACCTGAAAACTATGTTGGTAAAGAACTTGAGGTAATAGCGTTTTCTAAAGATGAAGGATTGACAGAAGTCCTGACTAAAAAAAAGGCCACGTTTGACGCTATAGCTATCGATACAATCGGTTTTAAATTTAACCGTGACGAAGCGAATGAACGATAGGGTATTCTTGGACACAAATATCCTGGTGTATGCTTATTCAAAAACTGAATTGGAAAAACAGCGAGTTGCCCGAGATTTGGTTTTAAATAATAATTCATTTATCAGCAGTCAGGTTTTACAAGAATTAACCAATACCCTAACCAGATAATTTAATGTGGATTTTGATTCTGCCATAACAACCCTAATAGAATGTTGCAAGAACTACAATCTTCATATTAACACACAAACAACCATTCTTCAGGCTTGTAGTATTGCAAAACGTTATCGATATTCATTTTACGACTCCTTGATCATATCCGCAGCTTTAGAAACAGGTTGCACTAAGCTATACTCTGAAGACATGAATAATGGTCAGCTTATAGAAGAAAAACTAACAATCGTTAACCCGTTCACTTAACTCAAGTCATCATCCCATGAAAAAAACACACCTTTATTTATTCCTGTCGGCGGCAATTGCTGTATCAATCAGCTTGTCATCATGTAATATGGCTTGCAAAAAAGGTTCGGGCAACGTTAAATCCGAAACCCGTACGATCAATAATTTCTCTCAGTTGAGTTTGGAAGGTGGAAGTTACAAAGTTATCCTTACGCAAGGCCCGACAGTTTCGCTAAAAATAACCGGCGACGATAACCTGATGGGCGATATTGAAAGCGATGTGAGTGGCAATAAGCTCACCGTTAAAACCGAAGGTAATATTTGCCCTTCGGGCGAAACGGTATTGAACATCACTGTGAAGGATCTTTCGTACCTCGGTACTTCGGGAATGCTGGATATTTCATCCGATGGAAAAATTACCACAAAAGATATCGAATTTGATTTTTCGGGCACCACAAAACTCACCCTAAACCTGGAGGCGGCCAATGTAACCACTACCGGCAGCGGCATGATAGACCTTACCCTTACCGGCCAGGCCACAACACATAAAGTAGCCATAAGTGGCTCGGCACAGGTCGACGCGCTCGATTTTGTTGTCGGTAAATACGATATCGAAAGTAGTGGCGCGGGCAGCTATAAAATCAATGTATTAACCAATCTGAAGGTGAACACCAGCGGCACCAGCGATATCCAATACCGTGGCAACCCGGCAAATGTCGATAATAACCAGTCAGGAGCAGGGTCGATAAAAAAGATAGACTAAACTAACATGTCCAAAGAAAAAGAAGAGCCAATCATTACTTTCCGTACTTATAACGACCCGGTGCTCGCGCAAATAGAGCGCGGCAGACTGGAAGAAAACGATATACACTGTTTTGTAGATGACAGCGCCATGAGCATTTATCCTGTTTTTGGCAATACGCTCAGCACCATCAAACTGCAGATATTTGAGCGCGACCTGGAGAAAGCCAAAGCCATTTTAGCCGAAGATGCCGACCTTACGGTTGACGAACTGCCAAAAGAAGACGCGGTAATGGTTTGCCCGTACTGCGGTTCAAATAACGTGCGCAACAGTCAATCCGTACCCGATGATGCCAATTGGCTCACCCGAATCGTATCTACTGTAGCCAATGCCCTGCCTTTCGAAAAAGAAAAAGAATGGCATTGTTTTAATTGCGGGAAGGATTTTTAAGCCAGCCCCCTAACCCCCTAAAGGGGGAATTAAAGCGTATCGAAGCCAATGCAAAACAATCGGTGAAATCAAAGTATATCAATGCCTAAAGAAGAACCCATAGTAACTTACCGTACCTATTACGACCCTATGCTGGCGCATATCGAGCTTTCGCGGTTGCAGGATAGCGGTATACAATGCTTCATTTCGGATGAAAATATGGCCACCATTAACCCCTTTTATAATACAGCCATTGGTGGGATAAAACTCAGGGTATTTGAATGTGATATTGAAAAGTGCGATGCGATATTAGGCCAGGATGAATCTGCTTCGGTTGAATTAATAGAAGGAACATTCGTTGATGAACGTACTGTGGGCATCACTTGTCCTTATTGCAGTTCAAACAATGTTCGTTACGGTAATGCCACCGAACGACGTTATGGATGGTTTTCCACCATGCTTTCTGTTTTTGCCACATTTATTTCAACTTCCGGAGTAATGCCAATGTTGGCGCGCAAAACATGGCATTGTTTCAATTGTGCGAAAGATTTTGAAGCAGATAAGCCAGTATCGTAAACCAATCAATCATTCAATAAATGGGAAGAAAATGCATCTTCAACTGGAGTGGGGGCAAGGATAGCGCCTTAGCACTGTACCATTGCCTGCGCGACCCGGATATCGACATCAAATACCTCGTTACCACGGTGAACGATGCCGCCAACCGCATATCGATGCACGGCGTGCGTGAGGAGTTATTACTGCTACAGGCTGAGCGCATCGGCATACCATTGTATCAAATACGTCTGCCCGAAATGCCGGGGATGAAGGAATATGATGAAGCGATGCGCTTCCATATGGATAAGTTCAGGGCCGAGGGTATAACCCACGCCATCTTTGGCGATATCTTCTTAGAGGACTTAAAACTGTATCGGGACAACCGCCTGGCCGAAGCCGGCATGACCGGCATATACCCGCTATGGAAACGCGACAGCCACGAGCTCATCAATGAGTTTTTGGCACTTGGCTTCGGCACCGTCATCGCCTGTACCCAGGCATGGCTCGGCGAATTTGTCGGCAAAGAGATTAGCCCCGAACTCATAAATGCGCTTCCACCAGAAGTAGATGTTTGCGGCGAGAACGGCGAGTTCCATACCTTCGCCTTCAAAGGCCCCATCTTTTCATCGCCTATTTTATACCAAACAGGGGAGAAGGTTTTCAAAAAATACGCCGCCCCTAAAACTGCCGATGATACCTGCAATTCGTCGTCACCTTCAACCACCATTTCGGGCTTTTGGTATTGCGATTTGATGGCGGTTTAGCAATCCAAAAAAGCATAAAAATTAAAGGTCATGCTGAACTTGTTTCAGCACCCCATCATAAAGATATGCGAGTTACATTTGTTCATTACTTAGCATGTGAGGTGCCGAAATAAATTCGGCATGACCTGGTGTTTTGCATGCGGGTAGGGGACAGTTAAATTTAAAATTACCTTAAAAACCTTCCCGTCTTCGCGCCTTCGCGTGCCCAAAAACCTCCAAAAAGTTTGCATACTTCCCAACAAAAAAACGTACATTTAAAAATCGCTTTTTGTGTTTTAGCGGCCCAAATACAGTGTTTTAAGTCGATTTTACCCCGCAAAATTTAATTTTGTATAAAAATATAAACTATTAATATACAAGTAATTATAAAATTCAGATAAACTAAATTATCAACTGAATTTTAAATAAACGGCAAAAAGGCCAATTCTCGCCAAATAAAATTCTGTTTCAAATAGATATAATATTTAACCAATTGATATTTAACAACTTACAACAAATTACTAAATCAGTAATTGTACCTGTAAAAGCTTTCCTTAAAATCCTTGCGCATTTCGGCAAAGCGGGTGGCAACGGTCGCCAGGAAGGTCTCGTCGAGCAGTTCAAAAACACTGTTCACCCCGTCGGTCAGGTCCATCTCGGGCACCTTGTAAATTTGCTCCAACGGACCTTGTTCCAGTTTGATGATGAACTTTTGGTTCATGCTCATGATGGTGATTTTAAATTCGGGGTGGGGTAATTCGGCTACTGTTCTCATGGGTAAAAAGGAGTTTATTTGATGAGGCCTTCCAACGGGTTTTTCCCGTTCAAAGTACCCCAGGTTTCAAGCAGTTTAAAGCGCGCGAAAAGCTCTTCGCGGTACCAGTTTTCGTGCCGTGTTTTTTTGATCACTTCGGCATGTTGCGGGGTGTTGTAGGCAAAGTTCTTTACGGCTTCGGCGCTCACCCAAACCGAAAAGGTAGCCTGCCGGTAAACCGGCGCTTCGCCTATCCCCACCGAAGTGATATAGCCCTGCGCCGAAGTCATGATGTCGGCCACCTCGTCCACATGGCTCCAAAAATTCTTCAGCCGGTTCAGGTGTATGGTGGCCCGGGTCAGTACCGCTACCGGTCCGCTATGGTTAACAATGTTCGGTTTGCCAAAGGGTTCCTTGCCATCCCATTTGCCATGGCTTTGCAAAGGCTCCAATAACACCGTCCAGCTTTCGCGGGCGTACAGCGTCCACCATTTGCTCACAAACGAGCCACGGTAAAACGCGTCGAAGTCCTCGCGTTCGTCCCAAACGGCCAATAGTCCCCATTGCTGCCAGTCGGGCTGCAGGTCGAACGTGCCGTTATGCCCGCAGCCCAACAACTTCCAAAACGAGCAGCCCTGCCGCCACAGCATAGGCCAGCGGTGTATGGCCATGGCAACCAGAGCAAAAGGTATCATGGCCTTGCGGTAACGGACGATGGTGAGGCTGACGATCATATCAAAGCGAAATAAAAGATTAAATGTGATATTCGTACCGTCATGCCGAATTTATTTCGGCATCTCACCTGTTTGCTCACCAATTTTTACTTTCTAATAACAAGCCCGCAACTATCTTTGTACCTATGGCCGAAGACTTAACCATTATCCGCTCCGCGAGCAAAGCGGAGCAATACACATCCCTCATTCCGCAAATACAGGCATTGCTCGAGGGTGAGCCCGACCTGGTAGCCAACCTCGCCAATATCGCCGCCGCGCTCAAAGAGCAGTTCGGTTGGTTTTGGGTGGGCTTTTATTTGGTAAAGGGCGATGAACTGGTGCTTGGCTCTTTCCAGGGACCGGTGGCCTGCACCCGCATCGCAAAGGGCAGGGGAGTTTGTGGTACGGCCTGGGCCGAAGCCAAAACACTGGTCGTTCCGGATGTGGATACCTTTCCCGGTCATATCGCCTGCAGTTCGCTGTCGCGCTCCGAGATCGTGGTTCCGCTCTTGCATAACGGCCTGGTGGCTGGCGTGTTGGATGTGGATAGCGAAGCCCTGGATCAGTTTGATGCTACCGACGCACAATACCTTGAAGAGATCGTAAAGCTCATCAAATGGTAAAGCTCAGGGTTTTCCTCATATCGGGCATGGGTGCCGATGAGCGTCTTTTTATACATCTCGACCTGTCGGATTATGAAGTGATACCCGTCCACTGGTTCGAACCCGGACCAGACGATACTTTAAGCGACTATGCAGGTAAAGTAATACAACAATTTGGCATACAGGCAAATGATAACGTTATTGGTGTTTCCCTTGGCGGGATGATCACGGTGGAAATAGCAAAGCAAGTGGATTTGAAACACGCCATCCTTATATCCAGTATCAAAACCGTGGATGAGGCACCTGGATACTATTCCTTCTTCCGGGGCATCGGCATCTACAAATGGCTGAGCGGGCAAACCATTCTCAATATGGGCTTTTTGTTCAAACCGATAATGGGCAAACTGGCCGGTGGTCCGGAAGGGCATTTGTTTTACCTGATGCTCAAGAACACCTCGCCTACGTTTTTAAAATGGTCGATAGGAGCCAGTTTAAAATGGCATAATACTATCGTGCCTCAAAGCGTATCGCATATCATCGGCACAGCCGATAAAGTATTCGATTACAAAAAGATAAAGAATCCAATTATAGTTGATGGCGGCGACCATATGATGGTATTTAACCGAGCCAAAGAGATCAGTGCGATGCTGAAAGAAATATTGAGCAAATGAAACTAACTGAGGATTTTTATACCCACAACGATGTGCTCGGCATTGCCCGCAACTTGCTTGGCAAGTATTTGTTTACCTGTATTGATGGTGTAATTAGCGGAGGATATATTCTTGAATCAGAGGCATATAATGGTGTTGTAGATAAAGCCTCGCATGCCTTTGGGGGCAAGCAAACGCCCCGTACGCAAACCATGTTCGGGCAGGGCGGTATTGCCTATGTATACCTGTGCTACGGCATCCACGAGATGTTCAATGTGGTTACTTCTGTCGAAGGCGAGCCTCATGCCATACTCATCCGTGCCATCGTACCGACCGAAGGTATCGACGTGATGATGGCGCGACGCAATTTAAAGGCTTTTAAACCGTCGATAACATGCGGGCCGGGGTCTTATGCCAAAGCGCTGGGGATAACGCGCCAGATGAACGCTAATAGCCTCACAGGGGGTGTCGTATGGATTGAAGACAGGGGGCTTTCGTTTACGGATGAGGAAATCATGGCCGCGCCCCGCATCGGGGTGGACTATGCCGGGGATGATGCCCTGTTGCCATACCGGTTTTTTGTGAAAGGCAGCCCCTTTGCCAAAAAGAAGTAAAAGATGCTCAAAATAGCCTACGACCCCATCTTTGCCCATCCGCTGCCCGAAGGCCATCGTTTCCCCATGCTCAAGTACGAACTGATACCTGAGCAGTTGCTGCATGAAGGCCTGATTACCAGCCAAAACCTGTTCCATCCTGAAGCGGTAGATGAAGATATTATCCTGCTCACCCATGATGAAGCCTACTGGCACCAGCTCCGCGACTTGACCCTGCCGCCCAAAGAAATTCGCCGTATCGGCTTCCCCTTATCGGCCCGCCTGGTGGAGCGTTCAAGACGCATCGCAAAAGGCACTATTGATGGTGCCCTTTACGCTTTCGAAAACAAAATAGCCTTTAACGCCGCGGGCGGTACGCACCATGCGGGTACCAATTGGGGCGAGGGTTTTTGCCTGCTCAACGACCAGGCCATAGCAGCTAACTATTTGTTATCAAAACAATTAGCCTCCCTTATTTTAATTGTTGATTTAGATGTGCACCAGGGCAATGGCACCGCGCAAATATTTGAGCATGAGGACAGGGTGTTCACTTTCTCGATGCATGGGGCCAATAATTTTCCCGCACGCAAGGAACAATCAAGCCTAGATATTCCCCTGCCTGATGGTTTGGGCGATGAGGGATACCTCGATATTTTAACAGCCACACTAACCAAACTCATTGAAAAATTAAACCCGGATTTTATATTTTACCAGGCCGGGGTTGATGTTTTAGCCACCGATAAATTGGGCAAATTAAAGTTGAGCAAAGAAGCCTGCAAAGCCCGCGACCGTTTTGTGTTCGAGCAATGCCTTGCCCACAACATCCCCGTACAAGTGAGTATGGGCGGCGGCTACTCGCCGCAGGTTAAAGACATTGTGGAAGCGCATGTGAATACGTTTAGGGTAGCGATAGATCTGTATTTTTAGTCCGAAAGTCCGAAAAGTCGGGAAGTCCGAAAGAAAGATAAAAGAAGTTTACTGGTTTTCGGACTAAACTATCACTTCCGGACTTTCGGACTTCCTGTCTTCCGGACTATTTCTCAAACTCAGCACATGAAACCTAAAAAACAACAACACCGACGCCACCACCAATCCCAAAACCAAGCCGTACCATACCCCAACTGCGCCTAATTGCTCGTGTATCCCAAACCAGTAACCTACCGGGATGCCAACCACCCAATAGGCCAAAAAGGTAATAAAGGTAGGCACCTGCACATCGCCCATGCCCCGTAGTACGCCGAGGCCTACAACCTGTGTTCCATCAAACAACTGGAAGAACGCTGCCAGGATAAGCAGTTGAGCGGCAATGGCCAATACGGCTTTATCGGTGGTGAATATATAGGGCAGCAGGTGGTTGCAAAAGGTGAACATGAGCGCCGTAATACACATCAGCACCAGCACAATATGGTAACTTGATATGGCCGAGGTGCGCAGCAGTTTAAAGTTTTTGATCCCAAAATGGTTGCCCGATTTGATGGCCGCCGCTGCCGATACGCCCGACGACATCATGTAGGTACACGATGCCAGCGTGAGCGCGATTTGGTGCGCTGCCTGTGGCTCTGGCCCAATCGTACCGATGATAAAGTTTGCCCCCGCAAAGGCGCTCACTTCAAAAGTATATTGCATGGCAACCGGCGCGCCTATCTTTAACAGATTCCAACTGCGCAGGCGGTCTATGTTTTTTATGGCGAAGTTGTGCAGGTATTTCCTGAAGCGTTCCGAGCGTAAAACATAAAGTGTCATTACGACAGCCATTACGCAGCGGTCAATCAGCGTACTGTAACCCACCCCGCGGATGCCCATCGGCAAAATGCCAAACAAGCCCTTCACAAAGGTGATGCCTAAGCAAATGTTGAGGATGTTCCCCCAGATGGAAATACTCATGGCCTGTTTGGTAAAACCAAGCCCTTCGGCAAATTGCTTAAAGGTGTTGAACACCATGAGCGGTACAATGGATATGGCCAGCAGCGGCAAAAACAATTTGGCCTGCGCTACCACCAATGGCGACTGCCCCAAGTGCCCCAGCATATAGGCCGAACCCAAATAAACCAACAGGAACAGCAGCACCCCGGTAACCACATTAATGAGCAGGCTGTTGATGAGCAGGCGGCCGCACTCGCCAAAGTTTTCGCGGCTGTTCTCCTGAGCGATGAGGGGGGTAATACCATACGATATGCCCAGGCCTGTCACCAAAATGATAAAGAAAACGCCGTTGGCCAAAGCTACCGCCGCGAGGGGCACCGTACCGGCCCAGTGGCCAACAATAGCACTGTCCGATACCTGCACCAGCATATGCCCCAGTTGCGATATCATCACCGGGACGGCTAAACTCAGGTTATCGCGGTAATGGGGTTTGTATTTAGTGTAGAGGTGTTTCATTCATCAAAAATTGCGCTGCGAAATTACCGATAAAGTAATCTTCCATGAATGATTTGTCGGGAAAGTTCTGCACACCTTACAGCACAGGCGGGGATGCTTATACTACTTCGGCCTGTTTAGCCTCTTTCTTAAAGTTCCTTACCGCTAATAAAGCGCTGATCAGCATACAAACCGCGCCGGCCATAAAAGGTGCCCCGGCAAATTGTATGGGTGCGGCTTTCGAAGTAAAGAAAACAAACAAAGGGATCATTGTCATAGGCCCCAGAATTGTGGTAACACTGATCAAACTGGTCAGGCCACCCTGCAGTTCGCCCTGTTGGTTGGCGGGTACAGATGAGGTAATGATGCTTTGCAAGGCAGGCCCGGCTATCCCGCCAAGGCAATAAGGTATCGAAAAAACAAACATCATCCAGCTTTGCCCAGCGATTGAAAATAATACAAGCCCGACCATGTACAGCAGCAAGCCGGTAACCACGCTGCGTTCGTTGCCTAATTTAGGTATCACCACCCTGCTTAGTAAGCCTTGTATCAGGCCGACCAATAGGCCGATACAGGCTAAGGAGTAACCTATCATTTGCTTGCTCCAGTTAAAGCGATAGATGTTAACATAGTTCCATACGCCCTGTACCGATTGCGCGGCCATGTAAATGAAAAAGAAAGATGCCACCAAACCTAAAACAGAGGGGAATTTTGCCAATTGCAATAACGAACCTACAGGGTTGGCGCGTTTCAGTTCGAACGGGCGGCGTTTATCAAGCGACAATGATTCGGGCAGGATAAAATAGCCATAGGCAGCATTAAGCAGCGCTAAACCTGCTGCAGCATAAAATGGCACACGCAACCCGATTTCGCCCAACACGCCCCCTAAAAATGGTCCGATAAAAAAGCCCAGGCCAAACGCCGCACCTACCATACCGAAGTTTTTTGCACGTGTTTCGTTGGTGCTGATGTCGGCAATATAAGCGGTAGCCGTGGTAAAACTCGCTCCGGTAATACCTGCAATGATGCGTCCAATAAAAAGCCAACCGATGGTAGGCGCGAAGGCCAGAAACAGATAGTCGATACCAAAACCGAATAATGAAGCCAACAACACCGGGCGGCGTCCATATTTGTCGCTCAGGTTACCAATAACGGGGGCAAATACAAACTGCATTAAAGCATAAGCTACGGTAAGGTATTTGCCATAACTGGCAGCATCCCTGATATCACTATGCAGTAAATGCATGATCAGGTCGGGGAATACGGGTATGATGATACCAAAGCCTATTACATCAATAAGCAGGGTGATAAATATGAACCATATTGCCGCTTGCGGCTTTTGTTTGGCCAATGTTTCCATATCCGCAAAATAAAACTTTTATGGCAAAGTTGCTCTTGATTTAATATTATCTTTTAAAAAACAACGCAGCTAACCGGTTGTAGCTTTTTTGAGGTTTTTAAGCGAACGTGTGCCTTAAAAATTTGGTTTCAACACATACTTATTGTAGAACCTGAAGATATGTTCAACGGCCTCTTCAGGCGTATCAACCAGACGGTACAAGTTCAAATCATCCGGATTAATGTTGTGTTCGGTATTTAACATGGTTTCTTCTACCCATTTAAACAAGCCTCCCCAATATTCAACACCTACAAAAACGATGGGGAAACGGGCTATCTTGCCGGTTTGAATCAAGGTTATTGCTTCAAATGATTCATCCATGGTACCGAAACCTCCGGGGAGGACGATAAAACCCTGCGAGTATTTCATGAACATTACCTTCCGTACAAAAAAGTAATCAAACTCCATCATTTTGTCGCGGTCGATGTAAGGGTTGTGGAACTGCTCAAAAGGCAGTTCGATATTCAAACCAACCGATTTACCTCCGGCTTCGTATGCGCCTTTGTTGGCTGCCTCCATAATGCCCGGACCACCGCCCGATATCACACCGTAACCACGCTCGGTTAACAAGCGTGCGGTCTCTTCCGACATTTTATAGTATTTGTTGTCGCGTTTGGTACGTGCAGAGCCGAATATTGAAACGCAGGGGCCTATTTTGGCCATTTTTTCAAAGCCATCAACAAACTCAGCCATGATCTTGAAGATCTGCCAGCTATCGGTTACCTTAATTTCCTGCCAGTTTTTGTTTTCAAAGGCATGTCTTATTTTTTCTTCACCAGTCATAATTTTTTATCAAAGGGTGTAAAGATAGTGTTTTGTTCATGGTATTTTTTGTTCATAGTTCATAGATCATGGTTCATAGTAAAAAAATTCATTGGGCAATTTCTTGCTATTAACTATGAGCCATGAACTTCTTTTTACTCGTTACACACAAACCAACAAAGGTAATCAAGCCGTTTACAATAATGAGTTCGTTATCAAACACATAGCCACCCAACAGCGTTTTTGAGTTCGCGCTCAGGTAATAACATACTGCGGGGGATATCAAACAGATAAAAGGCACCAGCTTGTCGGCAACCTGCCTTTTGCTTACAAACAAACCAAATGAGTATAAACCTAGTAATGGGCCATAAGTGTATGATGCTACCTTGAATATGGCAGTCACGATTGCGTCGTTATTGATTTGGTTAAAGATGATAATGGTTAAAAACATCAATCCCGAAAAGGCGATATGTACCATATGCCTTGCGCTTACCATTTTTTTGCTATTGATGTTTTGGCTTTTGCCGAAGTTTAGAAAATCTACACAAAAAGAAGTAGTTAGTGCCGTCAATGCGGAATCGGTTGTGGCAAAGGTCGCTGCAGTCAATCCGAGCATAAATACGATGGCCGGTAGCAACCCTAAATAATTCAAAGCAATGGTAGGATAGAGGTAATCTGTTTTGGCTACGGTTATGCCATTATGCTGCGCATAGATGTACAGCAATGCGCCCACACTTAAAAAAAAGATGTTGATGATGACGAAAACAGTGGTAAAGCTGAACATGTTCTTCTGCGCTTCGCCGATGTTTTTGCAGCTCAGGTTTTTTTGCATCAGGTCCTGATCCAAACCCACCACGGCGATGGTGATAAACAAGCCACCCAAAAACTGTTTACCAAAATGGAACTTGTTACCGATGAAATCCGTCCAGAAAAAAATTTTGGAGTAACTGCTGTTCTTTATCGCGTCGGCAGCCTCAAATACATTGTAGTTTAAGCTGCGGCAAATGAAATAAATAGATAGAAACACCGATGATACCAGAAACAGGGTTTGCAGGCTGTCGGTAATAATAATGGTTTTAAGGCCGCCTTTGTAGGTGTATAGCCATATTAGCGACAGGCAGATGAGCACCGTTACGCCAAAAGGCACATGGTAGCTGTCAAAAATAAACTTTTGCAATACGATCACCACCAAATACAACCTGAACGCCGAACCAATCACACGGCTGATCAGAAATATACCGGCGGCTGTCTTGTAACTCCACTTGCCTAAGGCTTGTTCAATGTAACCGTAAATGGAAGTCAGCTTTAAGCGATAATACAATGGCAATAGCACCAAAGCGATAATGATAAAACCTGCAGCGTTGCCCAGTACAAATTGAAAGTAAGCAAACTGATCGCCGGTTGCCGCGCCAACTTTACCGGGGACAGAAATAAATGTAACCCCACTTAAAGCCGTCCCGATCATCCCGAAAGCCACCAAATACCATTTGGAGTTGCGGTTGGCTACAAAAAAGGTATCGTTATCGGATGATTTTCGGCTGGTTATGAACGAAATGACGATCAACACTAAAAAGTAGCCGATGATGAACGAGAGTAGGATTAGTGGCGACAATTTGTTCATAGTTCATGGTTCATAGATCATAGCCGAAAAGGGTTTAATCTAATGAGTTTCTCAAATTGGTAATCATTTTAACTAAAACTTCGTATTCGTTATACAAATCCTTAAACTTATCTTCTTTAATATAGCCTCTTTTCTTAGCAATAAACAAACAGCTAACCACCTCTATACCGGACCCGAGTGCGTATCTGAGAAATTGTTTAAATACTGCTTTTGTTTGACCTGTGGACCCTTCTGCAATATTTAATACAACCGAGTCAGCTGCTCTTTTTATCTGAGAGGTAAGTATGAAAAGCTCGTCTTTAGGAAATCCTTTTGTTAGTTGATTGATAAGTTCACCTAAATCCAGTGCTTTTTGCCAAACCTGTAAGTCTTCAAACCTGAATGCCATGTTGATTATTGATTAGTTCAATGATATGAAATAAGTTTCTAAGTTCATAGTTCATAGTAAGACCACGGGTGATTTTACTATAATTCTTATTGCTATGAACCATGAACTATCAACTATGAACAAAAAAAACCATGAACCATGAACTATGAACCATGAACTATCATTATTTTCGCAAAATGAACTTTTCATCAAAGTTGCTGGAGGCTGCTGTGGCCGAGTTTTCTAAATTACCTGGGGTGGGTCAAAAAACTGCTTTGCGCCTGGTGCTCCACTTGCTAAAGCAAGACAAGGATGAAGTAGAGCGCTTTAGTGCATCGGTGAGCAAGTTGCGCAACGAAATCCAGTTCTGTGGTATTTGCCATAATATATCTGATTTGCCCGTATGCGAAATATGCTCGGCACCCAAACGCGACCGCTCTTTGGTATGTGTTGTTGAGGACACCCGTGATGTAATGGCCATCGAAAATACCAACCAATACAACGGACTGTATCATGTACTGGGCGCACTGATCTCTCCAATGGACGGTATAGGCCCTACCGACCTTGAGGTGGACTCATTGTTAGAACGCCTTAAAAATGATGAGGTTAAGGAGGTTATATTTGCCCTGAGCACCACTATGGAGGGCGATACCACTATTTTTTACCTGCACAAACGTTTAAAAGATTTTAACATTATCCTATCGACTATTGCTCGTGGCATAGCTTTTGGAGGAGAACTGGAGTACGTGGACGAGATCACATTAGGTCGGTCCATTACTACCAGGGTTCCTTACAATAACGCTATGGCAAAATAGTCTACATGAAGCTCTCCATCATCATTGTTAATTACAACAGTCGCGACCGCATTAAACGGGCATTGGCTACCTTGCAAATTGCAACGAAGGAAATATTGCACGAAGTTATTGTTGTAGACAACGCCTCTGTCGATTTTTCGGCCCCCATCATCAAAAGCCGTTTCCCGGATGTTAATCTGATAGAGAACCAAAGGAACGAAGGTTTTTCAAAAGCAGCCAATCAAGGTATCGATGTGGCTCAAGGCGAATATATCCTGTTGATTAACCCTGATACTTTAACCAGCGAGGATACCCTGCACAAAACCCTGGCCTTTATGGATAGCCACCCGCAAGCAGGCGGTATGGGCGTACGAATGACAAACGCCGACGGTCAATTTTTGCCTGAATCAAAACGCGGACTTCCCGCTCACTGGGCATGTTTTTTTAAATTGACAGGCTTTTACAAGCACTTCCCCAAATCAAGGCTATTGAACCGTTACCATGCCGACTGGACCGAGGATTTTGAAGTTTGCGAGGTGGATTTGCTGAGCGCCGCTTTTATGCTGCTGCGGAAAAGCGCTTTCCAAACCATTGGCTTGTTCGACGAACGTTTTTTTATATACGGTCAGGACATCGACCTGTCGTACCGCCTGCGTTTAGCGGGATACAAAAACTACTATTTCCCCGCAACATATGTCGTCCATTTAAAGGGGCTCAGTCTTGATAAATTCAGTTGGAAGTATATATCTAATTTTTATGGCGCCATGTTTATATTTGCCGCCAAGTATTTCGTTAAATCCTCAAAACAAGGGTTAAGCGGGGTACATCAATTAGACACACCGGCAATATGAGTTTTAAAGATAAGGTAGTTATCATCACAGGGGCATCATCGGGAATAGGCAAAGCCATGGCCGAAGAATTTGCGTCGCGCGGCGCAAACCTGATATTAGGAGCAAGGCAATACGTAACGCTATGCGAAATAGCCCAGGAACTCGAAAAGAAATATAACATCCGCGCAGTAGCCGTAGCATGCGATGTTTCCATTCAAGAAGACTGCAAATTATTGATCATGCAGGCCATACAAACCTTTAAACGGATAGACATTTTGGTGAACAATGCCGGTATATCCATGCGGGCTTTGTTTAAGGATGTTGATGTCGATGTTCTGAAACGTATAATGGATGTCAATTTTTGGGGAACAGTATATAGTACCAAATATGCAATGCCCGAACTACTGAAAACCAAAGGCACCGTAGTCGGGGTATCATCTATTGCCGGTTACAAAGGCCTTCCGGGCCGTACAGGTTACTCCGCATCCAAATTTGCCATGAACGGTTTTTTGGACTCCCTTCGGGTTGAAAACCTTAAAACAGGAATAAATGTGCTAACCGCATGTCCGGGTTTTACCAACTCCAACATCCGCAATACGGCTTTGGCCAAAGATGGTACTCAGCAGGGCGAAACGCATATGGACGAGGGCAAGCTGATGTCAAGCGAAGAAGTTGCGAAACGGATAGTTGATGGTGTAGCCGCCCGTAAACGTACCCTCATCATGACAGGGCAGGGCAAGCTCACTGTTTTACTTAGCAAATTTATTCCCGCCAAGCTGGACCGGTTGGTGTATAATGTATTTGCTAAGGAGAAGGATGCCTTGTTGAAATAAAAGTCTGAAAAGAAAAAAAGCGGTTCCTGCCCTGAATTATCGACGATATTTATTCGAAAAATATATCAGCAGAAACCGCTTTGTTTGTAGTGATATAATGTGCCTCTTAAAACAACATCTCTCCCGGTGGGGTAACCCCCTTTAAACGCAGGTAAACTGTTGTTTGTCCACGATGGTGTGTTTGGTGTTCAAATGCTTTTGCCAATAACTGCCCCTTGGTAACTTTCTGCCCTTCGGCTGTTACCATATCCTGCATCTGCTCGGCAGTCATGCCTTTTATAGCGTTGATTGCATAATCATAGCTGTCCATAACGGCCTTGGTGGTTTCCTCTTTGGTTTGCGCAACAGTCTTTTCAATCGATTTTTGTCCGAAACTGCTTGGCGTGCCGCTTGCGGTTGACAAAAAGAAATAGTTGGCATCGGCCAGGTGCAGCATTTGAGCAGCGAAAGTGCGCACTTCGGGCGTAGCTTTAAAAGCGTAGCCATCGGCGGGCATAGCATCCAAATACGCTTTGGTGTAAGCTTTGGCCCGGATCCATTCGCCCACTACCTGGTCTTTGGTCATTTGTGCGAAAACCGATGTGCTGGCAACCGTCAGCATGGTAAACATTAAGAATAGCTTTTTCATGATTGGTTTTTTTTGTGAAATGTGAAAACTTGCTTTTAGTTTTAGTTTAAAACTAAGATACTAATATCGGGTTTTTGTTACATCAAAAAGGAGCTCTCAGGCTCCCTCTTTTTGACTTTTGAATTTTAACTTCTGAATTGATTTATTCCCCCCGTTTCAAACCGTACTTCTCTATCTTACTGTACAGGTGGCTGCGTTGTATGTCGATATCGTCAGCCGTTTTCGATACGTTCCAGTTGTTCTTTTCGAGTTTGAACTTGATATACTCGCGCTCAGCATAATCCTTATATTCCTGGAAGTTTTTAAACTGGTCGAAATCCGTTTGTGATGAACCTGCAGCAACTGCCGCCACCGGCGATGATGGATTGGCGAAAGCTCGCACATCATTATCGGTAATGGTTTTATCGCTCAGGATAATAAGGCGTTCTATCATATTGCGCAGCTCGCGGATATTGCCTGTCCATGGCAAAGCACGTAAGGCTTCTAAAGCTGGTTCCGAAATCCGCTTTACCGGCATGCCGTAGTCGTTACATATCTCTTCCAAAAAGCTTTGCGCAAGCAAACTAATATCGTCCTTGCGTTCGGTTAATGGCGGTACATGTATCAATATCACGCTCAAGCGGTGGTAAAGGTCCATCCTGAAGTTACCTGCTTCTATTTCTTTCAGCAGGTCTTTGTTGGTTGCTGCAATCACGCGTACATCAACCTCAATTTCCTTTTCGCCGCCCACACGACTGATTTTGTTTTCCTGCAGCGCCCGCAATACTTTGGCTTGCGCCGATTGGCTCATATCACCAATCTCGTCCAAAAACAAAGTGCCGCCGCTTGCCGACTCAAACTTGCCGATGCGTTGTTTGATAGCCGATGTGAACGAACCTTTTTCGTGCCCGAACAGTTCGCTTTCTATCAATTCGGAAGGGATGGCAGCGCAGTTTACCTCGATGAGCGGTGCATTGTTGCGGTGCGATTTTTCGTGCAGCCAGCGTGCCACAAGTTCTTTACCACTGCCATTGGCGCCGGTAATCAATACGCGGGCATCGGTCGGGGCAACACGGTCAATGGTTTCTTTGATCTTCCCGATAGCTTGCGATTCGCCCAGTATTTCGCGTGTTTTGGATACTTTACGCTTTAAAACCTTGGTTTCGGTAACCAATGAGCCGCGGTCCAAAGCGTTGCGCACAGTAATAAGCAAACGGTTCAGGTCGGGTGGTTTGGATATAAAATCGAAAGCGCCTTTCTTGCTGGCTTCAACCGCCGTTTCAATCGTCCCATGGCCCGATATCATAATGAATGGCAGATCGGGCTTAATGCTCAAGCCTTCCGACAGTACTTCCATACCGTCCATCTTATTCATCTTGATATCGCACAGAACCAGGTCGTAATCGTTCTTTTGGATGAGTTCGAGACCGTCGACTCCGTTGTCAATATCTTCAACGGTGTAATCTTCGTACTCTAATATTTCGCGCAGGGTATTGCGTATCGCACGTTCATCATCAATAATCAGGATTTTTGCCATAAAGTAATAAGGTTGTCGTTATAAAAACGATGCTTTCGCATCAGCCAATATAAACATTCTATGATGTATAGAAAACTAAACACAAAAAGGCCAATAGTGTTTTTGGTTTTTAAAAAAATAAAATCCCTTCGCTTTGGCGAAGGGATTTAAATTCCAGTAAGCAGGCCTGTAAGCCGGGTTCTGTTCCCCTTTGCAGGGTTCCTATCATTAATCTGCCCCCGGCATCGCTACCGGGATGTAACAACCTACCCATCCCAACGCTAATATCCCAAAGGACACTAAACGGGAGCGAGCAGCTCCGCTTTCGGGACCTATTTGGTTTTTCAACTCCTGGGGTTTACCGCAATGCATGTTGCCATACAAGGCCGTGAGCTCTTACCTCGCGTTTTCACCCTTACTCCCGTCCCGATAGCTATCGGGATTGGGAGCGGTTTATTTTCTGTGGCACTTGCCGTCGCCAACTGGTGGCGCCTTCCCGTTAGGAAGCAGGATGCTCTGTGTTGCCCGGACTTTCCTCCACCCGCCAATCGACGGGCAGCGATAGGACGGTCTGCTTTAGCACAAAGGTACAGTTTTTATGTAAGATGGAAGATGTAAAACGGAAGATGTAGTTTCCGCTTCAATTGCAATTAGACCAATCCGCATTCACTTTCGGTGCATCTATCAATCCCAATTTATTACCAAACGAATTGGTTACATAGGTCAATATCTCAGCTACCTCAATAGCACTCAGGTTGTCCTGAGCGGGCATTTTGCTGTTAAATGTTTTACCCGCCAGGATAACAGGCCCGCTGGCTCCGTTTTTTACAAAGCAGGGCAGTTTCGTGATGTTTTTTTTCAGGTAAACCGAATCGCTGAAAGGGGGTATCAATTGCCCAAGGCCTTCGCCATTCATACCATGGCAGTTTTGGCACTTGGTCTGGTATAGCAATGAACCCGAAGTATAGTACCGGTTAAATGTCATGTCGCTCTCGCTTTGGCACGATGAAACAATGGCTGCAATGGTGATAAACAGCGCAATAATAAACAAGAACTTCGCCTTCATAAAATGATTACTCTTGTTCCAAAGTATGCATATCCGCTATCAGCTGTTTTACGGCGTTCACGTCGGTGCCATCATACGCTCCGCGAATGCGTTTTTGTTTGTCGATAAGCACAAACCAGCCCTGGTGCACGTAGCCGCCTTCGCCTTTATCATTCACGGCTACTAAATAATGTTTTTCGGCCAATGTGTAGGTAGCTTCTTTTGGGCCTAACAGCAACCACCACGAGTTACCACTAATGCCCAGCTTATCTGCGTACTCTTTCAGCACGGGTATGGTATCGTGCCGCGGGTCGATAGTGTGCGATAATATTTTAACCCCGCTATCGGCCTTAAACTCGTTATAAACTGCCAGCATATTGCGCTGCATAATCGGGCATATATTGGGGCAGCTGGTAAAAAAGAAATCGGCCACGTAAATTTTTCCGTCAAGGTCTTTTTCGGTAATGGTTTTGCCATATTGGTTTACAAACGTAAAAGGCGGTATGGTTTTGTATATCGTGTCCACCTCGGTTTTACCGTCAACGGTTTTACTTACCGTTTGGCGTTCGCCGTAAATAGGCAGTATTTTTTTATCGGGATGACTGCAACTTGCCAAAAAAACAATGGCGAAAATAGCATATAGGGCGTTTTTCATTTTTTCTTTATTTTATCAAGATAAGCGGCCGATGCAGTCGTGGCATCAACCAGCATCGAGTCCACCTGTTTTACTTTAACCTGTTGCTGTTGCAGATACGTCATTATCTCGTCGTGGCTTTTGCCCGTGTAGTCCAACGAAAATCCCTTCATCCAGTCGCTCATGGCGTCGTCGGCTTTTATCAGTTGGGTACTCAGTTGGCTTAGTTGCTGTTTGTCTGTTTTAAGGCTGTCGGCTTTGTGTATCAGGGTATCCAGTTTCATCTTGTTCACCATAGCTTTTTCATCATCGCCCATCACCTTGTCGTGAAAATCAAGTATTTGTTGCTGTAATGCCTTTTCCTGTTTTTTGTTATCGTTGCAGGCGCTCAACGTTAAAGCGATTACAGCTATGGTTAGAATTTTTTTCATAACGAGTAGATTTTAAATATGTTCGAATGTCTGTTTATTAGCATACGAGTACAAATATATGAATACGATGAAGCCATTTGCATATCCGCACATTTTCTCATCCCGATAGCTATCGGGAGCACATTGAAAAATCATCTGCGCACATATACAATAAAATCTAATGGTGACAAGACAAATCCCTCTTCCTTCATCTGCACCATCAAGCCACCACGATGGTGCGTACCATGATTGATGACATGCGTCATAATGTCCACCAGTTTGGTATCAAAGGTATCGCCTGCCGAATTGGTATAATGCACGGTGTTATTAAAATCTGTTTCCTGCAGGTCATCAATAAAACCAAGCCAGTCGCGGTTGCAGCTTACCATATCAGTTTGCATTTCGTGCGGCAGCAACTCTGCCCAAACAGCCGTACTTTGCGGTAAGCCCATCACCCGGTCGAGCCAAATACGCTGCGCCGATATCATGTGCGAAAATACCTCGTAAATACGCTCGTTTTGCGGAAACTGGTGTTCAAACTTATCAAGTAAAACCTGGTTGGCCCATCGGTCGTACTCGAAAAGTTGTTTAAAGTAGTGTTTCATGGTCGTCTACTTATGGGTAAATATGGGTGTTTTGTAGTTTTATTTCGAATGTCGAATGTGGAATCCCGATAGCTATCGGGACGAATTTAGTTATGGGTAAATATGGGTGTTTTTAAAATACTTTTTACGCATTTCAACTTTAACGCCCAATCCATACAATATACAAAATTTCGACCGGTTTACCAAATCTGTTTTATCATCTGCACATTTTCTCATTTGCAGATATGCAAATTCAAATTAGGTTAGCGGGCCTTCAGTTACATACTGCAATCCGCTCAAATACTTATACAATCCGCCTTCGTTTTTTACCAACTCATCATGACTGCCCCGTTCAATAATTTCGCCTTTTTCCAGTACAATGATCTGGTCGGCCTCGCGGATGGTGGATAGCCGGTGTGCTATGATAATGGAGGTCCGGTTTTTCATCAGCACCTCCAAAGCCTCCTGCACCAAACGTTCCGATTCCGAATCGAGCGACGAGGTGGCTTCGTCCAATATCAATATAGCCGGGTTTTTTAACAATGCTCTGGCAATGGCGATACGCTGTCTTTGCCCGCCCGATAGTTTTACACCGCGTTCGCCAACAATGGTATCATAAGCTTCCGGGAACCCCGTTACAAAATCGTGAGCGTTGGCTTGTTTGGCTGCTTGTATAATTTCTTCTTCGCTTGCGCTCAGTTTGCCATAGGCTATATTGTCGCGTATGCTGCCGCCAAACAGCATCACATCTTGGGGCACAACGGCCACCTGGTTGCGTATGTCGGTTAAAAGGTATTCCGCGGCCGGTTTACCATCAAACAAGAGCTCACCGCTTTGCGGATGATAAAACTGGAGTATCAATGCCGCCGTTGTCGATTTCCCCGAACCACTTGGCCCAACAATGGCCACCTTTTGTCCGGCTTTGGCCTCGAACGATACGCCCTTTAATACTTCTATTTCCGGTCGTGAAGGATAATGAAATTGCACATCCCTGAATTCCAGGTTGCCTTCAATCTTTTCTTTAATGGCATTGTCAGTTTCGTTGATGGAGATATTCTCGCCTTTTTCATCCAGTATCTCCAATACGCGTTCGCTGGCGCCTATGGCCCTTTGCATGCTGGCATAAAGTTCGGGCAGGTTGCCCATGGCAGCCGATACAAACGCCGAGTACAATATAAAGCCAAACAATGCCGGGAAGGTAAAGCCGCTGGTCGGGTCGCCAATTAAGGTAGCGCCATACCATATCATACAAAAAATACCACCAAACATCACAAACGTAATGAATGAGGAGAACAAACCCCGGAATATGGAACCTTTAATGGATAAGCGTACCACGTCCTTAATAATATCGGTATACCGTTTAGCCTCAAAGGCTTCGTTTACAAATGCTTTTACATTGGCAATGCCTTGCAGTGTTTCTTCAACTACTGTGTTCGATTCTGCCAGTTTATCCTGCGTTTCGCGGGCCAGTTTGCGGATGAAACGCCCAAAATATTTTGCAGATATAATTAAAATAGGGATGCTCAATATCATCACGGCGGTCAGCCTGGGCGATATGATGACCAAAAAGGTAAGGCCACCGATAATGATGATGGTTTGCCTGATCATTTCGGCGAAGATGCTCGTAATGGCATCCTGTATCTGCGAAAGGTCGGCACTGATACGGCTGTTCAGTTCGCCAACCCTGCGGTTGGAAAAAAAGTTCATATCGAGGGTAATGAGTTTAAAAAAAGTGTCGCGGCGAATATCCGCAACGGTTTTTTCGGATACCTGAACAAAAAAAGTTACCCGGAAAAAAGATACGATCGCGCCGATCAGTTGAATACACATGGCGCCCAGGCCCACGTACATCAAACTTCTGAATTGTTTGGGTATGACCTGGTTATAACGCCCCTGGGTAGCATCAAGCAAGGCCTTTAAAAAAGCCGGAAAGGCCAGTTGTGTTAGGCTTGCTATAACCAAAAAGAAAAAACCTGCTATAAATTTAGCCCTGTAAGGTTTTACATAACTTAATAACTTACCAAATTTCTGCAAACTTTCTTTACTGAGTTTTGCTTTAGGAAGGTCTTTTTTTGATAACGTTCCGCTGTTTAAATTACCTCTTGCCATGTATGTTTAATGTGCTGATGAAAGATAGCAAAAATAACCCTAACGGTATCTCCATTTTCTGCTTTGCTGATAAAAAACAAAAATTGACATAATAATGAGTACCGGGATAGTTTGCTATCAGGCGAGTAGACGTGTCGTACGCCAAATTACTTTAAATTTTCTAATATCTTTTTCGTCTCTTTCTGCGAGAAAACAGAAATATCGAGATCAGGGCCAAGGTAATAATCAGGATAAGATAATATCCCTGACGTTTTTCAAAGGCGTTTTCCTCTTCTTTTTGCTGTTTGAGCAGCAACTCGTTTTGTGCCCGCAGTTTATTGATAGTGAGCATATAACCCGGTATCAGGTTTTCCGATTCCTGCGAATGTTGCTGCACCTGGTTTTGCTGAAAGGTTTTATAATCGAACAGCACTTTCAGTTCTTTAAAGATAGAATCGTCGGTACGTACAATATCCATCAAAATTTCGCCGGAGTGCTTGATGTCTTTTTTGGTTTGCCAGCCAAATATGCCGGTATGTTCGTCCAAACTTTTGGTGTATTGACTAAATTTTTCGCTGCGCTGTGCCAGCATGTTGTTTATCCGTTGCCGCTGTAGCTGATAAGCCACCGAATCTGGGTTTTGCGCAAACAGGCACGCAAAAGGTGCCAGTAAAAAAAGGCAGAACAATAATTTTTTCATTACAATAAAGCTTTACTGGAAATCGATGATTACGCTATCGCCCAGGTTCAACCCTAATAACCCGCTGGCGTTCCCTTTGTTTATGGCAATTTCCAAATGGTCGCTAATGCCAAACAAACACAGCTTTTCTCCTTCGGGCACCTCGTTATAATGCCAGCTCAGGTGAGTAATGGTTTCATTGCGTTTAAAGTACAAAACAAAGCGTCTGTTACTTTGCACCCTGCTAAAAAACTCCTTGGTAATATTGGTAATCACGTTTTGGAACGAGTCTATATAGATAACACTGCCTTTAATGGTGTTTTTCTCCACAACAGGGGCAAGGTTCATTTTCTTTTCAAATGCCGTTACCGGGATACCTATACCGGTAAGCGCGCCGCCTTTGGCCAAATGGCAGGCTGCTTTTACAAAAACATCGGCAATGGGGAAGTGCAGAAACTTAAGGTCCTGCATAATGTTGATTTCCACAATTTCCTGTGCTTCGGCGTCAAACATCAGCGAAAATATGCCGTTATCGGCACCCACAAAAAAATGGTTTTTATATCTTACAGCCAGGTATCGGGTATGTTCGCTGTACACCGTATCTATGCCAATAAGGTGAACTGTATCGTCAGGAAAATAATGAAAACTATTTTTTAAAATGAATGCGGCTTGTTGTACATTAAACGCGGCAACGGAATGGGTAATATCAACAATGGTAACCGTTGGTTCCAACTTTAAAATACTACCTTTAAGGGCGGCCTGATAAATATCTTTATCGCCCAAATCAGTAGTTAAAGTTATAATTGCCATTAAATTTTAAAAATATATTTACTAATCTTGTAATCAAGAAAAACCAGCTGCAAATATTCAAATTTAATCCACAAAATCCGCATCTTAAATAAATCCATAGCTTGAACGAACTAAAATTAACGATTGAACATATCAACCCCGCGGTACTTTGGGGGGCTAACAATGATCATTTCGAGGTCATTAAAAAACAATATCCCAAACTTAAAATAGTTGCGCGTGGCAACGAAATTAAGATTTTGGGCGATGATGCGGAGCTGAACCTTTTTCAGGATAAAATGAACAAACTGATACAGCATGTCGAAAAGTTCGACAGCCTGAACAGTAACGATGTATCGCGTATACTCGGTTCAAGCATCCAGGAACCTTCAACCGAATTGAACGGTGATAAATCGACCACAGGCGAGGTCATCGTTTTTGGCCCTAACGGCATTATGGTAAAAGCCCGCACGGCCAACCAACGCCGCATGGTAGATACCATTGCCACTAACGATATTGTGTTTGCCATCGGGCCCGCGGGTACTGGTAAAACCTATACCGCGGTAGCTTTGGCCGTACGTTCGCTGAAGAATAAGGAGGTGAAGCGTATCATCCTGACCCGACCCGCAGTTGAAGCAGGGGAGAACCTCGGTTTTTTACCCGGCGACCTGAAGGAAAAAATAGATCCGTACCTGCGCCCGCTTTATGATGCGCTCGACGATATGATCCCAGCCGATAAGCTAAAAACTTATTTAGAGAACCGTACCATTGAGATAGCACCGTTGGCTTTTATGCGTGGCCGTACATTGGATAATTGCTTTGTAATATTGGACGAAGCCCAAAACGCCACCGATATGCAGCTCAAAATGTTCTTAACGCGTATGGGCCCATCTGCAAAGTTTATTGTTACCGGCGACGTTACCCAGATAGATTTGCCCAAAAAGCAGCAATCTGGTTTGCATACCGCTTTAAGGATACTGACCGACATCAAAGGCATCGACATTATTTACCTTACCGGCGAAGATGTGGTACGCCACAAACTGGTACGCAAAATTTTGGCCGCTTACGGGGATATACAATAGTAACGTATTGCGTAATTAGTATTGCGTATTGCGATTTTTTATCATTAAAATAATGCGTTTGCTATTGTCTCAATACGCAATACGCACATCTCAATACAATGACCGCTATTAAAGAAACACACTTCAACTTCCCAAACCAAACCGCCTTTTATAAAGGCAAGGTAAGGGACGTATACACCATTGCCAATAAATACCTGGCCATGGTAGTTACCGACCGCATTTCGGCATTCGATGTGGTTTTGCCAAAACCTATACCTTATAAAGGTCAGGTGCTTAACCAAATTGCCGCTAACTTTTTAAAAGCTACCGCTGATATTGTACCCAACTGGGTATTATCCGTGCCCGACCCTAACGTAACCATAGGCCGCATTTGCGAACCTTTTAAGGTGGAGATGGTGATACGCGGCTATCTGGCCGGCCACGCCGCCCGCGAGTATGCTTTGGGCAAACGCTCCGTTTGTGGTGTAACGTTGCCGAGTGGTTTAAAAGAAAACGACAAACTACCCGAACCCATCATCACACCTACAACCAAAGCAGCTGTAGGGCATGATGAAGACATCTCACGCGAAGATATACTCGCCAAAGGCATTGTGGCCGAAGCCGATTATGTGAAGCTGGAAGCCTATACCCGCGCCCTGTACAAACGCGGTACTGAAATAGCTGCCAAACGCGGTTTGATTTTGGTGGATACCAAATATGAGTTTGGTAAGGTTGATGGCGAGATATACCTGATAGACGAAATACATACACCTGACTCATCGCGGTACTTTTATAAAGAAGGTTACGAAGAGCGTCAACAAAAAGGCGAAGCACAAAAGCAATTATCAAAAGAGTTTGTGCGCCAATGGCTGATAGAAAACGGTTTTCAGGGTAAAGACGGCCAGCAAGTGCCCGAAATGACCGACGAAAAGGTAAACTCCATTTCCGAACGCTATATCGAGCTTTATCAACAAATCATCGGCGAAAAATTTGTGAAACCCGAAAGCAAGGATGTGCTGAAAAGGGTGGAAGAAAATATTACTATTGCATTAAGTAAATTTTAACCCTATTTTTATTGCAGGTAAAAATATATATCTTTATCATCTTAATCTGAAGCGATGAAATTTAGTGTAGATAAACACGAAAAATATGTATTGGTTAAGTTGAACGAGACAAAGCTCAACTCATCCATTACGCCTCAATTGAAATCGGAGCTGATTTTAATGAACACCGAAGGTCAGCGTAATATCATTTTAGACCTGTCGTCTATAAAATTTGCCGACTCATCGGGTCTGAGCAGTTTATTGGTGGGCCACCGTTTGTGTAAAAACGCGGAGGGTACATTTATATTGTCGGGCCTTACCGATTCTGTGGCGAGGTTGATTACCATATCGCAGTTAGACAATGTATTGTCGATAGTAAACAAAACCGAAGAAGCAATCGACCTGATCTTTATGGAAGAGATCGAAAAAGGTCTCAACAGGGAAGTGAGATAACATTCTTTCTATTTAACCGAACATGAGGTTTGATGTAACGATCCTGGGCAGTAGTTCGGCAACTCCAATTTATAACAGAAATCCAACAGCACAGGCGCTCAATATCAACGAGCGCTTATATCTGATTGATTGCGGTGAAGGCACGCAACAGCAAATGCTACGCTTCGATGTCAAGTCGAGCCGTATCGACTATATCTTTATTAGCCACCTGCACGGCGACCATTACCTCGGGCTTTTGGGCTTGTTATCCTCGCTTCACTTGAACGGGCGTAAAAAACCGATAACACTCTTTGCCCCGCCGCACTTAAAAGAGATTATCGACCTTCAGCTCAAATATTCGCAAACCGAGCTGCATTTTCCTCTTCATTTTCATCCAACCAATACCGTGGCTCCCGAAGTGATACTGGACAACCAGGATATCACCGTCGAGACCATTATTTTAGACCATAGGATACCTTGCACCGGCTTTTTATTCAGGCAAAAACGCCGCCTGCGCAAAATTATTAAAGAAAAAACGGAAGCATTGGATGTTCCGTTAAGTTATTACCCCATATTAAAAAGGGGGGTGGACTATTTTGCGCCCGATGGCACTACCTATCCCAACGTCGAATTGACCACCAATTCCGAAGAGCCCAAAGCTTATGCCTATTGTTCAGACACGATTTATAATGAAAGCTATTTCAAACAAATAGCAGGCGTGGATTTGCTTTACCACGAGGCAACCTTTGCCAATGATATGTTGGACCGCGCCAACGAAACCTATCATACCACCGCCTTGCAGGCAGGCGAAGTAGCAAAAATTTGTGGTGTTAAAAAATTGATTATCGGCCACTTTTCAGCACGTTACAAAACGCTTAACGAATTGCTTGAAGAAGCAGCTTCCGTTTTCCCGAATACCGAACTGGCCATTGAAGGCCGCACATTTATCATTTAACCTGGTTTCCAATGGGTGTCGAGATTGAAAGGAAATATCTGGTAGACCTTAAAAAATGGGAAAAGGTAGATAAGCCAATTCCGATGCATTTGGTACAAGGATATATCCACAAAGAGCCGTCAAAAACAGTGCGGGTAAGGGTAGCCGATACGAAAGGTTATATCACCATAAAAAGTAAAACTACAGGTATATCAAGGTTTGAGTACGAGTATGAGGTACCTTTAACCGATGCCCGCGAAATGCTGGCCACCTTTTGCGGCCATATCATCACAAAAAACAGGTACAATATTGTTTTTGCTGATAAATTATGGCAGGTTGATGAGTTTTTGGGTGATAACAAGGGGCTTTATGTGGCAGAAATCGAACTCAAAAACGAAGCAGAAGCCTTCGATATGCCCGATTGGATAGGCGAGGAAGTCACCTCTATCAAAAAATACTTCAATTCTTATTTGTCGGTGCAGCCATACACCACCTGGTAATTACGAAAGGAACAGGTGGAACAAAGAAAAGCCAATGACAGTGCCTAAAACGCTGCCGGCCAAAACCTGCATGGGCGTGTGCACCTTTAAATAAAGCCGGGCCAAACAAACACCGATGGTTGATGCCAGGATAACGTAGTACAATATCACAAAATTGTATTCGTAAAACTTGTATTGCAACACATACAATATAGCAAACAATCCCCATGCACCACAGGCATGTGTGCTGATTTTCCAGAACGGCGTAATAATAGTCAATGCCAAAACCGAAGCTGTAACCGCTATCATGGATAGGGCCAGTGCGTTATGGAAACCTTCTTTATTCACCAAAAACAAACATATCCCGCCATAAATAATGCAAGAGAATATTTGCGGAATGGTGCGGTCCTTTTTTTCGTGTAACGACAGGGAGGAGATGATTTTCTTTTTATAGAGTATAAAAACAACGATAAAAGGGGCCAATACAGTGCCCAAAGCAATATATAGTATGGCCAACAGTTTGCTGCCTATCCCTACAATGTCCGTTACATGGGGGAAATAAAACAAAATGATAGCGAACAGATATGTTGGTGCCAATAGCGGTATCAATACAATGGATAAAAAATTGGCAGCAAATCTCTTCATTACAAGCAAGGGGGTGTAGGTTGGTGTTTTAAACAAATAATCTATCGCTAAGAGAATAAAATTATGTGGTTTATCCAAACAAAATTAAAGCAAAAAGCTGCGTTCCGGAAAAAAAGCGGACACGGTTAAGACTCTTCATCGGCAAAAGTTAGGCCCCGGCTTTATATATTATTGATTATCAGCTTCCGGAAAAATGCTCCTCACAGCGTTTTTTTATATTTTGATGAGGATTTTATAAATGCGGTGATTTTCAAAATTAAACCCAAGGAAAATATTGGGATACAGTACTTTTTTTCGTTTTTTGCGAAATTTTCGATGTGTTTCTTGCAAAAAACAAAGTGATTTCTTTATTTCACCCTACTTAATAGATTAATTTCATAGATTTTTGTAAAAAAAAGAGAAATTTTTATAAATTCGCTTTTATATTTGCAATATCTCTAATAAAAATCACATATTTGAATCAAGCTTTACAAAACAATTAAACAACAATGGCAACAAAACTCGAGTACATTTGGCTTGACGGCTATAAACCAACACAAAGCCTTCGCAGCAAAACAAAAATTGTAGATGATTTCGGTGGTAAATTATCTGAATGCCCTGATTGGAGTTTCGACGGTTCTTCAACCGAACAAGCACCAGGCGGTTCTTCGGATTGTATTTTGAAACCTGTTTTCATTTGCCCCGACCCGCAAAGAAAAAGCGCATACCTTGTAATGTGCGAAGTATTGGATTCTACCGGTAAGCCCCACGAATCGAATGGCCGGTCGTTGATACAAGACGATGACAACGATTTTTGGTTTGGTTTTGAACAGGAATATTTTCTTTGGGATCCTGAGACTGACAAACCACTTGGTTTCCCTAAAGGTGGTTACCCTGCGCCGCAAGGCCCGTACTATTGCTCAGTTGGCGCAAAAAACGCTTTCGGTCGCGATATCGTTGAAGAGCACCTTGACGCATGTTTAGAAGCCGGCTTAAATGTTGAAGGTATCAACGGCGAAGTTGCTGCAGGCCAATGGGAGTTTCAGATATTTGCCAAAGGTGCTAAAGAAGCAGGTGATCAGATCTGGGTTGCCCGTTATTTGTTAGAAAGAATAGGCGAAAC